>JAUJNJ010000132.1 GCA_030448225.1 Phycisphaerae bacterium
CGAGACGACGTCCGTGGTGGATCCGACGGTGCCGTAGGTGCCGGCCGTCGCGACGACCGACCCGCCCTGCACCTGAATGCCGGGTCCGGTGATGGTCGTAACCGTGTTGTTGTCGATCGAGGCCCGCGTCAGCACCGTGTTGTTTCCCGACGCCGGCCGGAGGATGACGCGGATGCCGGAGCCGTCGCTGGTGTCGGCCGACGCGGTGCTGGAGATCGTGTTGCCCGAGAGGTTGAGGTCGTCGATCGTTCCGGTCGTGTTGTAGACGTCCACGCCGTGATAGAAGGCCTTGGACAAAACGTTGTTCGTGATCGTCACGGTCCCGCTGACGTTGTTCGTGACGCCCGTCTGCCCCTGGTTGAAAGCGATGTTCGACACGTCCGGCGCGCCGGTGATCGCCTCGGCGTCGCTCAATCCCGACTTGTCGATCGTGCCGTTGGTGAAGGTGAAGTTCGTGACGCCCGTGCCGTTGACGCCGCTGCCGGCGGTCGTTTGGACGGTCACGTTATTGAAGGACGGGCTGCGCGTGTTGGTGAGGACTATGCCCGCGCCGCTCGTGCGCTGAATCACGCCGCCGGAGCCGTTGCCGCCACGGACGGTGCTCCCGTCGCCGGTGACGCTCAGCCCGCCCGCCGTGCCCGTGTTGTTCAGCACGATTCCGCTGGTCGCGCCGTTCACGGAGATGCTCCGGAAGATCAAGCCGGGAGCCCCGATCATCGTGCCGGTGACGTTCAGGGCGACGCCGGTCGTCGTCGCGAGCGTGTTGACGATCGTCGTGTTGTTCTGCGTGGCGGTGACCGTGCCGCCGCCGGTGGCGGTGAAGGCGGCGTTGGCGCCGGTGCCGAGGCTCAATCCGCCGGTGAAGTTGATCGTGCCGCCGGTGTTTCCCGTCAGGTTGACGCCCAGACCGCCGTCGGCGACCGTCCCGCTGAACAGGACCGTGCCGCCGGTGTGGCCGGTCACCTCGACCGAGCGGCCGGCCGCGGTGGTGCTGATCGTGCCGGCGTAGGTGACGTTCCCGGTGCCGCCGTTGACGTCGACGCCGCGGGCGGTGGCGTTGACGATCGAGCCGCCGTTGACGGTGACGGTCCCCGCCCCGACCGCGTCCAGGAGAATGCCGCTGGCCGCGCCGTTCGTGGAGACCGACGCGAACGTCATCCCGCCGCCGCCGATCGTCGTGCCGGCAACGTTCACGGCCGTGCCGGTAGTTGTCGTGATCGTGTTCGTGCCGCTCACCGAGACGGTGCCGCCGCCGGTGGCCGCGAACGCCGCGTTGGCCCCGGTGTTGAGGCTCAGCCCGCCCGCAAAGTTGATCGTCGCGCCGGTGTTGGCGGTGAGCGAGATGCCGGTGCCGGTGTCGGAGATCGCGCCGGTGAACGCGACGGTCCCTCCCGTCTTGTTGGCGACATTAACCGACCGCCCGGTGGTGTTCGTGATGGTGCCGGCGTACGTGACGCTGGCGGCGCCGCCGCTGATGACGACGTCGTCACCGGTCAGGCCGCTGAGGGCGCCGCCATTCATGGCTAGGTTGCCGCCAACCGTCGTCAGGCTGACGCCATTCACGCCGCCGGTCGAGGAGACCGCATCGAACGTCGCGGCGAGCGTGCCGCCGGTGAGGTTCAGCGCCTGGCCACTGCCGCTGAGCGTCGCGTCGGCGACGGTCAGCGTCCCGAATGTCAGGCCGGACGTGACCTTGCTGCCGGTGGTGTTGCCGACCGTCAGCCCGGCGATCGTGTTGCTCGCGCCGGCGGCGAGGTTAATCCCGTTGGTGCCCGCGACCGTCGTGGTGACGACCGGGTCGGCGCCGTTGATCGTGGGGCGGGCGAGGCTGCCGGCGGGCGGGACGATGCCGAGGACCGCGTCGAACGACGCGCCGCCCACGCCCTGCCCGTACAGCAGCACGCCGTTCGCGAGCGTGACGCCGCCGGCGTAGGCGCCCTCGTAGAGGAAGATGCGGTTGCCGGACGTGGTGGCCGCCGCCGCGGCGGCGGCGAGCGTCTGGAACGGGGCGGCGAGCGTGCCGGTGCCGCCGGCGGCGGCGTCGTCGTCGACGAAGAACACGGCCGGCCCGGCGACCGGGACCGACACGGTCACGTAAGAACTGAACACGCCCGGCGCGGGGTTGCCGTTGTCCTGCACGCGGTACTGGAACGTCGCGGTCCCGGTGAAGCCGGCGTTGGGGTTGAACACGAAGCCGCCGTCGGCGCTCAGCGTGACCGTACAGCCGACCTGGTTGACCGGCGACGTGTCCATCGACAGCGTCGTGCCGGCCTCGGCGTCGGTCGAGTTGACGAGCAGCCCCTTACCCGCGGTGGCGGGGAACGTGATCTGCACGTTGGCGGCGGCGGCGTACCCCGTGCCAGGGACGGCGGTCGGGGCGTCGTTGACGGCCGTGACGTTGATCACGCGGCTGAACGTGTTGCTCAGGTTGTTCGCCGCGCCGCCGTCGTTGACCTGCACGTTGAACGTGCGGGCGGCGGTAGCCGGGTCGTTGCTCGTGTTGGCATACGTGATCGACCGCAGGAACGCCTGGGCGGCCGCGGGGCTGAGCGTGAACCCGGCGTTGGGAGTCAGCGTGACCGTGCCGGCCGCGGCGCTGTAGTTGGCCGTCGTGTTCGCGGGCGTCGTGAACGCGAGGGCATCCTGCCCGTTGGCCCAGCCGGACACGGTGACCGTCGCGCTGGCGAGCGTGCTGTTGTCGACGTCGTTGACGGTCAGGTTCGGCACGACCGCCGTGGCGGCGGCGTTTTCGACGTAGGCCAGCGCGGCGGTGTCGGTTCCACCGAGGACTGGCGCGTCGTTGACCGGAGTGACGGCGATCCCGCGGGCGATCATGTTGCTCGTGAACGTGCCGTCGCCGACGGACAGGCTCAGCGTGCGCGCGGCGGTGCTGGGGTTCTCGCTCGTGTTGCTGTAGGCGATCGTGCGCAGCAGCGCCTGGTAGAGGGCCGCCGTGGCAGACCCGGCGAACGTGAGCGTGCCGGTCGCCGCGTCGTACGTCGGCGTGACGCCGGCCGGCGCGGGGCCGAACGTGAGCGCGTCCTGCCCGCTCGCCCAGCCGGCGACGCTGACGGACGCGCCTGAGATCGTGCCGTCCGGGTCACCGACGAGAAGTGTGGGGAGGACCGCGGCGGCCGCGGCGTTCTCGGTGTAGGCCAGCGACGAGGCGTCGGCGGCACCGCGGGACAGCACCGGCGACGCGCTGAGCGAGCCGGGGACGAGCGTCAGGTTCGGCGGGAGCGTCGAGGCGAACGTCAGGCCGCCGGCGTCACCGCCGGTGTTGTTGGTGATCGTGACCGAGTACCGCAGCGTGTCGCCGGCGTCCACGTTGCCGTCCGAGTTCGCGTCGACGACCAGCTGCGCGCTCATCGGCGCCGTCAGCGTGCCCGCGGTGCCGGCGACGCCTGCGGGCGTGGGCGGGGTGGCGGTCGTCGCCGCCGCCCAGCCGCCGGCCGGGGTGCCGCCCGGGTCGGCCGCGGGCAGGCCCCTGCCGATCAGCGGCCGGTAGACCGAGAAGTCGGTCGCATTCACCGCGCCGTCGACGTTCACGTCGAGCTTCGGCTGGTACGCGGACGGGGCCGCGCCCGCGCGGATCAGGACGCCGTCGGTCGTGTTGACGAACCCGTCGCCGTTCGCGTCGCCGGCCGCGACGTTCAGCCGGAACGAGAAGTCGCCGCCGGCGGCGCCGTCGCCGGAGTGAACGCGGCGGCGGCGTCGAGCCACTCGCCGTCGAGGCGCTGGCCGCCGCGCGCGCGGCCACGCCTGGCCGCCCGCCGAAGGACGAGCAGGGCTTGTCGTTGCCGACCGTGGCGGCGCCCGCGAGGACCAGGGTCGCGGTGGACGTGGCAGCGTCGTACGCGACGGTCGCCCCAGGCCGAGCGGGCAGCCGCGTAGTGATTGCACCAGGTCGTCCGCCGCCGACGACGTTCTTGTCGAACCGCACGGAGACGCGGTCATTCGCCCCACAGCACGGACGCCAGCTGCTGCGGCGCCCGGCACCGCGTAGCCAGGCGACGCGGCAGGCCGCGGCCTGCGGGCCGGTCATGAAGGGCGGACCAGGTGCTGGCGGACGAACACGCCGTCACCTGCGAAGACGCGGTCGACGGGCGTGGTCGGGTCGGTCGCGCCAGCGGCGTCGTCGGTGGCGATCGTCTTGAAGTTGCCGCACGGAACCGTACCGGTGTTGAAGACGCGGTCGACGCCCTTGCCCAATCGCGCGACCACCGTCGCGAACGTGACGTTCGGCGTTTGGCCGCCGACATGTCGCGCCCAGCGCGGCGGTGACGATCTCGCCCGACATCGGCGTCCGGCGTTCGGCGCCTCGGCGAGTTCCGCCGCACGAGCGCCTGGTCGCGCGCGGAACCGACCCCGCGGGGTTGGCCGGAGATCGCCCAGCGCGCCGCGCGTTCGCGGAACTCCCGCACCACCCGATCGATCAGGCCATTCGCCCCAGCCTTGCACCTTTCCAAGACGGCAGGACGAACCCGCGTTGAGGCAACCGCAGAAGCGGCTCACCCCGCCTCGCTGAACCGTTCGATCACCCACGACGTCGCGGCGCGGGTCGATGGCACGGCGGTGCCCCGGCCGCGGCGGCAGCGGCGGAGCGCGACGAGCAGCGACGAAGATCGAGACGGTACCGCCCGCGAGCTCCGGCACCACGATCGTGCCGATCCGCACGAAACCGCCGCCGAACGGGACAATCAGCTGCGGCTGTCGAAGGCGGCGTCGGTCCAGGCGTGGCGGCGGCGTCGGCGACCGCGAAGAGGGCGAAGGTTCGCTTCGGCGTCGGCGGACGCGGCGAAGTCGACCGAGAGGTTCGCACCGGCAGGGTCGGCGACGGTGTAGACGCGGCGGCGATATCGAAGTCGTTGGCGTCGAGGACCGTGTTGCCCGCGGACCGGGCGGCGAAGATGCCGACGCCGTCGGCGAACACGTAGTTCGGAGGGTCGGCGGGCGTGGAGCCCGACGGGTTGTTGAACGTCACGGCGCCGGTCGCGCCGGCGTCGGGGACGACCTGGAGGCGGAACTGCCAAGCCGTCATTCGGTCGGCCGGGCCGGGGCTCGCCGGACTCGCGTCGGCGACGACCTTGATCAGCATCGACGGGGAGGTCGCGCCAGCCTGGAAGGTGAGCGGGCTGCCGGCGGGGTTCGAGCTCGTCAGCGCCAGCCCGGCCCCGCGCGCGGCGGGCGTGAGGCCAATGAGGAGAACGAGGGCCCCCGCGGCCCACAGCAACGTGACCCTGCGCATCGCTTCACCCTACCTGCTCCGTCGGGCGAGCAGTCCTTTGGACGTGGGAACGTGCGCACGGGGACTGACCCCCGCAGGCGTGACCTGCGGATAGCCGACGACGTGCGTACGAGTTTCTGAGGGTTCGCGTCGGGGGTACGCCCAGTACCCCGTGCCCCGGCCATCACTCCCGTCCGACTACGATAGGGATCGCCGGCCGCGTTTCAAGCAAATTGCGGGACTCCGTTTCCACCTGCCTTTTTCCTGCCGCGTGGCCCGCTTCCGTTCGGTGTGTTGCGCCCGGCTTAGTCGGAACTCTGGTCGCGACTACCTGCCGCGCCGCCCGCGGCACTTACCGCTCCCGCGACCAACTTCTTCGTGGGGTCGGCCAGCGGGCGGTACAACTGCGGCACGTTCGACGTCGACTTCAGTCACGTCCGATTGGCGTGCGGCGTGCCCTGCCACAGGCGTGGCTGCGGTTTTCGGCGCGTTCTTATTTCCTTGCGTTGCGCAATTCATGACCTATAGTCTGCTCGCCCCCTTCAGAACACGACTGGCAGGAGAAACGTGGCGGCCCAACCCGCGCGGTCGGCACCGTGGACCGTGCGCGCGTGGAGCTCGCCTTGCCGCCGTCGCCTCGGCGGCGCCCGGTGTTTCCGCCCGGGGGTAGGTTGCCGCGAGGCGCAGCTTCGTGCTTAGTTCGGGAGCTTCGGGCGCGGACCGACGAACGTTGTTCGTCGGCGTTCTTGCCCTGCAGGCTGCCGCGATGGTCCACCCCGGTGGCCCCTTACTGATCGAGAGTTTCCTGATGCCGATGCGTCACCCGTTTTCCCTACCGGCCTCCCCGGCGCGGCACAGCGCCCGGAGTCGCCCGCGACCAACGTCCGCCACCGCCGCATTCCGTCCACCGCACGGTCGACAAGTCCTGTCCGCCTGCTTCGCGTCCCTGGTCGTCACGGGTTCGGTCAGCGCGGCCAACATCGACTGGCGGATGTCCGGGACGGCCAACTGGAACGTCCCGGCCCACTGGACGGGCGGGGTCGTGCCGACCGCCGCCGACAACGTTCGGCTCATGAACGTGGTGTACAACGGGCCGAACACGGTGGTCATTCCCGTCAACGCCGCGTACGTCGCGACCTATAGCTCGCTCGCGATCGATTCCACCACGAACCACTTCACGAACCTCGAGCTCTACGGCACGCTGCGCGGCTATTCCGCCCATATCGGGGAACGGGGGGGCGTGCGGGTCAAGGGAGGGACGTGGCTGAACACCGGCCCCCTCGCGGTGGGAAGCGGCGGCGGAAGCTTCGTCGAGGTGACCGATGGTGGGACTGTGTCCGTCTCCGATTCCGTCCGCATCGGCAACGGAGGACACGGCTCCGTGACCGTGACCAGCGGCGCGTTGAATGTCGACAGTGACATCGTCGCCTCGAGCGGTGGGTCGGCGACCCTGACGATCAACGGTGGGACGGCAAATAGTCTGAACGGGATCGTCGGCACCGGGGGCGTTTCGGGAGTCGGCGGCGGCGGGAACGGCACCGTCAACGTGAGCAGCGGAGCCTGGACGATCCGGTCCGACCTTAGGATCGCGGGCATCTACAGTACCGGCACCGTCAACGTGAGCGGTGGCCTGGTCGAGGTCCGCGGGAACACCTACGTCGGGCTCGACCCGACGTACAGCCAGGCGACGGTAAACCTGAGCAGCGGCAGCGGCAGCCGGGGGACCCTCTCCACCAGCCGCGTGGTCTCCGCGGGCACCGGCTACCTTTCCAAACGGAACGCCTTTACGTTCGACGGCGGCATCCTGCAGGGGCGGGCGAACCAGGGCGACTTCATCACCGCCTTCCGCCCGGGGGACGTCACGATCAGCGCCGGCGGGGCCTTCCTCGACAGCAACGGGTTCGCCATCGGCATCAACCCGGCCCTCAGCGGCGTCGGTGGCCTCAACAAGATCGGCGCGGGCACGCTGACCCTCTCCGGCGCGAACACCTACACCGGCGGAACGTCGGTCAACAGCGGAACCCTGGCCCTGACCGGCGGGATCACCCACCTGGCGGCGGAGACGCGGGTCGGCAATGCCAGCGGCGACAACGGCGCCCTGTCGATCGCGGGCGGCACGCTCCGCAATACCTCCGGCTTCCTGGGCGCGACGGCCGGCGCGACGGGCAGCGCGACGATCTCCTCCGGCACCTGGGCGAACTCCGAGAACCTCTACGTCGGCTCCTACGGGAGCGGTTCCCTCCAGGTGAACGGGGGGACCGTCTCCGCGACGAACATGCTCCTGGGGGCCTTCGGCGGCACGAGCAGCGTGACGATCAACGCCGGTGCCTTCACGTCCGCCAACGTGCTCGAGCTCGGATATTACGACGGCACGTCGAGTCTCGAGATCAACGGAGGTTCGGTCACCTCCGCCAGCGGCAAGATCGGCGGCGGCGGCACCGGGCGCGTGAGCGTGAACGGTGGCACCTGGAACAATTCCGCCGACCTCGTGATCGGCAACACCCGGACCGGGAGCCTCGCGGTGAACGGCGGCGTGGTCAACGTGGGCGGGACCATCATCACCGGCATTGGGTCAGGCGCGAGCACGATCTCGATCTCCGGCAGCCCCGGCGCTCGCGGCGTGCTGTCCACCACGCGCGTCACGAAGGCGGGCGGTACCGGCTCCCTCCATTTCAACGGCGGCGTTCTGCAGGCCCGAGCCGACGACGGCGACTTCCTTTACTTCTTCGCCCCGGGCGACGTGACGGTCGGCCCGGGCGGGGCCCACATCGACAGCAACGGGTTCGCCATCGGCATCATGACGACGGTCGGCGGCGGCGGCGGTCTCACCAAGACGGGCGCGGGCACGCTCACGCTCGGCGGCAGCAACAGCTACACCGGGGGCACCGTGATCGACGGCGGCACCGTGCGACTCGGCCACGCGCAGGCCCTGGGCGTCGGCAGTCTCGGGATCAACGCCGGAACGCTCGACATGAACGGTCATAGCCTGACGGTGACGTCGCTCAGCGGGACCAGCGTGGCCAACATCACCCCGGGCGGCACCGCGGATTCCACCCTCACCTCCGATCAGACCGCCGCCACGACCTACGCGGGCTCGATCCGGAACGGAGTCCGCGATCTCAGACTGGTGAAGTCAGGCTCCGGCACGCTCACTTTGAGCGGCGCCAACACCTACGCCGGCCCGACGACCCTTAACGCGGGAACGCTGCTGGCGAACAATACGGCCGGCTCGGCCACAGGCCCGGGCG
>JAUJNJ010000133.1 GCA_030448225.1 Phycisphaerae bacterium
CCCGGGAGGCGAGTGAGATCGTTGTTGGGATTGGAGACGTGCCGGCTGAAGTGAGCACGCCGCGGGGTGGGCGCGCGTGGGCTATCTCTCGGCACCGTCGGGTGAGGCGAACGTCGACAGCGCCCCGCGGACACGGCGCATCTGCGGGTGGTCGACACGGTGCACGGCGAACGTGCCGAAACGCTCGACCTCGCCGGCCGCGGCGCGGCGGTCGAGCGCCCGCCGGTGCTGCTCGACGCGCAGGTCGTAACGGAAGATCTCGACGCGGGTGCCGTCGATCGCCACGGCGCAACACTCGGCGACGTCGGCGGGGACGACGGCGCAGTCGGCGCGGTCGCGGACGTCGAGGCGGGCGGCGCGGAGCGAGGCGAGCGCGTCCTCGATCGTGAGGCGCATCGGCTTCAGCGCGCGGCGCGGGGCCGGCGACGGCGCGGCGGGCATCCCGGCGGGCGCGCTGACCGTCATAGCCGCTACGGACGGCACGACGGGCGCGGGCGGCGGGTCGGCCGGGCGGGAGGCCTCGGCCGGGCCGGCCGCGGCACCGGCTCGGCCCGCTGCGGGGTCGGCGCCGTCGCGATTGTCGCAGCCGAGCGCGGCGCCGATAATTGTTGCGAATACGACGATTGTTCTGGGCATGACTGCCCCTCCGTTCCGCCGCGCGGGCGGCATTCTCCCGGCGGGTGCATTCCGATCCCGCGACGTCTGACCCCGCCCGCCGGCGGGTGCGTCCGATCGCGCCAAACCGCCGGAATCGCAGCGCGGCGCGCGTGCCGGATTCGGCCGGCGTCAGGGTCGCAGCGCGGACAGCCAACGTTCTATAACGCGGATGACGTGGTCGATCTCCGTCGCGTCGAGCGGCCGGCCGCGCGGGATGGCGTGCCACTTCTCGAGGCATCCGCGGCAGCACGTCGCGGTGGCGTGCTGGGCGACGAACACCGGGTGGTTGCGGAACGGCGTCTGCTTGCCGTCGTTGGGCGGGTCGGCCGGGGCGAGGCGTTTCTCGACGAAGTCGCGGGCGTGGGCGAGGATCGTCGCCATCCCCTTCGACGCGAGGTACCGCCGCTCCGGCGGGCGCAACGCGAAGCGGCTGCGGAACTTGGAGCGGGCGAGGGCGGCGAACAGGTCGTCGAGGTCACGCATCGGTTACGCGTCGTCGTCGTCGAACTCCGAGCCGAGGGCCAACGCCTCGGGGAACTTCAGCCCCGACGGTGCGGCGTCGGCGGCCGCGTCGGCCGATTGCTGGGTCATGCATTCGACGCCCGGCTTCATCTTGATCCACTGCAGGTAGAGCCCGTGCGCCGGCGCCGTGGGGCCGCCGGCCGTGCGGTCCTTGGCGGCGAGCATCTCGACGATCACGTCCGGCGGGTACTTGCCCAGGCCGACGTGCACGAGCGTGCCGACCATGATCCGCACCTGGTTCCACAGGAACCCGCGCCCCTCGACGCCGACCACGATCCGCGGCCCACGCTGCGCCACGCTGCACCCGTAGATCGTGCGGATCGTGTGCGGCTTGCCGTGGCCCGGGCGGCAGAAGCTGGCGAAGTCGTGGATGCCGACGAAGTGCTTGGCCGCCTCGGCCATCTTCGCCGAGTTCAGCGCGAACCAGCGGTGCCAGGCGAGGTCGAAGAAGAAGACCGGGCGGTTGGGGTGGTTCCAGATCGTGTACTGGTAGCGCTTGCGCTCCGGGCAGTAGAGCGCGTGGAACGTGTCGGGCACCGGCTCGAGCTTGCGGATCAGGATGTCTTCCGGCAGGCGGTGGTTGATCGCCCGGCGGAGCCCCTCGCGCGGGATCTGCACCTTATCGGTGTCGAAGTGGGCGATCTGCCCCTTGGCGTGCACGCCCTTGTCGGTGCGCGACGACCCGCTGAGCGTGACCGGGTGGCGGAGCACGCCGGCGAGCGTGCGCTCGAGCGTCTCCTGAACGGTCCGCATGCCCTGCCCCTCGGGCGGGCGGTCGCCGGCGAAGTTGTCGAGCAGCGGCTGCGCCTGCCACCCGTGGTAACGCGTGCCGCGGTAGGCGATCGTGAGCTTGTAACGTTGCGTCGTCGCCACGGCGGCGGGAGTGTAGCCGATGCGCGGCGTCGCGCGTACGGGGCGCACGGCGCGAGGGACGGGGCGCGCAGGTTAATCGCGTGCGACTCGGTTCAGGAAGTCGGTTCACCCCGCGCGCGCCGGCGACGCGGCGCGCGCGACGTAGCGCCGTCGCCCGCCCACGGCGGCTCATCGCGTAGCGTCCTCGAACGCCGTGGGAGCTTGCTCCCACGGTTCCCCTCGCGGAACGGCATCGGGACGCAACATTGCGCGGTGCTGACGACGGCGCGTCAGGCCCCTACCGTTCGGCGGCCGGCGCCGGCGTGCGGGCCTCCAGTTCCTTGCGAAGTTCTTTGACCACGTACGCGTGCCGGTCGGCGGGCAGGTCGGACTGGAAGAGGATCTCGGACTGCCCCTCGCGGACCCAGCGGCAGACCGCGAGCATCATCTCGCCGTCGGCGCTGACCGCGCGGGCGCGGCCGGAGAATTGGTCGACCCGCTCCGGCTGCGGAGGGCTGGAACGATGGCCGCCGAGCGTGACGCCCTCGAATTGGAAGTTCCCGTACAGGTCCGTCACCACGTCGATCGCCGCGATCGGCGGCAGCGCGGTGAGGATGCGATCCGCGTGATCAGGTCGTGGGGAATCCGAGGCCGCGGTGCTCGGAACGGCAACGCGTTCGTGAGCTTCACGGACGCCCGTACGGGTCGAATTGCACCCGACGAGGACGGCGACAACCAGCACGACGGCCGTGAGAACAATAAGCCTCGACATGCTCCACCCCTGCTTCTTGACGTCGTCGTGTTGAGAATCCGGCCACGGCGTACGTTCCGCCCAGTGGGGACCCGCTGTGCGTTGCGCCTGCCGTATCGTCATGATATCGTCGGGCGCAGGGTCACGACCCCGCGGCCGCCGGCGGCACGATCATCCCGGCTACCGGAAGTGAGCCGCGTGCTCGCGGACGAACTGTTCCAGCGTGATCGGCGTCTTCCGGCCGACGCGCTCCACGACGTCGGTCGCGAGCGCGAAGCGGTTCTCCTTCAGCCCGGCCGTCAGCTCGTTCAACGCGTCGGCCAGCCACTCGGGCATGCCGCCGCCGGTCATCGCGTCGCGGGCGGCGGCGGGCGGGACGTCGACGTACTGCACGTCGCGGCCGAGCACGCGGGTAAACGTTGCGGCGATCTCGGCGTAGCCGAACGCCTCGGGGCCGGTCACGTCGTAGGTCTGCCCGGCGTGGCCGTCCTCGGTGAGCACGCGGGCGGCGACGGCGGCGATGTCGCGCACGTCGACCATCGGCGCGCCGTCGCCGGCGGGCATGTAGATCGTGCCGGCCCGGATCTGGTCGGCGAGCGTGAGGAGGTTTTGCAGGAAGAAGTTGGGGCGCAGGTGCGTCCAGGCGAGGCCGGACGATCCGAGGTAGCGCTCGGCTTGGCCGTGCCAGTCGCCGAAGCGGTGCGGCACGCCGACGCCCGCGCCGACGGCCGAAAGTTTCACGACGTGCGACACGCCCGCCCGCTTCGCCGCGTCGACGAATGCGGCCTGCACGTCGGCGATGTCGGGCGTGGGCGGTGTCAGGAGGAACGCGCGATCGACCCCCACCAGCGCCCCGTCGACCGACGGCGGGTCGCTGAAGTCGCCGCGGTAGATCTCCACGTCGTCGCCGAGCAGCGCGGCAGCCTTGGCCGGGTCCGCGCGCCAGCACGCGCGGCGGCTGGCCGAGGTCGAGCAACGCCTTGACGACTTCAACGCCCGTGGTGCCGGTGGCGCCGGTGACGAGGATCATGATCGGCCTTTCGTGTGCGGCGGTTGGTGGTGCGGCGGATCGTACGCCGCCGCAAGCGCGAAAGTGAAGGACGCACCGGACGGGTAGTCGGGTACCGAATAGGAACCGGCGTGTCGCGTCGGCACGCGCCGCGGGCGGGGTTTAGCCGCTCGCGGCTTTGCGGGTGGAGTTGCACGTGGCGCTCCGCTAAGCCGCGAGCGGCCGCGGGATGCTTAGCAGCCCGCTTCTCCGATTTCAGCACCGCCAGGACCTGCTTGTTGAGCGCGTTGTTCGTGGCGACGCCGTCGGGGCCCCAGATCGTTTCCTCGCCGGCCCAGGTGGTGAAGCGGCCGCCGGCCTCGCGGAGGATCGGGGGGAGCGGGGCACAATCCCAAGGGTTGATGGCCGGGTCGAGCATCACCTCGGCGCGGCCGGTGGCGACGAGCATGTAGCCGTAGCAGTCGCCCCACCCGCGGTTGAGGCGGGCGGCGCCGGCGAGGCGCTCGTAGGCGTCGGACCGCACGATCGCGCGGGTGATGCTGCCGGCGAGGATCGTCGCGTCCTCGATCTTCGACACGTCCGAACAGCGGGCCGTGCGGCCGTTCCACGTGCACCCGAGCCCGTCGGCGGCGGAGATCATCTCGTCCAGCGCCGCGAGGTAGACGGCGCCCACGCTCGGCCGGCCGCGCACCTCCACGCCGATCATCACGCCGTAGAGCGGCACGCCGTGGATGAAGCTCTTGGTGCCGTCGATCGGGTCGATGATCCAGCGGTAGTGGGGGTTCGTCCCCTCGGTGCGGCCGTGCTCCTCGCCGATGATCGAGTGCGCGGGGAAGTACTTGCCCACCCGCTCGCGGATCACGAGTTCGGCCTCGCGGTCGGCCTTGGTGACCGGCGTGTCGTCGTGCTTGTGCTCGACGGCCACCTCCGCGTTGAAGTAGGCCAGCGTCCGCCGCCCGGCGAGGTAGGCGGCGTCGGTGCAGACGTTGAGCAGGTCACGGAGCGACGGTTCGGCGGGCACGGCAAGATCCTTTCGTCAGTCGGCCAAGGCGGCGTATGATAGGGATCGATGGCCGCAGAGGAAGCAGACAAGCCCACCCCCCGCCCGATCTCCGCCGTCGAAGGCACCTGGCCGCTCGACGAGTGGCCGCTGGACGTGCAGCGCGTGGACGAGAATGGGATCGATCTCGAACAGATCGAGTACCAGCTTTCGCTGACTCCGGCCGAGCGATTGCGACGGCTCGAGGAGTTCGTGGAATTCGTTCTGACGACGCGGCAGCGGAACGGGGTGGACGAATGGTCCGATACCGCGACATCCTGAAACGCCTGCACGATCACGACGTCGAATTCGTCGTCATCGGGGGCGTGGCAGCGGTCCTGCACGGCTCGACACAGGGCACGTTTGACACCGACGTCTGCTCACCGCTACACGACGAGAACCTCGGCCGGATCATCGAGGCGCTTCGGGGGCTCAATCCGCGGTGGCGATTCCGGGCGGATCGCGTGATTCCGGTGGACAGTGTGGAGAAGTTCAGCGGGTTCAAGAACCTCTACATTCGCACCGATTGGGGCGACCTCGACATCTTGGGCGAGATGCCCCCGGTCGGCGGATACGGCGACATCCAGGGCAAGACTGTCGACTACGACCTCGACGGCTTCGCGTGCCGCGTGATCGACATCGATACGCTGTTGACGGTGAAGCGGGCCGTCGGGCGTGACAAGGACAAGATCGCGGTCATGCACCTGGAAGCGTTGAAGCGGAAGTCGGCCCCTCAGTCGCGAGACGATACGAACCACACGACGTGATTGCGGGGGTTGCCCTCGGCGTCGCGCACTTCTCGATGACCGTCGAGCCCACGGAACGCGTTGGATGCTCGGGGCGCCCACCACTTGCGAGGCCGCGCAGCCCGTAGCGGGTGTTGCGGCATCTCCTCAAAAAACAGATGGTCAGGCGGCACCGGGCGCGTGGCGGCCGTGCTGGCGAGGAAAGTATCGACCTGCTCCGGGCCCATCTCGATCCGGGCCCGGAGCGTGGTGTCCTGCCAGCCCTCGACGTACGCGTCGATGCGCCGCAAGCCATTGGGCAGGCGCACGTGGGCCCACTTCTCCACCTCGGCCGTGGAAAGGCCTTCGCCGGGAAACCAGATTTCGTCGACCCCGCGGTACACGACCCAGCCGGCGAAGCACAGGAGCAACACGATCAGCCCGATCGTCCCGCCGCCGCACCCACGTCTCGACCGAAAATTTCCGCTGCCGTGGCGGGCTTCGGGCATTCCAGATCCTTCGTCAGATCAGCCGTTCGGCGATCTGCACCGCGTTGGTGGCGGCGCCCTTGCGGACCTGGTCGCCGCTGACGAACAAATCGATACCGCGGCCGTCGTCGCGGCTGATGTCCTGGCGGATGCGGCCGACGAGCACGTCGTCCTGGCCGCTGGCCTCGAGGGGCATGGGGAAGTGGTTCCGCTCGCGGTCGTCGACGATCCGCACGCCGGGCGCCTTGGACAGGACCTCGCGGACCTGCTCGGGGGTCATCGGGCGCTCGAACTCGATGTTGATGCTCTCGCTGTGCGCGCGGGGGACCGGCACCCGCACGCAGGTGGCCGTGACCATGATCCGCGGGTCGGCGAAGATCTTGCGCGTCTCCAGCACCATCTTGTTCTCCTCCTCGTTGTACCCGTTGGGGCCGATCGCGGAGTTGTGGCAGAACACGTTGTTGGCGATCTGGTGCGGGAACTTCTCCTTCGAGATCGCCCGGCCCGCGGCGTAGGCCTTCATCTGCGCGTCGAGTTCGTACAGGCCCCACGCGCCGGCGCCGCTCACCGACTGGTACGTGCTGACGACGAGCCGCTTCACGCGGTTGACCTTGTGCAGCGGCCAGACCGGCACGTTCATGATGATCGTGCTGCAGTTCGGGTTGGCAATTAGCCCGTTGTGGCGGTGGATCTGCTCCGGGTTCACCTCCGGCACGACAAGCGGGATGCCGTCCTTCATGCGGAACGCGCTGGTGTTGTCGACCACGACCGCGCCCGCCTTCACCGCGCTGGGGGCGAACTCCTTGCTGATCGACCCGCCGGCGCTGAAGAACGCGATTTTCACATCCTTGAAGCTGTCGTGCGTCAGTTCCTCCACGGTGTGCGAGCGGCCGAGGAAGTCTATCTGCTTGCCCGCGCTCTTGGCGCTGGCGAGGAACTTGATCGTCTTGATCGGGAACCCGCGCTGCGCGAGGACGGTCAGGAACTCCTGGCCCACCGCACCGGTGGCGCCCACGATCGCGACGTTGACGGCTGACGACGACATGGCGTTCGACCCCGAGAGAAAAAGACGAAAAGCCACGGGACGCTCCGGAACACTTGCGGGACACACGACGGGCGGACGAACGCGAGGCGGGCGACGCGCGGGAATCAGACCCCGCGAGTCGCTACTTCGTTTTCTTCGTCGTCGTCGTTTTCCGCATGTTCGACATCGGGGCCCGTGGCTCTGACGTTGAAAACGATGAACTTGGACGCGCGCGACTTCAGGCCGCCTCGCGCGGGCCATATCTTTGCAAAAATCGTGCGGCCGTTCAAGCGGCGGGCGAGCACGCGGGAACGTGGCGGCGGCATCGGCTAACTAGGCCCGGCCGAGAGCCGCCGAGAGCGGGCGCCGGCAATGCGAGACGGAGGCGATGGTTACGTTCGCAGAGCCCATGCCCACGGAGTCGAAAGAACACACTGTCGCCCTACCGCAGCGAGCGCGATCGCCGGTCAGTCCAATTCCTGCCCTGCGCTCGCCGGATCGCTCGCCGAGGCGGGCGCGACGTAACGGAAGTAGGCTAGCGGCGCGGCGGAGAAGATCATCCAGTGTCCGGAGAAGCCCCGGACGACGCGGGCCTGTATCTGGTGGTACTCCGCTTCCGACAGGTCACGGACGAACTTCCCGCGATCCGTCAGATGCCTCGCCCCGACCGGGCCGGCGGGCGTGCCAAGATCGGCCGACACGAACAGCAGGAAGTTGATCATCACATATGCCGCCAGAATCACGAGCACCGCCCGCACCGGCGCGGGCACGCGTTTGAAGAGTTCCGACTGTCGTTCCTGTGCCCGTCGTTTCTCTTCCGGCGAGACGCGGAACTGCCACCCGCCGCGCGGACGCGCCGGCCGCGGGTTCTGGCGGATCGCGCTGACGATCATCAGGCCGAACGGCGGGAACACCAGCGTGTGGAGCGGCCAACCAGCGACATCCGCACGCGCGTGCCCGGCACGAACGTCGACGCGTGCGCCGCGACGGCACCCGTCAGCACGATGAGGGAGAGAAGCAGCCCCCAGCGTCTCACCGTCGGCACCCAACGATCGCCGTAGATTTCATGGCCGCGCGTCATTCGACTTTCATCACTAGCTTACCCTGCACGTGTCCTTCTTCGAGCCGACGGTGGGCCTCGGCGACGGTCTTCGGGTCGAACCCGCCGATGGTCTCCACCTTCGGCAGTCGCACGGCGCCGGCGTCGATCAGCTCGTTCAGCGCCCGCATCTCGCGGGCGTAGTCGGCCCAGCTCGAGCGGGGGCCGACGTAGGCGCGGGACATCAGGAACTCGAAGTGGAACGTCGCGGACTTGAAGAACAGGCCGTCGGGCGTGGGGGCGAAGAGGTTGAAGTCGCCCTCGAGCGGCTCGGGTTCCTCGACGATCGTGACGACCCGCCCGAACAGGCCGACGGACGCGCAGCAGAGGGGCTTCATCGGCCCGCCGTAAAAATCGAACGCGAGGTCGACGCCGCGGCCGCCGGTGA
>JAUJNJ010000134.1 GCA_030448225.1 Phycisphaerae bacterium
CGTGCAGCAGCGGGAGGCGGACACACGCCGTCGCCGCCGGCAGCCGAGCCCAGGTCGGCGTCCAAGGCCCGCACGTCCGCCGAACGGGCTCATGGGAGAACGCGAGCGATGAGACTCGAACACCGGCATCACCAGTCGTACTTGATGATGCCGTATCCCCACTCCCTCATTCGAATGCATCTCGTCTCAGCACCACATACTCCGACCCCCTGTCATTCGACGATCTCGGGCTGGTAGTTTTCAAACACGAGTTTTTCAATCTCGCGACGCTCGAGTTCACCTACAGTGGGGCTGAAATCCATATGCTCGTCGTGGATCACAAACAGTTCTGAGAGAGAAGGTGATTCGGCAATCAAGAGTCGAAGCACTTCCGTCCATGGCTGCTTCCCGCTCAAATCAAGTGGGACCGGACCCCTCATCACAGGTCGGTAAAGCAGCCAGCAAAGAAGATTTCCAATTGCCAAGGCAACATCCGGTGGTTTCCACTGTCGGAGCTCTCCGATGTCAATGCCACACAAGCTCGCCACTTCCTCTTTAGTGGACGTCGAGTCGATTAACTGCATAAGGCATTCACGCATAGGTCAGCCCTTCGGGATCACGCCGAGCCTCTTCAGGTACGCCAAGGTCTCTGGGGCCGCAGTTCGGAGGTGCTCCGAGTACGATCCGGCAACGTGTGAGAGGACTTGAAAGCGACCAACCATTGTTCTTCCAAGTCCGGCTGCTGCAAGAAACTCCTGCTCCGCCCCGTTTGCCTGAAGCTCTTCCCAGAATTTGTCTCTAACTTTGATCAGCCTGATTTCGTCGCCATATGTTCGAACACGCCAATGTGCTGCATGCACGCCTTCATGAACGGCATTTTGAAAGGCGTTCTTGTCTCGAACGAGATGCATAGCGCCTTCACTTGGTGAAAAGTACGCTTTCACACCGGGCTTCATGTTCGACTTTCTTGCCCGAGCGTAGAACGCTTGTAACTCTTCCGCAGTATCGTGCCACCGAATGTCTACCTTGCCGCTCTCAATTAGGTCCGCAATCATGCTCGACCTTTTTGTTCCGACTCTGCGAAGTTCTCCGGTCAAAATGGAATTATTCAAGGTGCCGTCGGCAACGGCCTTTAGTGCGCCCTGCGAGAGACTCTCAGCGATATCGCTTCCGGCTGGCCGAAAGATGCTGCGTCCGATGCCTCCGATGGTCATTTTTCCGATCGCCTTGCCGAGCAGGCCGACGCCCACCGCGTCGGTCGCCGCGAGGTAAGTGTTGGCCAGCCCTTGGACCCACTCGCCGCGCCCGAAGTTGTGGTACGCCTGCTTGCCGCTGCCCCAGACGGGCACGAACCCCTCGGCCATGCCGACGTCCTCGCGCCAGCCCTCCATCGAGCGTGCGACCATCTCCGACAGGCCCGCCACCGCGTACGCGTTGCGCCCCGCGGCGTAAGCCGCCGCACTCGGGCGGACGTTCAGCTCCCCCTTCGCGTCGTACGCGCCGCCCGCGCCGCCGACGTAGAGTTCTGTCTCCCAGTCATAGTATCGCCCACCGTGCAAGAGCGGGAAGTGCAGCGAACTGCTGGCGAGCGGGTCGAAGCCGCGGTCGCGGGGCGTCACGTCGCCGAACGGGTTGTACGTATAGACCTCCAGCGCCGCGCCGGCCGCGTCGGTGACCGCGACGGTCGACCCTTCGGCGTCGGTCAGCACCTGCAGCCGCTCATGTGGCGCGCCCGCCGTGACGGGCGCGCGGTCCCACGCGATCGGGTGCCCGGTGACCGGACTCCAGACGTAGCGGTCGGCGCCGTCCTGGACCGGCTTTCCGTCCGCGCCGTAGTAGACGTCGCGGCCGTCGATGCTTGTCACGCGGCCTAGCCCGTCGTAGCGGTAAGACGATTCGCCGTGAAAGGCTGGGCCGGTCGCCGGCCCGGTGCTGGGGGCTTTGGCGGTCTCGCGCCGGTCGTGCGTCAGGCGGTCCAGCGCGTCGAACGTGCGGCCGGCGTGCGTGTTCGGCGACCTGCCGTCCTTGCGGATCGCCTTGTGGTCGCCCGCGCGGTAGACGCTGCTGCCCGCCACCGTGTAGCCGGCCGGGTCGAATGACGGGTTCGTCCAACGCGGCGTCTCGTTCGCGTCGTACGCCCATGTGACGCCGTAGTTATGCAAGGCGCTGCCGTTGTCGCTCTCGTCATGTGTGTACGTCGTGACGCGGCCGAGCTTGTCGTACCCGAACGCGTCGAGCGTGATCCCGTCACGCAGTGTGACGTTGGAGTTGCGGTCGTACCCGTACGACATCCAGTACGCGTCGTCGGCCGCGCCCCCCGACCGCTGCCAGGTGAGGTTGACCGGCCGGCCGAACGCGTCGAGGCCGGCGAAGGAGTCGGCGGCGTAGCTCTGCGAGAGCCGGGCCTGCGGCCGACTCCGCGCGACCGGCGTCGACAGGCCGAGGTAGTCGTACTGCTCAAGGACGCCCGTCGCGTCGGCGACGTTCTTGACGCGTTCGAAGCCGACCGACGGGTCCGCGGTGTAGGTGATGGCCGTGCCGTCCGGGTACATCATGCCAGCCAGCCGGCTGCTGTTCGGCCCGGCCGCGTAGACGTAGGTGACCTTCTTGGACGGGTTCGGCCCGCCGACGCGGGCGGTGCCGGCGTGCTCCTGGTATTCCTCCACGAGTTGGCCGAAGCCGTTGTAGACCCGGCGGACCTCGTTCGGCGCGCTGCCGCCGCTGACGATGCGCTCCGGCCGGCCGAGCGTGTCGTACGACGTTCCGATCGAGGTGACCGAACCGTCCATCCCGGCATTGCCGGCAGGTACAGCCATCAGGTCGGCGGTGACGCGACCGGCGGTGTCGTGCTGATAGGTGTGCCTCACGCCGTTCCGGTCGTCGAGGCCGATCAATTCGCCCAGCGCGTTGTGTCGCTGGACCTCGATCTGGCTGCCGTACGCCGACTGGTCGTCCAGCGGGTACCGGATGGTCGCGAGCAGGTCACTGCTGTCGACCGTGTCGAAGCGATCGGGGCTCGCGCCATACGTGTAGACCGTCTCCCTGCTTGCCCCGCCGGGCAGCACGGTCTTCACGACCCGGATCTGGTCGAGCGGCGTGTACTGGTACTCAACCCGGCGGTTGTCCACGAGGGTCGGGAACCCGCCGGTGAACGCGTCGATTCGCATCTTCACCCGGCCCAAGCTGTCGTTGACGCGGTGGGTCACGTAGCCCATTGGATCGGTGCTGTCCTCGAGCCATCCTCCGCCGTCATAGGATTGTGATGCGACTAGGGCCGCGGTGCGCGCGGGAACGGAACCGGGCCTCGTCGAGGGTACCGGCGCGGGCAGTACGGCAGTGTCCGTCAGGCGGCCGGCGGCGTCGTACCACATCCCGGTGGCAGCCGCGGGCGATAGCCGCCACCCGGCTGCAGGTCCTCGCTGCGCACGAAGGTCCGGGTTACCGCCCTGATCATAAGAGGTGGCGGTCCGGGCGACCTCGGTCGACCCGTCGCCCTGTGACGTGAACGTGATGTTCCCGCGCGGTCGTACTGCCTTCGTGACAAGGCCGCCGCCGCGACCGTCTTCACCGTCATGCCGCGGCCGTTGTAGTAGAGCGTCGTGTCGAGCGTCGCCCCCGTCGCGCCGTCGGGAGCGACGCTGTGCAGCACGGTCTTCGTGGGCCGGCCGCGGTCGTCGCACTCCGTCGTGGTTTTGGCACGGCGGCGCGTCGGCCGGGGCGCGGGAACGCCAGCGGCGTCCAGCGGCCCGACATCTCCGGCCGCGCGCCGGCGTCGTACACCGTCTGAGACATGGGCCAGCCGAGGTTGTTCAGTTCCTGGTAGACCAGTTGCAGGCCGTCGTCCGTCGCGACCGGACGCCCGCGCCAGTCGTAGTGATGCGTCGTGACCCGCGGAGCTTCCTGCCACCCGGGATCAGCGTGACCTTCGCCAGTTCACCCGCCCCGGCAGGTTACCGTCGACGTACACGTAGGACCGGACGGGGCGTGCCGCCGATCCGATCCTCGGTCGGTCTGCCGAACCTATCGTGCGTCGCGTCGTAGACGGTGCCGGACGCGTTCTTCGTGTACCAGATCTGACCGTGGTAGGCGTACCTGTAGTGGGTCACGTATGGGCTGCCCTCGTCCAGGTACCGCTCCGATATGACGGTGCGCCCCGCGTGGTCGAGCGTCTGCTTCTCGACCAGCCAGCGTGCCGCCAGGCGTGGTCCCCCTCGTCTCGATCGTCCCCGCCGCCAGGTCTTCCGTCACCTTCCGTTCCGGCCCGACGGCCGGCCGCACGTGGACCTCTCGCTTCGCGAGCCGTCGGTGTAGACGATCGTGGTCTGGTGGCCGCGCGGGTCGACGATCGTCGTCGGGCGCCCCAAGATGTCCCACGCGGTCACGGCAGTCGTGGCCGGCGTCAACGCCGCCGCCCGGCTTGTCGCGGACGCTCGTCAGCGTCGTCAGTCCGGTCGGCAGGTCGTACTCGTACGTCGTCTCGTAGCCGTCGGGGTCGATGACGGACACGACGTTCCCGTGGCGGTCGTACTCCGTGAGCACGTCGTTGCCGCCCTCGACCTGGGCCGCGCCGGTCGGCGGCAGGTTCGTGATTACGGACGTGGGCTGGAGGCGATCCATCTGTCCGTACTGGTAATACGTCGTCAACGGGGTGGCGCTGCCGACCTCGGCGTAGACCGTCTCGCTCTCGACGAGGCTGATCGTGCCGCCGTCCGCTTCCTTCCGGACGTAGGTGTACTCGACCTGCGGCACGGGCGTCCCGGCCGAGCCCTGCTTGAGTGCGACGCTCTGCACCTGCCCGCCGTGCGGCCCGGGGACGTACGTCGTGACCGTCACGGCCCCGCGGCCCGGGAACGTGGTAGCGACGCGCGGGTTCTCGTCGTTTCCATTTCCATTAAAGTACGTCGGCTTCTCGACGTGGGAGGCGACGGCATCGCTGCTGAAAGTTTCGACCGGACGGCCCTTCTCGTCGTACTTGAATAGGGTCCGGTACGATTGCAGGTCGGAGACGTCCGACAGCAGGACCTGCCCGGCGTAGTTCGTGTAAGTCGTCTCGGCCGCCCGCCCGTAAGCCGCTCGGACGGTCGTCCTATAGTGCCATGCGTTGCCGCCAATCGCTGGCACCTCCCGGAACATGGGCCGAACGTAATAATAGTTGTAGGCCGCCGCACCCCCGGGCATCTCATTCGACGCTCCCGCGCCGCGAACCTTCAGATAGGTATCTGCCCACTCGTACGTCGCGTACGGCGAGAGTACTGCATTCGACGCCGCTTCCGGGGATGCGACCCGACTGAACAGCCGTGCGGCATCTCGACCTTCGACGACGATCCTCAGGCTTCCCCCCGGTCGGTACCGGTAAAGCTTCCGCTCCTGCTCCACGCCGTCCTTCTTGATCAGGACGGATTTCAGATCTCGGGAGTCGCCTTGGAACTCAGTCGCCGCCGCCGGTTCACGATAGTAGTCGTAGTCGACCTGCCAGTTCCCCTTTGGGTTCGTGAACGTGACGGACCGCAGGAGCCCCTGGAGTTTGTCCGGCGCGCCCGACGTCGACGCGGGGAAGTAGTCGAACACGAACGCGTTCTCGCCGCGCGTGATCGTCCGGATCCGCCCGTCCGCTCCGCGCCCGCCCGGCGCCACGGCCGTCCGGAATCCGCCGGGCTCGGTGAAGCTGTCGAACTGTCCCCGCAGCCGCGGGTTCGGGTTGACCGCCGGGTCGAACGAGCCGAACGACCACGTCGAGCCGTCGGGTTCGTAGAGCTTGTACGCGCCCGTCGCGGGGTCTTGGACGAGCTGCTCGGTCCCGCCGAACCGCGTCACGTACGACCCGTCCGCGGCGCGGTCGAAGTAGCGGGCCCGCCCGTCCATCTGCGCGATCACGGTGCCGGTGGCCTGGATCAGCCGGGGGAACGCGCTCAGGTCGCTGTTCGCGCCGGCGACGCCCTCGAGCAGCATCTCCGGCGCGTTCGTCCACGTGCGAACCAGCCCGAACGGCAGCCCGTAGCCGGTCGCGGTCGCGTCGAGGTCGACGCTGCGGAAGTGCGTGTGGCCCGTAGGACCGATCGGCAGGTCGTGGTTCACCGGCACCTGCGCGGCGACCGCCGTCAGTTTCAACCGGTCCTCGACCAACCATCGGGCGTCCGGCAGGCGGAACCCGGGATCGATCGCGACGGTGACCCGCCCCGCGTCACGATCGCCGCGCGGCGTCGCGCGGACGGCCTCGACCCAGAGCGTGACGGACCGCGTTCCGTCCGCGAAGCCGAGCGCGGCCAGGTCGGCGGGCCCGTAGACGCCCGGCGCGACCCAGTCGCCCCGCCCGCGGCCTTCGAACGGCACCACCGAGCCCGCGCGGCGGATCTCGTCACCGTTCTTCGTCCAGATCCTGAAATAGCCGGTGCGCTCTCGCGTTCCCTGATGCAGGAAGAGGCCAAGTGCCGGCCCGGAGGCGCCGACCGTGAACCCGCGGTGATCGCCCGTCCCGACCATGCCGACGCGCCGCGGGTCCGCGGCAGCGTAGTCGATCTTCAGCCGGGCCCTCGACAGGTCGACCGCTGCGGGCATCTGCACCACGAGCGGCACGAGCCGGTGGGACGACGGGCCGGCGCCGGCCCCGAAGTCGTAGCCGTCGGCGAAGTCCGGGACCCGGTCGCCGTCCCGGTCGCCGTCGCTGACGACGACGACCTTCCCCGGCAGGCGGGCCACGTCCTCCTGCTGGTCTTGGAGCGACCCGGCAGGCGCGTCGGGCTCGGGCGCGCCCCCGGACGTGTTGTCGGTGTCCGCGTCGACGTCGACGTTGACGGCCGTCAGCCGCACCGTGTCCGTCATTGTGTTGCCGTCGACGGTGACGTGTACGGTAATAGATTCCTGCCCGATCGATTGGCTCGGCCCGATCGCTTCCACCCAAACCCCGGAGGGCAGCTTCGAGCTCGGAATGTCAACGCGCGGGGGGATGTACGTGCCGCCCGGCAGGAGCACCGAGTTCATGTCGCGGTCCGAGTCGTCGGGCCGGTACGGAAGCGATGCGCGCGTCCACAGCCTGAGACCGCGGACGCCCGGCAGTTTGTAGACGAACGGCGCCGCGTCGGTGCCGTCGCCCTCGCGTGTCAGCAGCGTCGGGTCGGACTCGTCGTACTCGAAGCGGACGGTCGACGGCGACCCGTCCTCGTTGAACGGGAACCCGACCGGCAACCACCTTAATTCCGTTAGGGGCGCTTTTTTGTCATCATTGGTGTCCGCATAATGGTTGAACCCGTCGGCGAAGCCGGGGATGCCGTCGCCGTCCTCGTCCCGGTCGTTGACGGGAATGAACTGTCCGAATCCGGGCTGGTCCTCGACCTCGTCGTCGTGCTTGTCGACCTCACCGTCGTTGTCGCTGTCGACGTTGAAACTCCACCCGCCGTCGGTTGGCGTCGGTGCCGCGGGGTCCGTGACGAACACTCTGGTCGTGGCACGCGTGCTCTCCCCCGCCGCGTTGACCGCTGCGACGTCGAAACGGTACTTCTGGCCGTACTCGATCTGGACCGGGTATTGTGTCCCCGTCACCCCGCTGGCCAAGACCGTTTCGGGACTGGAACCGACGATCTGGTAGACGACGTAGGAGTCCGCGTACGCGGCGGCGCCCCAACTCAGCGTCCCTGCGGTCCCGGTCCCCGCGTACCCGGCGGTACCCGGCGGCGCGGGCACGGTGACCACGGTGACTTGAGCGCTCGTCCCGCCGCCCGACGAGTTACGCGCGGTGACAGAATAAGTGTAGTTCGTCCCCGGCGACTGTTGATCGGTGAAGGCCGCGTCGGTGGTCATGGTAGCCCCGTAGGTCGTTGGAGACCCGACGCTCTCCGTAGTTTTTTGGCTTGTGACGTAGTAGCGGTCCGCCGCTTCCGCGGGCTCCCAGGAGAGGTCGATCGCCGTGCCCCTCCTGACGGCAGTCAGGCCGGTGACGGGGCCGGGATTCGTGGCACCGGTCACCACGATCGATAGCTCGCTCTCGCCCGCGGTGTTGGCCGCGCTAACGGCGTACACGTACCGCCTCCCCACCGCAAGGCCGGCGTCGCTGAAAGCCGTGCTCGTCACGCCGGTCCGGTAGGGCACGGGCGCGAGGTCGTCGGGCAGGATCCCGCGGTAGATGTTGTACGTCTGAGCGGTGGGCGACGCCGCCCACGCGAGTCGGATTTCGCCCTCGCCCGCGCCGGTATACGGCTGCTGACCGCCGATCGGGTCCGCCTGGCCTCCCCGGGTTTCTTCGCCGTCGTCGATCGTCAGGTTGTAGGGCGCATACGGCGCGCCCGAACTGGTG
>JAUJNJ010000135.1 GCA_030448225.1 Phycisphaerae bacterium
GGGGCTGGGGGCGCACGAGGTTCATGGGGAGATCCGAGAGGCGTACGCGCGGCGGGCCCTTCGGGCCTGCGGCGAAACGTGAGATGCTGGGTTGTTCGGGTAGGCACTTCGTGACCTCAGGGCTGGCGGTCGGGCTCGTCGGGCGTGCAGGGGACGAGGGCGTTGCCCTTTAGCCTCGCCGTCTTCCGGTAGCGCAGGACCGAGACGACCGCCGCACTCACCTGCTCGCCGTCGGGGAAGCCGAACGTCTCGTCGTCGCCGCCGACGCGGCGCGTCAGGCGGTCGCCGTTCAGGAGGCGCTCGTGGACCCGGTCGGCCTCGACCTCGTTGGCGGCCAGCTTGGCGGCGAAGCGTTCGCGGTCGCGGGCCCTGGCAGCCTTCTGGCCGGGGGTGATCGGTTTCTTGGCCATAACGCGCATTGTCGTGCGGCGCCGCCGCAGCGTCATCCAGGGATCGGCCGATGCCTCGGCCGCCGCGGCCCGCGACGTTAGGCGTTGCGGCCGACGGACGGCAGCGCGCAAACTTCCATGACTTGAATCAAGCCGTTCGCCAGGGTGAATCGGTGGCCGACGTGCCCGTCGGCGAGAACGGCCCCGGCGAGGTCTCGAACGACTTGGTGCACGTCCACCACGATCCGCTTCTCGTCCTCCCGGCGGAACGAGACCGGCTCGACGCGCGGGTTGATCTCCGACCACTGCTCCGACCAGTAGGCCCGGACCGCCTCGTGTCCACGAACGAAGCCGCCCTTGAAGGCCTTCGGCCAAGACACCTCGGTGCTCATCGTGGCCAGGGCGGCATCGACGTCGCGCGCGTTGAACGCCGCATAAGCGGCGTTCAGCAGTTCGAGTTCCGAAGCAAAATATCTTGCACGTTGCACTCGGTGACGAAGGCGATCCGCAGCATGACGGAGCGACGTTTGGCGGGCGGGCGACCGACTCCCACTCACGAAGCCCGCGACGCCCGCCCGGTCCGCCGCGACGCCTGGTGATCCCGCCGCGGGTCGCCGCGAAGGTGCCGGAAGGTGCGAGCGGCCCATACCAGCCACGTTCCGAAGAACGCGAGGGACTGAACGACCGCCTTCACGGGGCTGATCGTCGACGCCGGATGCAGAATCGACCAAAGGTGCCACGCGCACAATCCCAACGTCACGAGGCCCGCAAGAACCACGGGGGTGTAAACCGCGCGGCTGTAGGGGCGAAAGTATCCGATCACGCACGCCGACATGACGGACGCGGACAGAACGAACATTCCCCACCAGTTCGGCGAGCGGAGCACCTTCGAGTCGGACAGGAGCACCGCCAGGGAACCCGCGAAGAAGACGAACGCAACGCCCGCGACGACCGCCGCCATGTGACTGAGCGGGTGGTCCATGCGATCGATGCCGGTGCGATACTCCGTGCCGGACTCGCTCATGTGCGGGACAACGTGAGGCAAATCAGCGGCCGGCGCGAACCGGCTCACGAACGAGAAGGTAACAGGGGAGAAGGTAACAGGGGCGCCGGCCCGCCGCATCGGCAGGATGTGCGGCGGTTGTGCGGCCAGAGCTAACGACGCGCGACCGAAGCGCGATACGACGAGAACCCCGCAGCTAACGCGATGAAGGCGACCAACAGGTGCCCGCCAACCTCAACTCCCGTCCCAAGGCCCTCCACCATGTTCCTGGCGAAGAACCATATGACGAAGTAGACGATGAAGGCGACGAACGAACCGCCGATGGTTGCCGTCAGGCGTTTCAAGGTCGGGTGCTCCACCGGATAACGTGAGGCCGATCAGCGGACGCGGCCGCGCGCGCGCGCGACGCTCGGCCGCCGGCGAATCATACCGCCGCCGCGGCCCGGCCCGGCGGCGGGTCATTCGGCCGCCGATCCGCCGTCGCCGGGCTTGCCGACCGGAAACCCTCGTGGCGACGCTCTGCCAGCCAGCTTGGTCCAGAGCCGATCCACCAGCCACGCCCACGCGACGCTGTTCGCGAGCGTCAGAGAGCCGTAAACCGCGATGCGCCACCCCGTATCGTGAAGCTCAGAGACCACCAGGAACGGCAACGAGCACAACCCGAGGGGAACCGCGAAGATCATCGAGACGAACGCCGCGGCGGGAATCAGTCGCTCCGGGATCAGCCGGTTCCACGCGACGTAGCCGCTCGCGATCCAGAACAAGCAGTTCGCCGCGGTTAGAACGAACAGCCTGCGGGGACGGGTCATCGTGCCGGGCCTCGGCGGAACGTGAGGGCGCTGAGCGGCCGCGGCGCACGCGCGAGGTTAAGTGACGCGATCGACCGACGGCAGCGGACGAACTTCCATGGCTTGAATCATGCCGTTCGCCAGGGTGAATCGGTGGCCGACGTGCCCGGATGGCTATGCGTGCCGCCGGACGGCCGCCTCCGAGACTGCTTCCCACTGGTCGTGATGCCACCGGAGGAGTGCGCCGCACTTCCCGCACTCGTAGTCTGCCCAATGATCCGGGGCACGCTGGCCATTGATGAGCACCGTGGCCCTGATGAAGTTAACCTGCCTCAGCCCACGCTCGCGACACCGGGGGCACCGGCTGCGGTAGAAACGGGTCGACAACGCTGCGGCGAACAACGCGATGCCGTACAGGATCGCGGGCGAGAGAACGAGAAGCGTCATCCACAGGTAACGCATCGCCGGCAGGCATAACGGATCTGCATTCGCCGGCCCGCGGGGCGGCGGCGCCGTGCTGGAATCACAATGACCGTTCCACCCGGTCGGTCCGTCTCAGTGCGTGGACATCGGGGAGGCCGCCCCGCCTTCCCGTTTCGCGTTGCTCCAGCGCGGCGATGACCAGCGCCCGAACTTCATCGGGCAGGCGAGCGAGTTGCCAAGCCCGCTCCTCTTCAGCCGATCCGCCCGCGGCCTCGATCGCCTTCTCGCCGTAGAGCACCGGCCCCAGGCAATGATCGGCGAAGTGGGCGGTCGCCACGGCGTGGCCGGCCGCCCGTGCGACGGCGACGGCCGCCGCGTCGGTCGCCTCGCGCGCCGCGGCGTGTGCCGCGACCGCCGCCCGCTGCGCGGCGCCGGTCTTCACGTCGCCACGGGCCCACGCCCGCCCGACCTCCACAGCCCGTTGCGGCCGTTGATCCGAACTGTGAAGCGCGAACATCGGAAGCAGATGTTCCGCGCACTCCGCGGCCCACGCCGCGAGGAGCCGATGCTCGGCTAACGCCAATGGCCCACCACGATGGGCCGCGACGAACCGCTTGTCCCGCATCGGAATCCTCCTGTCGGACAACGGATCCGCGTTATTCCGCGGCCGGTTCCGTGAAGCCCTTGCCGTCGTCGCGCTGCATCAGCCAGAGCGAAGCCGCCGCGCGGGACGCGCCTTGCGGCAGGTCGCCGCCTTTGCGGTTGACGTGATGTAGCAATTCGTCCCTGGCTGCGAGCACCGCCTGGACACATTCGGGCTTCAGCAGGTCGTCGGGCTCCTGCACGTGGACGTACCACCCCGACTCGAGTTCGAAGACGCGGCCCACGTACTGCCCGTCGATCTCGATCTCGACCGAGGTGAAACCGTCGTCCGGGTTGCCGGTCGTCGTCAGGCCGTAGGGCATCGCTCTCCGGGGGATAACGGACCGACGTTCAGCGGCCGGGCGAGCACCGGACGCACGTGTGAAGGACGTGGACCGCGGCGCCCGCCCGGTCCGCTGGAATGTCTGGTTATGCGGCGGCCGCTCCCGCCGGCGTTCCGCACTCGGGGCAACGGCCGGGCGTGGCACGAAGATCGTACCCGCAGTTCGGGCAGAGTCCTTTGCGGTCGCGGCGCACGCGACGGACCCGCGCGATGCACCACCAAACCGGTAACACGGCGAGGGCGGCGACCACGGCGAGAGTGCGCACACCCGCTTCGGCGTAGGCGTCAGGGTCGCCGAACCGGTCCGGTTCTGAGGCGGCCCAGAACCAGTGCCCCGGCTCGCGCAAGTTGCGACCGACGGACCGTTCGTTGAACTCCCAGCCCGACCGCGGCCCCAAGTCGAGACCCATGGACAGGCGGTACACGACGATGCTGCGGTCCTCAAATAACAGCCCACGGGACCTCACATCGACCAAATAGGGACGGCCGTCGTCGTCGAGCAGATCCGTCACCTGCCGGTGTGTGATTTCGATTCGGCCCGATTGCGCGAAATTGCTCCACATCCACAGCGCCGCCGCCGTCACCGCCGCGATCAGCGACACTGAGGCAGCGACCGTGAGTATTACGGAAGACTTCCGCCGCATAACAAACAATCTACGGCACGCGCGCCAGATAACGGGAAACCGTCGCGTGCGGGTATTGCGTCACAAGCTACGACGATATCACCCCTGTCAACGAACCTTCGCTTGATATTGGCGGCGCGGATATCTGCGGCGGTGGCGGCCCGGCATCTCGGGCAGCGGTCGGGGGTGGCGCAGAGGTGGTGGCGGTAGATTCCCGCCAGCGGCCAAGCCGCATCGCGTGCACAAGTCTCTCACTCGCAGGCGAGCAGAGCGAACTCGTCCTTTCCTCCTCCACCACTCCACCACCCGACCACTCCACCCTTTCCTCCCCGCTCCTTGCCACTCTGGCAGGCGATTTCCCCCGGCTGACGATTTTGGCACCCGCGGCCGATTGCCCCGGCCGGGGAGGGCCTATAAGGTCGGGCGTAACCCGTTGTCATTGCTGGGCTCCGGCGGGGGTGCGGCGGTGGCTGGGTGGCACATTCTTTGCTCAAGTTAACCGAACGACCCGCCCGGCCACGCCGGGCGGGTGCCTTAACGGAGTAGAATCGACATGGCAAAGATCATCGGAATCGACCTCGGCACGACCAACAGCGTGGTCGCGATCATGGAGGGGGATCAGCCCAAGGTGCTGATCAACTCCGCCGGCAGTCGCATCACGCTCGGTCGTCGCGTTCACCGAAAAGGCGAGGTGCTCGTCGGGCAGGTGGCCAAGCAGCAGGTCACCAACCCGGGCACGGTCTTCAGCATCAAGCGACTCATGGGCCGCCGCTACGAGCGAGGTGGCCCGGAAGAGAAGACCGTCCCCTACGAGGTGCACGGCGGGCCCGAGGACTTCGTGAAGGTCGAGGCCGCGGCAAGGAACACGCCCGAGCAGGTGTCGGCCTTCATCCTGCAGGACCTGAAGAAGACCGCCGAGAGCTACCTCGGCGAGACGGTCGAGCAGGCCGTCATCACCGTGCCCGCCTACTTCAACGACGCCCAACGCAAGGCCACCAAGGACGCCGGCGAGATCATGAGCCTGAAGGTCCTGCGCGTGCTCCCCGAGCACCGCCGCCGCGCTTGGCGTACGGGCTGGACAAGAAGAAGAACGAGAAGATCCTCGTGTTCGACCTCGGCGGCGGCACGTTCGACGTGTCGTGCCTCGACGTCGGCGACGGCGTCTTCGAGGTGCTGTCGATCAACGGCAACACCACCTCGGCGGCGACGACTTCGACGAGGAACTCATCAACTACGTCGCCGAGGAGTTCCGCAAGCAGGAGGGCATCGACCTCCGCAAGGACCCGATGGCCCTGCAGCGCTCAAGGAGGCGTGCAGAAGAGGGCGCGAAAGATGTTGTCCAACTCGATGGAGAGCACGATCAACCTGGTCATCACCGCGACAGCCGGGGCTGGCACCTGCAGCTCCACGATCACCCGCACGCGGTTCGAGCAGCTGATCTCCCCGCTCGTCGGGAAGACCCGCCAGCCGGTCATCGACGCGGCACGAAGGACGCGGGCCTCAAGCCCGAGCAGATCGACGAGGTCGTGCTCGTCAGCGGCTCCACCCGCGTGCCGATGGTGGCGACGGTGAAGGAACTGTTCAAGGGCAAGGAGCCCAACAAGACGGTCAACCCCGACGAGGTCGTCGCGATCGGCGGCGATCAAGGCGCGATCGCGACCGGCGACGTCAAGGACATCCTCGTGCTCGACGCCACGCCGCTGTCCTCGGCGTCGAGACGCTCGGCGGCGTGATGACGCCGCTCATCGCCCGCAACACGACGATCCCGACCGAGAAGAAGGAGACGTTCTCCACCGCGAGCGACAACCAGACCGCGGTCACGTCAACGTGCTCCAGGGCGAGCGCACGAGTTCACGCCCGCGACAACCGCCTGCTCGGCACGTTCAACCTCGAGGAGCATCGCGCCCGGCCCCGCGCGAGGCTGCCGCAGATCGAGGTCACGTTCAACGTCGACGTCAACGGCATCCTGACCGTGTCGGCCAAGGACAAGGCGACGAACAAGGAGAGCAAGATCGCCGTCCAGAACGCCGGCGGCGGTCGAAGGACGAGATCGAGAAGATGAAGCGCGAGGCCGAGACCCACGCGGCCGAGGACAAGAAGCGCCCGCGAGGTGATCGAGCTGAAGAACCAGGGCGAGAACCTCGCCTACCAGACCGAGCGCACGCTCCAAGGAGCACAGCGAGAAGGTCCGGCGCCCGACGTCCGCGGCGGGATCGAGTCGGCCCTGAACAGCCTCCGCGACGCGGCTCCAAAGGCGACGACGGCGACCGCATCAAAAAGTCGATGGACCACCTCGCCGCCGTCAGCCAGAAACTCGGCGAGGCCATGTACGGCCAAGGCGCGCGCCCGGCGGCAGCGGCGGCGCCCCCGAAGCCCAGACCGACCGCCCCGGTGCCGCCGGCAGCACCGCGGTACGGCGGCGAGGGCAAGAAGAAGGACGACGACGTCATCGACGCCGAGTACGAGGTGAAGGAGTAACGCGCGGCCGGCGTCCGGCGCGGACCCCCTCCGCACGCCGGGCACGTTCCACGATCCACGAGCAACACGGGCGGCCGATCCACGTGCGGATCGGCCGCCGTTCTCGTTCCCGCCGGCGGCAGCGTCGCGCGGGGGCGGTTCCCGTCGCGTCGACCGCCGCGCAGGCGACGTCCGCTCTGCTCCGCGCATGAATAACGCCGTCGCCCGGTTCGCTCTGGACGTGCTCCGCCCAGGCCGCGTGTCGCACGAGGGCAGGGCCTGTGAAGCGTTCGCGGCGATGCGGTATCTTCCGCCGCGACGCCGCTGCGTGCGTCGCCCGCGGCGGCCCGCGCGGCGGAACGTTCGCTCGCCCGCTCGCTCGGCGGACAACCCGCACGCCCGGTCGCCCGCCCGCACTCGTCGGACCCGCATGCACCCGCACGACGCACGCAACCTCGCGATGGACCTGATGCGCGCCACGGGCTGCACGACCTGGGGTGGCGGTTCGCGTTCGACCACGCGGCGGCGGTTCGGGTGCTGCAACTACACGCGCAAGACGATCAGCGCGGCCGCTCGCGGCGCGCTCAACGGCGAGGCCGAAGGTGCGCGACACGCTCCTGCACGAGATCGCTCACGCACTCTGTCCCGGCGACGGGCACGGCGGGCAGCGGCGCGACGTGCCACCGGATCGGCGGCCCCGCCCGGCCCGCTGTTACAGCGACGCGACCGTCGCCTCCCCGCCGCGCGCCCCGCGCGCAGTTCGGCTGCCGCCGGTGCGGGTGGTGGGTCGACCGCCGCCGGATGACGCGCGGCCGCTACGTCGCCCTTTGCCGGGGGCCGCTCGTCTACCGCGAGCGGCGACGTGCGTCGGCGCGAAGTCTTCGGCGGCCGTCGAGTAACGCGTCGGCGTCGTCGCCCGCGGCACCGGCAGAACCGCCGCGGACGTGGCGAAACCGCGAACAGCCGGGTTGCGATCACCCGGCGGCGGCAGGGCGGCTGTCACGAGCGATCGGTCGCGCGGTTTCACGGCGAGCGCCAATCGGCCCGCTGCCGTGAGTGCGGCGGGTCCCGAATCTCGCGCTGATCGCTACTTTCCCCTCGGGCGGGGCGCGTGTAGGCGGTCAGGCCGTTCTCGGCGATGTGTCCCTTCCAGACCTGCCCGTCGCGGCCCCGTCGATCACCATGAAGTATTGGTTGCCGACCGGCACGAGTTGGAACGGGTAGGCCGACGTCGGCGGCATCGCCAACACCGCCTCCGCGTCGGCCGCGACGGCGGTGGGCGCGAGGCCAGCCGACCAGCAACCCGCCCGCCACCGCAGCGCGGCGAACGCCGCCCACACCCCGCGATCGCAGCGATCCGTCTGACATGGTGAGTCCCCGTATGAATGAAACCGTTCCACGCGCTCGGCGCGCTGCGCGACGCCTCATCATGGAGCAGGCCGCGTTTCCGGCAATGAGAAAATGGCCGTTCCCGCGGCGATCCAGGCGGTAAAGTTATCCGTCCGCCGGCCCGGCGACTTCAGCGGTCGGCGGCGGGCCGCGCGGCCGCGCCCGCGGCTGGCGCGCGGCGGGCGGCGGGCCGGAGGCACCGGGGCCGCGCCCGCTGACTCCGCCAGTCCGGCGGGGAGGGTCGACCCTGCTCCCTGGTTCGGCGGGTCGCGCGACGGAAAGGGGAGACAGGATCGCGCGCGCCGCGTAGGATGCCGCCACCAGCCGCGCCGGTCGTAGGCGCCTCCTCCGAAAGGGTCGTGAACGCGATGGACCTCACACGCAGCCTGGGCCTCCGGCCCGACGGAAGCAACGTGCCCAACGGGTCGGCCGAGCGCGAACAGCTCGTGCGGTACCTCAACATCAAGCTCGCCGCGCTCGGCGCGCCGACCGTGGGCGACCGCGGGCAGACCGCGTTCATGGAGGTCGCCCACGACCTGCTGGCGCACTACCGGGAGTACCACCGCCTGCTCGAGGGGTACCACTGCCCGGCCGACCAGCGGATCCAGGCGTTCCTCGACGAGCACCTCGCCGGCCAGCCGCTGACGGCCCCGCCGCGCCTGCCGGGCCGCACGCTCATCGCCGACCGCCACGGGCTGGCGCGCGAGCTGTCGCTGCCGTGGGACGCCGACCACTACCGCAGCGAACTGCTCGACAGCTACCGCACGTGGCGCGGCGTGCTGCACAACCCCAAGAGCGACCGCCGCACCACCGAGGGCGTCTTCCACGTCGCCGAGGGGGGGCTGCCGATCCCGGCCGACAAGCGGGCGGTCCCGCTGCGCGTGTACGGCAACCTGCTGCACGCGGCGCTCAACCCGCCGGGCGACATGCTGCGCCTGCCGTTCACCGCCGCGATGTCGAGCCCGGCCGAGACGTTCGTCTCGTTCCTGATCCGCCCGACGGTCGTGCCCGAGGTGCCCGGCTTCAGCCCGCGCAAGAGCATGGAGATCCGCTACTTCGCGCCCGGCAGCCTCGTGAGCAACCTCGACTTCGTCGAGAGCATCTTCGGCAACGCCGGCGACCCCTACCTCGCCGAGAACGACGCGGGGCTCGACGTCGAGCACTGGACCGGCCACACCGGGTGCATCATCCTCGCCCCGCACATCACGCGGCAGAAGAAGCGGGACCTCGGACTGCCGCACTGGGACGACGCCACGCCGCGTCAGCGCGACGAGGGGATGTGCTGGCGCGACCCGGACGAGGCGTACAACGACGGCAAGCCGTTCAAGATCACCTGCCGCACCGACGCGGGGATCATGGTCACGATCCTGGCCGACAACTACTTCGGCTACAGCAAGAAGGAAGTGAAGACGCAGATCAGCTTCAGCGCCAACCTGTACGGCTTGGCGGAAGAGGAACACGCCGGCGGCGCGCTGGCGTTCGCGAGCTATTTGCTCGGCGACCAGTTCCACCCCGACAGCCGCATCCCCGCCGCCGGTCGCACGTTCGAGGACTCGATGGCGCTGCTCGGCGACGTGGCGTCGATCCACCCCGAGGGGTACGCGGTCGACCGCGTGTTCCCGAGCATCGTTTACGTCCAGCACGACGTGCACATCGATTTGCCCGCGCAGCGCGTGAACTGGCAGAAGGAGGGGGCGGCGCAGTCGATCAAGCTGCTGCCGGGCAACGTGTACGTGCTGCCGAGCGGCTACAAGGTGCGGATGGAGAAGCACCCCGGCGCGCCGTCGTGGCGGCTCGTGGGCACGACCGCCGAGGGGACGTTCTGCCACAAGCCGTGCACGGTCAGCGGCGGCGGCAAGAGCGAGATCAGCAAGTCGATCCTGCCGGCGATCGTGTACGGTCCGATCTACACCGCCGACATTCACCGCGACCTCGACCTCGTGCAGCAGATCTTCGAGCACGACTACTCCGACCGATTTTTGCCCGAGTTCCGCCACGACTACACCGCCCGCCGCAGCCGCTCGATCCTGAGCCCGCAGCGGTCGCTCGGGTCGGTGATCAAGCTGCTGACGCCGTCGCCGGAGTACACGCCGGCGTTCAACGCGTGGCTGGAGTCGATCCCGGAGCACATCCGCCCGCTCGTGTTCATCATCAAGCGGTTCTACCGCCCGGACATGCGCGGCGACTGGCGGCGGTTCTTCTCGGTCGACCAGGTGAACGGCGCGCCGGGGCACCAGCTGAAGCTCGGCGAGCGCAAGCTCGTCGGCAGCTACCTGCGCATCGGCTTCACGC
>JAUJNJ010000136.1 GCA_030448225.1 Phycisphaerae bacterium
GTGGGCTGCGTCTCCGAGGCCGTCGACGCCCGCCTGCCCAACAACGCGGGCCGCAGCGACTTGGGCGAGATGGCCCAGGCCGCGGCCGCCGAGTCGCTCGTCGAGGCGGTGGGCGGGCGGACGCGGAGCCTGGTCGGCGCGACCCACGAGGACGTCCGCGCCGGGCTGTCGGCCCAGGCGACGGTCAAGCAGTTCGGCGCGTTCGCGCGGCAGTACTACGCCCGGCTGACCGAGAAGGTGCTCCAGTACTACGTGAGCCGCGCGTCGGCCAACGTCGTCGGGGAGGGGCTGCGGTTCCCGACGCTGGCGGCGAAGGCCGCGTTCGACCAGGCGATGGCGCAGCACTGCCGGGAGGCGTCGAAGATCGTCGAGGGGTTCGCCGGCGACTGGTTCTCGAAGCGCAACTGGTTGCAGGGCGGCATCTCGCGCGACGACGCGCGGGGGTTCACGCACGTCGCGATGCGGAAGATCGTCGACGAACTGAAGGCAGGTGCACGATGACGAGGACGGCAGCGGCCGACTTGGCACCGGGGACCGGGACGCGGGTCGTCCTCTGCGGCGAGGCCGCGGGGGACGGGGCGGATCACCCCGAAGAGCACGTCCTGCGGCTGCGATGCGCGGGGCCGGACCGGAACGTGAACCTGCACGTCGACGACCTGCGGCGGTCGCGGGTCGGCGACGTCCCGGCGCAGCTGGCGGACCTCGTCGAGGTCGCCACGTACGTCTACGTCGCCGACCAGGCGATCGGCCGCGGCGGCAACGGCGTCGAGGACATGGGCGCCAACTGGCGCCGCCGCCTGCGGTTCGAGGTCCCGGTGCGGTGCCCGGACCTGTGGCGGCAACGGGAGGTCTCCGACGCGCTGCGCGACGCGCTGAGCTTCCTGTCCGAGGACGAGTACCTGTTCGCGTTCCGCCCGTACCACCGACCGCCCCCGTTCACCGGCTACCTCAACTTCGCGCCGGCCGAGGCCGGCGGCGCTGGCGGCGCCGACGCGCCGCCCGAGCGGGTCGTGCTGTTCTCCGGCGGGCTGGACTCGCTCGGCGGCGCGGTGCAGGAGGTCGTGGTCGAGGGACGGCCGGTCGTGCTGGTCACGCACCAGGCGACGCCGAAGTTCGTCAACCGGCTTCGGACGCTGCGGCAGATGATCGACCAGCGTGCGGCCGGGCCGCGGCCGCTGCACGTGTCGATCGGCATTAACAAGGACGAGGGGCTCAGCCGCGAGTACACCCAGCGGAGCCGGTCCTTCCTCTACGCGAGCCTCGGGGCCGCGATCGCGCGCATGTGCGGCCTCGACGACGTGCGCTTCTACGAGAACGGCACGGTCAGCCTGAACCTGCCGATCTCCCGGCAGGTCGTGGGTTCGAAGGCCACGCGGACGACGCACCCGCGGGTCCTGGCCGGCTTCGCGCGGCTGTTCTCGCTGCTGACGGGGCGGCCGGTGGCGGTGACCAACGGCTTCCTCTGGCGGACGAAGGCCGAGGTCGCGGCGCAGATCGTGGCGGCCCGGTGCGGCGGGATGATCGAGTGGTCGACGAGCTGCACGCACACGTGGGAGGTGAGCAACGCCAAGCCGCACTGCGGCGCGTGCTCCCAGTGCATCGACCGCCGCTTCGCGATCCTCGCGGCCGGCGCGGGCGCGTTCGAGCGGCCGGACAGCTACGGCGTGGACCTCCTGGCCGACGCCAGGAAGCCCGGCGAGCCGAGGACGATGCTCGCCTCGTACGTCGAGACGGCGCAGCAGGTCGAGCGGATGAGCGAGCTGGAGTTCTTCGTGCGATTCGGGGAGGTCGCCCGGGTCGTGCGGCACCTGCCAGGCTGCGGGTCGGCCGACGAGGCGGCCCGCCGGATGTACGACCTGTACCGCCGGCACGCACAGGGGGTGATCCGCGTGGTCGACGAGGGGCTCGGGCAGCACGTGTCGCAGATCCGGGCGCGGTCCCTGCCGGAGAGCTGCTTGCTCCGGTTGGTCCACGACCCGGGGGTCCCGTCGGCGGGCGCGGCGGTCACGGGAACGCCCGCCTCGGCGGGGGCGGCCGGGGAACCTGAGTACTTCCTGCGGCGGCGCGGGCAGGGGTGGGACCTCAGGTTCGCGGGCCACGAGCCGCAGGCCCTGCTCCCCAGCATCGGCTGCGTGTACCTGTCGGAGTTGCTGCGGTTCCCTGACAAGCGGTTCACCGTCAGTGAGCTGCTGGTCGCCGCCTACGGTGACAAGGCGGCTATGCCGCGCGGAGCCGGTGCGACGGTGCTCAACGGGCAGGCGAAGCTGGCGTTCGCGCGGCGGCTGGCTGAGCTGGAAGAGGAGTTGGAGGAGGCGAACGAGCGGCGGGACCTGGGGCGACAGATCGCGGTTGCGGTCGAACGCGAGCGGCTGCTCGCCGAGGTCAAGCGACTCGGGTTCAAGACGAAGGCCAAGCGTCACGATTCGGACCTGAACCGAGTTCGCAATTCCGTCTGTAACGCGATTCGTCGTTCCTTGGTGACGATCAAGCGGTTCGAGCCGTCGGCGCACGCCCACCTGAAGGAGAGCCTCTCGTTCGGCTTCTCCGTGACCTACCAGCCGGCCGCGCCAATTCCGTGGTCGTTCTGACGGCCGCACCGACGCCGTGCTACACGCGATGTAGCACGCGGCTACGCCCGTTGTAGCCCCCTGAGGGCATGAGGCGCAGCCCGGCACCGTCCCCCGTCGAACCGAGACAACTTCACGCGACCCCGAGGAGCCCGTCGCCGGGCTGCGCCCCCTCGGGGTCGCGCTTTTTTAGCGAGGCAGACCATGGGCGTGCCCGAGGTGAAGTTCTCGTCGCTGTCGTCGTCGGAGTGGAACCTGATCTCGCTGATGCGGTCCGTGTGGTGCGGCCGGCTCAGCCAGATCCCGGTGCGGGACGGCCAGCCCGCTCTGGGCCCGCCGATGAAGGTCACGCGCCTGGTGAAGCTCCGCCCCGGCCAGGAGCCCCCCGCGCCGAAGAAGGTGTTCGCCAGGGAGGCGGCCCTGCGGCCGGAGGTCCTGAAGCTGCTGACGCAGGTGCGGGCGATGAAGCACGGCGTGATCGAGCGGCTGGAGGTGTGCGACGGCCTGCCGACGGTGGCGGAGCTGTCGGAGCCGCTGGGGCCCCGTACGACATCGACCCCTACGCCCGCGAACTGATCCGCCTCAAGCTCAAGCGGCTGGTCGGCCAGCACGGCTTCCTCGACGACGACGCCGACGACCTGTGGCAAGAGCTGGCCCTGCACGCGCATGTCGCGTCCGCCGCCTACCGGCCCGAGAGGTCGTCGCCGTTCACGTTCTACAACAAGGTGCTCGAGCGCAAGGCGACGGACCTGGCCCTCCGGAACCGGCGACAAAAGCGCGACCGCCGCCGCGAACAACAGCTCGACCCGGACCCGAGGGCCTGCCGCCGACCCGACCCCACGCCCCACATCGACCTGCGCCTCGACCTCGAACAGGTCATGGCGGAGTTGCGCGAGTCGGACCGGACGCTCGCCACCGCGCTGGCGGAGGGCCCGTTGACGGAGGCGGCACGCCGGACGGGCCTGTCCCGCCAGCAGGCCCGGGACGCTCGGAAACGGGTGGGTGCCCACCTCAAGTCGAGGGGGATGCCGTGAAGAAACATTCGTCAGGACAACCACCGGCCACGCCGGCCGCGTACATATCTGTCGAGCGGCCAGCTTTCGTCGGCGGCCGCCACCGTCACCCACGCCACGGCCGCCACCGTCACCCACGCCAGGCAGCACACCGGTCGCGCACCAGCGAAGGTCGTTGCGGGCAATGTTTCCACCGAGGAGACGTTCCCGTGCGCGCGCCGGCACATGCCCTTCCGTCCACGCCCGCCCCGCCGCTGACGCGCGGGGTACGGCTGCTCTTCGCGCCCGACGTCCCACTCGATGAAGTCGCGGCGACGTTGGAGTTGTCGCTGTTCGCGACGCGCAGCATCTACGGCGGGGACGCCGTCGCCATAGACACGGGCTCGTCGATCGACGCCGACGACCGCACCGTCACCGTCGACACGAGCTCAAAGGCCGGGCGGACGCTGGCGTTGGTCTTCCTCGGATACGTGCGGCGCGAGTTCGGCGACGCGGCGGTGCGCGTGTTCCGCGTGAGAGGGGGCGCTCAATGACGCGACTCGAAGCGCCGGTTCGCCACACGTTCCGCACGAGCCGGCTCCTGGACTTCGCCAGCGAGAAGGAACTGGTCGCGCAGACCGGGCACCCGACCCGCGACTGGCCGCTCGTCGCCGTCAAGGAGTTGCTCGACAACGCGCTCGACGCCGCCGAGGGCGCCGGGATCGCCCCGGTCGTGGCGGTGACCGTCCGCCCCGGCGGCGGTATCCGCGTCGTCGACAACGGGCCGGGGTTGCCGCAGTCCACGCTCGACGGCGTGCTCGACTTCACGGTCCGCGTCTCCAGCCGCGAGGCCTACGTCGGCCCCACCCGGGGCGCGCAGGGCAACGCGCTGAAGACGATCGTGTGCATGCCGTTCGTGCTCGACGGCGAACGCGGCGACGTGAAGGTCCGGGCGGGCGGCGTCTGCGCGACGATCAAGATCGGCATCGACCGCATCCGCCAGACCCCGACCGTCGAGCGGGAGGTCCGGCCCGACCCCGCCTTTGTAAAGAACGGCACGTCGCTGATGCTCGCCTGGCCGGATTCAGCTTGCTCAACGCTGGGGGCCGCGGAGGGGCGATTCTTACAAATCGCCGACGACTACGCCTGGCTGAACCCGCACCTGAGCCTGTCGGTCCGGTGGTCGTGCCGGCCGACGACTACGTCCGAAGCGACCGCCGCCGCCTGGACGAAGTGGCGGCCGTCGGACCCCGCCTGCCCCCACTGGTTTACCACCGACCGGTTGAAGCGGCTGATGGCGGCCTACCTCGCCCACGACGCCGACGCCGGCCGCGAGCGGACCGTCCGCGAGTTCGTGGCCGAGTTCCGCGGGATGACGTCGTCGGCCAGGCAGAAGGCCGTGGTCGACGCCGCCGGGCTGTCGCGCGCCACGCTCGTGTCGCTGGTCAAGGGCGGGGACCTGGACGTCGCCGCCGTCACGCGACTGCTCGGGGAGATGCAGTCGCGCGTCAAGCCGGTCAAGCCGGAGGCGCTCGGCGTCCTCGGCTCGCCGCACCTGCGCCAGCGTTTCGCGGACGCCGGGTGCGACGGCGACAGCTTCGCCTACAAGAAGGTGGCGGGGACGACGGCGGGCGTGCCGTGGGTCGTGGAGGTCGCGTTCGCCGCGCACGACAGCGCGTTCGAGGACAGCGACGAGGAGGTGCGGACACGCCGGCTCGTGCTGGGCGTCAACTGGTCGCCCGCGATCGTCAACCCGTTCCGCGAGATCGGCGACGGCCACAGCCTCGAATCCCTGCTCGCCGACGTCGAGTGCGGGTCGCAGGAGCCGGTCGTCGTCTTCCTGCACGTCGCCTGCGCCCGCGTCGAGTTCACCGACCGCGGCAAGTCGTCCGTCGTCGCCGACGGGTTCGGGCGGGCCGTCATCGACGCGATCACGGCGACGACGAAGGCGTGGTCGAGACAGCGCAAGGCCGAACAGCGTGAGGCGTCCCGCGCGTCCCGGCGGGCGCAGGCCTTCAAGCGGAACGCGCAGGTGACGATCCGCGACGCCGCCTTCGACAACATGCCCCGGGCGTACCTCAAGGCCAGCGCCGGCGGCACGCTGCCGACCCTGGCCCGGCAGATGTACTACGCGATCCGCGACGCGGTGCAGGAGTCGACGGGCAAGGCGCTCGACGCGCAGTACTTCTCCCAGGTGCTGCTCCCCGACTTCATGTCGGCTAACCCGGAGTCGACCAGGTCGTGGGACGTCGTCTTCGACGCCCGCGGGCACCTGCACGAGCCGCACACCGGCCGGATCGTGCCGCTCGGGACGTTGGACGTCCGCGGGTACCTCGACGGCGCCACGTCGGACGGCGACGCCCTCGACCGCGTACGGTTGGGCGAGGCGTTCCCCACGGCCGGCCACCGCAACCGGTACGGCGCGATCCTCTTCATCGAGAAGGAGGGGTTCAACCCGCTGTTCGAACGCGCCCAACTCACCAGGCGCTACGACGTGGCCCTGATGTCGCAGAAGGGGTTGAGCACGACCGCGGGCCGGCTGCTGGTGGACGAGGTCTGCGGTCGACGCGGGCTGCCGCTGCTCGTCCTGAGGGACTTCGACAAGGCCGGGTTCAGCATCGTCGCCACGCTGAGGAACGACACCCGCCGCTACGCGTTCGCCAACGAGCGGAACATCGTGGACCTGGGCGTGCGCCTCGCGGACGTGGAGGCCAACGACCTGAAGTCGGAGGCCGTGTTCTACGGCAAGTCGGACCCCGTGCCCAACCTCATGGCGAACGGCGCCACGCCGGCGGAGGCCGCGTTCCTCTGCGCCGGCCGCGGGTACGACCGGGGCTATCAGGGCCGCCGCGTCGAGCTCAACGCCTTTATGCCGGACGAGCTGATGGCCTGGATCGAGCGGAAGCTGGTCGAGCACGGCGTCGGGAAGGTCATCCCCGACGACGCGGTCCTCGCCCGAGCCTGGCACCGGGCCGCCGCCACCACGTTCGTGAACGAACGGTTGGGTGCGCTGATCGCCGAGGGGCGCTCGCACGCCGCGCGGCTCGCGCCGCCCGCCGACCTGCACGCCCGCATTGCGGCGGCGTTGAGCAACGACCCGTCGGCGTCGTGGGACGCCGTGGTCGCCGACGTCGCGCGAGGTCAGGTCCGACGGGAGAGGGGGCACCGATGACCTACGAGCAGATCCGCGTCGAACTGAAGTCACTGTCGGACGATGCCCTCCGGCACGGGGCGACGTTCCAGACCGTCAACCGCGCGCAGCAGCTGATCGGCTCACTGACGCGCA
>JAUJNJ010000137.1 GCA_030448225.1 Phycisphaerae bacterium
CCTCGGCGATGAACGGGTCGGCCGACCGCTGGGCGAGCACTTTGGAGGAACCGTGTAATAGAGGAACACGCAGAACAGCAGCAGAGCATCGAGGCCGTCCGAGCGGTTGAGCGTGTCGCGGGTGTCGCCGCCGAGGAACGTGTCTTCGGACATGATCACGACCGCGGCGACGCCGGGAACATCATCGGGATCTCGCAGGCCGACCGCTCGACCGTCATCGGCCGGATGATCGCCGTCAACGCCCAGCACGAACCCGATGTTGACGGTGCACGAGCCCATGATGTTGCACTTGAGCGAGGTCGGTCTGGCCCATAGGCCGACACGAGGTTGACGACGAGTTCCGGCGTGCTCGTGCCGAACGCGACGACCGTCAGCCCGATCACCAGCGGCGGCACGCCCGCGACGCGCGCGATCGCCGACACGCCGCGCACAGGTCGCCGCCGCCGAGGAGCAGGAACAACCCGACGACGAACAGCACGATGGACGTCAGCATGAGGTTCCGCCCCGATCACCGTTAAAGTTGTCGCGTGCACGTTCCCCGGTCAGCCCGATCCCCCGGCGCAGCGGCGGGGACGGAGGCCGCGGCGCGACGGTGCCGATCAGCGGCGGGGTCGATCGCGCGCCCAGGAGTGCCGGTGGCGACGCGGTCGCGGGTCGTCCCCGACATGGCCCGATGGGAGCATCGCCGATGCGGCGAATTCCCTCCATTCGAATCGGATCCAACTTTATCGGCGGCGCTTGCCGCGGCCGCGGCTCACCAAAGATGAGCGATATGCCTAAGACCCGGAAACGACAAGTTTGATATCGTCCTCTACTCGCTGGCGGCCCTGCTGGCGCTGTTCATCGGTTACCGCCTCGGGCACTCTTCATGCGCTCGCGGCGAACAAACAGTTGGCGGCGAAGGAGCAGGACCTGTTCACCACCGCAACGCGCGGGTTCAAGACGCTCTACGAGCAGGAGGTGAACGCCGTGAAGCCGAGAACGCCGGCCTCCCGCGAGCAGGTGCAGGCGCTCCAACACCCGCGTCGAGGAGTACGCAAGAAGGCCGCCGGCTACGGCGGAAGCTGTTCGCGGGCGAAGCGGGCCGACGCGATGTACGCGCTGCTGCTGGAGAACGAGGGCGGAGGAGGCGCTCTCTCGCAGAACGAGAAGCTGCGGCAGGAGCGGACCGACTCGCTGAAGGAACAGCTCCGCTCGACCGGCTACCCGCCGCGTGCTGATGAGCCAGTTGCTCAACGACGACCGGATCAAGAACCACGTCGCCGAGATCATGGCCGACGAGAAGAACCTCCCGGCCCCGACGGGGCGCAGAACGCTTGCCGGCGCGGTGCGGGACCTGTCCGGTGCGACGCCGATCACGAATTCACAGTGCCAGGGGCTGGTTCCTTCGTTCGCTAAGCCCCGAGCGGCAAATCTCACTTCACTGCCGCGCTTGGGTTCCGGTAATCTGCCGCTCACGTCGCCAACGAAACGAGGAACCATGAACCGCGATGCTTCGCCTGCTGTCCCTGTCGGTCCTGTTCATCTCCCTATGGTCGCACGCGCCGACGCCGGCCCCTTGGTCGGAAGGAACGCGCGGCACTTGGTACAGGCAGCCGTGGCTGGTCGGGGCGAACTTCGGCCCGAGCACGGCGATCAACCAGCTCGAGATGTGGCAGGCGGACACGTTCGACATCGAGACGATCGACCGCGAAGCCGGCTGGGCTGAGGACCTCGGCTTCACCAGCATGCCGTCTTCCTCCACCACCTGCTCTGGGAGCAGGACAAGGAGGGTTCCTCAAGCGGCTCGACCAGTACCTCGAGGTCAGCCAGAAGCACAACATCGGCACGATGATCGTGCTGTTCGACGTGCGGGACCCCAACCCCAAGCTCGGCAAGCAGCGCGGCCGCAGACCTGCACAACTCCGGCTGGGTTGAGCTGAGCAAGGACGACCTGCTGAACCGCGACCGGCACAAGCTGCTCGAGGCGTACGTCAAGGGCGTCGTCGGCCGCTTCAAGGACGACAAGCGGGTGCAGGTGTGGGACCTGAACGAGCCGGACAACATGAACGGCAACAGCTACGGCGAGAACAACCTCGGCAAGGCCGCGTAGAACCAGAAGCACGAGATGACGGCCGAGCTGCTGAAGAAGAGCTTCGCCTGGGCCCGTGAGGCCGGCGCCCGCAGCCGCTGACGTCGGGCCTGTGGCTCGGCGGGCACAGGGCCGACGACCCGGCTGATCCCGATCGAGAAGATCCAGCTCGAGCAGTCCGACGTGATCACGTTCCACTCCTACGGCAAGCTGCCCGAGGTGAAGGGTGGGTCGCCAACCTCCGCCCGTACGGCCGGCCGCTGATCTGCACCCGAGTACATGGCCCGCCCGCAGGGCAGCACGTTCGACCCGGTGCTGCCTACTTCAGGCCGAGAAGATCGGCTTCCCCAACACTGGGGCTTCGTCGCCGGCAAGACCAACACGATCTACCCGTGGGACTCGCAGCCGGCCCACTACGCGTCGAGCCGCCGGTTTGGTTCCACGACATCTTCCGCGCCGACGCGGCTCGGCCGTACCGCCCGGAGGAAGTCGCGTACATCAAGAGCGTCACCGGGAAGCAGGCCCGGAGTAGCGTCCGCATCCCAGGTTCAACGACATGCGTCGCCGCGCGCGCGGCGGGGTCAGGCGGACAGGTCGCCCGTCGGCCCGCCCCGCCCGCGTCGTTTTCGATGGATCGCCGGGGATTTCGACGGATCGCCGGACTCCCGTGAAATCCGTCACGACCGTCTTGCAAGGCGCCCCCTCCAGACTCTGCGCCCGCCAACGGGCGGGCAGGCCAAGCCGGCTCCAGGTAGGCCAGGCCGTTGCGCCGCCCGCGGATGGCCAGCAGGCGGCAGGGCGCCAGGCCTGGTCGGCCGGCTCGGCGGCCCAGTTCACGGTGCCGGCGAGACGGTCGCGCGACGCGCGGCGAGACGCGCGCGCCGCGTGGCGAGATCGTCGCGGCGGGGCGGAGGCCGCGATGTTCCCGACCTGCCGCAGCGGTCACCGGCGCGGCCCCATGCCCATGCTCGGCAATCTCCCCACGGTCATCGCGGCTCAGCTCAGCGCTTCTCCCCTCGTCGTGGGCGCCGCCGTCACGCGACGACGACGACGCCCGCCGCGAAGCGGGCGTCACCGGCGAGATCCTCGCCCCGATCGCCATCCTGATGCTCGCGGTGATCGCCGGGATCGGCGCAACGCTGCTGCTCCCCTCGCGGCGAGGGCGACACCACAACGTCGGCGGGGTGATCCTGCTGGCCGCGGCGCTTGATCCTCGCCGCCACGCTCGTCCGCTTCGGCCAGGCCGCCGCCGGCGGGGATGGGCGTCTACTTCGCGATTCTTCAGCGCCGTCTCGCTGTTCGGCGCGACCCGCGTGATCACCCACGCCCGCCCGGTCTACGCCGCCCTCTACTTCGTGCTCACCGTCTTCGCGACCGCCCGAACCTGTTCGTGCTGCTGTGGGCCGAGTTCATAGCCCGGCAGCTCGTGATGATCGCCGGCGCGTCCTGATCACCTACGTGTTCGTCATCATGCTCGCCGCCTCGGCCGAGACGCCCGGCGCGGCGTGGGCGGCAAGAGCAGGACCGACGTGCTGACCGAGTACGACCAGGTCAGCCGCGACCCGCTACGTCGCGTCCGCCGTCGGCTTCGCGCTGATGGGCGTGCTGCTGTTCGTCGTCTTCGACCGCGCGCGCGCTCGCCAAGGCCCCGCCCGGCGCGCCCGGCCATCACGATCGCGGGATCGGCAACTACGCAGGAGCTGGGCGTCCACCTGTTCCAGGACCACATGGTGAGCTTGGAGCTGGCCGGCCTGATCCTGACGGTCAGCATGGTCGGCGTCGTGATCCGCCGCCGGGTCTTCCTCCCCCGAGAACGAGCTCGCCCCGCCGGTCGCCCCCGGCGACGGCGCTTGCGCGACCGAGACGTACAACGCCCCAATGACGCCGGTCGACGACAACCCGCACAGCATCCCGGTGTACGGGACGACCGACAGCCGCCAGAAGGCGTACCCGGAGACTTAGGAGAGTGGGGTGGTGCTAGTTGTCAGTGGCTAGTAAATGCGATCCGCCTTCTCAGTCTTCAACTCCACTACCCCAACCACAACACCACCCACCACACATTCATGACCACCCTCGCCCTCCAGCATTACCTGGCCGTCGTCGGCGATCATGTTCGTCGGGATGATCGGGTTCATGACCCGCCGGAACCTGATCGTGATGTTCCTGTGCACCGAGCTGATGTTCCAGGGCGTCTCGATCAACCTGATCGCGTTCGGACACTTCACGGCAACCTCGCCGGGCAGGCGTTCGTGATCTTCGTGCTCGTCATCGCCGCCGCCGAGGCCTCGCTGGCAACAGGGCTGGTCGTGCTCCTGTTCCGCCAGAAGAACACGCTCGACGCCGACGCCTGGGCGGGAGCAGTTGCTAGTTGCTAAGAAGAGCGGTTGCCCGTCGTTAGTGGCCTAGTTGCTAGTGAAGAAGAGGGCCAGTGGTCAGTAAGGACCTGATGCGGCAGAAGGCCATGGATTTGGTCGTCGATGTGTACCGTCTGTCGCAGTGCTTCCCGCGCGATGTTTGGCTGACGCACTCGGACCGTCGAACATTGGATCGTCGGACGGTCGCGGATTTCGAGCCGGTCGATCGGCTCTCTTCAGGAAACGGAAACGCGATGCCGAACGTTTGAACTACATCGACGGGCCGACCCTCGCGCTCTGGATCTGGCGGCGGAAGTGGGCCGCGTCCACTGTTGACCGACCCCGCTTGCTGCTCTGACCACCGACCACCAACTGGACGCCATGGATTTCGTCATTCAACACTCCTACCTGATCCCGCTCCTGCCGCTGGTGGGGGCGATGATCGCCGGGTTCTTCAGGAGGCGGTGGCTGCGCGGGCAGTCGCACTGGCCGATCTGGCTGGGCGTCAGGGCCAGCGCGGTGCTGTCGGATCGCTCCTGCTCGGCATGTACGGGCGACTCGGCCACGACGGGCAGGCCACGCCGGCGCGACGACCGGCGGCCTTCGCGCAGGCCGCCGCGGGCGGCGAGCAGGGGCGAACACGACGTCCAACACGCCGGCGGCGCCGACACGCCCCACCGTGGCCGCCACGGCGGACTCGGCGTTCGGCGTGCCACAAACTCTACACTGGATCCACGCCGGCGACTTCGCGCTGACGCGGGGTTCTGGTTCGACCCGCTCACGGCCGTCATGCTCTGCGTGGTCTGCGGCATCGGCTTCTTCATCACCGTCTTCGCCGCCGGCTACATGAAGGGCGAGGCGGGGTACTTCCGCTTCTTCGCCTACCTCGGGCTGTTCATCTTCATGATGACCAACCTCGTGATGGGCGAGAACCTCATCATGCTCTACCTCGGGTGGGAGGGCGTCGGCCTCTGCTCCTACCTGCTGATCGGCTACTACTACGACAAGCCCGCCGCCCGCGAGGCCGCCAAGAAGGCGTTCCTCGTCAACCGCGTCGGCGACTTCGGCTTCGGCGTCGGCATCATGCTGACGTACTACTGTTTCGGCACCGTCAGCTATTTCGGCGACCCGGCCAACAACGTCAACGGCTTCATGCAGATCGCCGCCGACATGCCGCCGCCGGCGGCATCAGCCCCCGAGAAGCAGGCGGCTACGGCGACGTGGATCCCGTTCTGCCTCATGCTCGGCGCGTTCGGCAAGTCAGCCCCAGTTCCCGCTCTACGTCTGGCTCCCCGACGCCATGGAAGGCCCGACCCCCGTGTCGGCCCTCATCCACGCCGCCACGATGGTGACGGCCGGCGTCTACATGATCGCCCGGTGCAGCGTGCTGTTCGCGCCCGAACGAGAACGCGTAACGATCGCCGTCGCGTTCGTCGGCGCGTTCACGCCCTGTTCGCGGGTCGATCGCGGCGGCAGGTTCGACCTGAAGAAGGTCTTCGCCTACTCCACGGTCAGCCAGCTCGGCTTTCATGTTCGTCGGCGTCGGCATCCTCGCGCTGTGGCGGGCGTGTTCCACCTCGTCACCCACGCGTTCTTCAAGGCGCTGCTGTTCCTCGGCTCGGGCGTCGTGATGCACGCGATGCTCGGCCACCTCGACATGCGCAAGATGTCTGGCCTGAAGACTTCGAACTCCCCAAGACGCGGCTGGCTGATCCTCATCGGCTGCCTCGCGCTGGCCGGGTTGCCGCCGTTCGCCGGGTTCTTCTCAAGGACGAGATCGTCGCGTCGGCCGGGCACACGCACTGGCTGCTGCACGCTCGTGCTGCTGCTGACGGCGGCTGCTGACCGCGTACTACACGTTCCGCCTTTACTTCCGCGTCTTCGAGGGCCCGACGCTCGTCCCGACCGAGGCCGCCGACGGGCACCACGGCGCGGACGACCACGGCGGCGCGCCACGCCCACGCCGATCTACGGCCACGCCCCCGCGGCACACGCCGACGCGGGCCACGGCGGCGCCCACGTGTACGACAGCGGCACGACCTCGGCGGGCAAGCACGCCGCCGACGACGACGACAGCCACGGCGCCCGCGCCTACGTCGCGCTCGAGGCCGCCCACCAGCAGCACGGCCACGCCAGCACGCCCGCCGTCCAGACCGGCACCGCCGGCGAGTCCGGCGTCGACCAGCACCTGGCGACGAAGGCCCACCAGGACGCGACCGCTCACGGCCACGGCGGCGGCCACGGTCACGGGCACGGCGACCACAATCATGAGCCGATGGTCATGATCCTGCCGCTGGTCGTGCTGGCGATCGGCGCGATCGGCGCCGGCCTGCTGCTCGGGCCGACGCACATCCTCGGGCACTTCCTCGGCGACAGCCCGTCGTTCCGCCTCGGTTACGAGGCCGCGGCCGCCAAGTTCGGGGCGAGCGAGGAGCTGAAGGGCAACTTCGGCCTCGCCACGCCGCACCACGGCTGGGGGCCGCTCATCATCGGCACGCTCGTCGCCGCCGCCGGCATCGGCCTGGCCTACTTCTTCCACCTGAAGGAGCGGGCGCGGGGCGACCAGCTCGCCCGGTCGTTCGGGTTCCTCACCCGGCCGATGGAGGCGAAGTACTGGGTCGACGAGGTGTACCAGTCCGCGATCGTCGAGCCGCTGCGGCTGTTCGGCCGGCTGCTGTTCGCGGTCGACCGCTTCGTGATCGACGGCCTCGTCTGGGCGATCAGCTTCGTGCCCCAACTGTCCGGCTGGACGCTGAAGCTCACCGTGCAGCGCGGCTACCTCCAGGGCTACGCCGTCGCCATGCTGTTCGGCCTGGCGGCGATCCTGCTGGTGGTGTTTTTGTGATGCGTAGTGCGTAGTGCGTAGTGCGTAAAAGAAGAAGACGCATCGACGCGTGCGCCGCGTGCCTTTTTAGCCGCAGGCCCGCAAGGCCCGCTCTGAAATAACTGGAAAGGTCCCGACTCTCTTCCTTACGCACTACACACTACGCACTACGCACTCCGACTTTCCCCCACGATTCATCATGCAAATCAACTGGCTGGTCCTCCTCCTCGCGGTCCCGCTCATCGGCGCGGTCGTCTGCGCGTTCATCGGCGTCGGCCGCACCGCCCGGGCGTGGGCGCTGCTGGTGAGCCTCGTGACGCTCGTGATCTCGCTGATCATCGCGTACGGGTTCCACTATGGCACCGGCCAGATGTTGTTCGGGTACGTCGGGCCGCGCCTGGAAGACGTGGACATCTCGTTCAAGCTCGGCATCGACTCGATCGCCCTGTTCCTGATCCTGCTGACCACCGGCCTGACCCCGCTGGCGATCGCGGCGAGCTTCGGCTCGATCCGCGAGCGGCAGAAGGAGTACTACGCCTGGATGCTGGCCCTGCTCGCCGCGATGATCGGCGTGTTCTGCGCCCGCGACCTGCTGCTGTTCTACGTCTTCTTCGAGCTCACGCTCGTGCCGATGTTCTTCATCATCGGCATCTGGGGCGGGCCCGAGCGGCGCTACGCCGCGGCCAAGTTCTTCCTGTTCACGTTCGCCGGCTCGGTCTTCACGCTCGCCGCCGCGATCTACCTCGGCCTGCGGTACGACACGTTCGACCTGACGAACATCGTCCGCGGCGTGCACGCGGGGCTGCAGTTCGGCGACGTCTTCATGCCGCCGCTGACCTCGACCGAGCAGTTCTGGATCCTGCTGGGCTTCCTCGCCGGCTTCGCGGTGAAGGTGCCGCTGTTCCCGGTGCACACCTGGCTCCCGCTCGCCCACACCGAGGCCCCGACGGCCGGGTCGGTGATCCTGGCCGGCGTGCTGCTGAAGCTCGGCACCTACGGCCTGCTCCGCCTGGCGCTGCCGATCGGGATGGTCACCAACGACGGGTCGGTCGCGCAGCCGGAGGTGATCACCGTGCTGGGCGTGCTGTGCCTCGTCGGCATCATCTACGGCGCGCTCGTGGCCTGGGTGCAGCAGGACATCAAGAAGCTCGTCGCCTACAGCTCGGTCTCGCACCTGGGCTTCTGCGTGCTCGGGCTGATCGCGCTCAACACGCACGGCGTGCAGGGCTCGATCCTCTACATGATCAACCACGGCATCTCGACCGGCGCGATGTTCCTCGTGATCGGCATGATCTACGAGCGCAAGCACACGCGAATGATCGAGGCGTACGGCGGGATCGCGCGCGTGGTGCCGGTCTTCGCCGCGCTGCTCACCTTCGTCTCGCTCTCCTCGATCGGGTTGCCCGGGACGAACGGCTTCATCGGCGAGTTCCTCGTGCTGCTCGGCGCGTTCCGGACGCACCCGATCCTCGCCACCGTGGCGACCACCGGCGTGATCTTCGCCGCCGCGTACCTGCTCTGGGCGATCCAGCGGATGCTGTTCAACCCGCTCGACAAAGCCGAGAACGAGCGCATCCCCGACCTGAACAGGCGCGAGCTCGCGCTGCTGGCCCCGTTGATCGTCGCCATCGTGTGGCTCGGCGTCTACCCCGCGCCGGTGCTGCGGCGGATGGAGGCGTCGGCGACCCGCGTCGTCAGACTCGTCGAGACGCGGGCGACCGAAGCGCGTGCGCAGCAGCAGCTGGTTGGCATGAGTGAGGGCCGGTAGATGAACTTCGATCTCGTCATCCCGGGCCAGCTCACGGCG
>JAUJNJ010000138.1 GCA_030448225.1 Phycisphaerae bacterium
ACCACGACGGGGTCGTGGCCGTCGACGGTGAAGGTGATGATTCCCGAGCCCCCGGCCCCCCAGTCGGGGGGCCCGTGGCGCTCCCGCGCGGGCGGCATCTTCATCCCCGGCCCCGGGCGCAACGTGGGCGGCCCGGTCATCGTCCGCAACGGGCGGCGGATCCAGTTGCCCGGCGGCGATGACATCGATGGGCTCCGCGAGACCCTGCGCCGCCAGATGCGCGAGGCAAACATCCCCCCCTCCCGCCAGGACGAGGTGAACCGGCGGCTCGACGAGCTCGACGCGCTGCAGACGGTGAAGATCGACGACCCGGACGAGCCGAACCCGGACGTGATGCGCAAGCGGAACGCCAAGAGCGACGAGTTCCGCGCGCTGCTCGCCGAGCTGAAGCTGCCCGACCCCGTCGACCAACTGCCGCCGCCGGCGAAGGAGCGGCTCGGCATCGCGATCGGCCCCCTGATGCCCGGCGGCTTCCTGATCGGCCACGTGCTGCCCGACTCGCGCGGCGAGAAGATCGGCCTGCGCAAGGGCGACGAACTCGCGAAGGTCAACGGCCAGACGTTGAAGGTGCCGACAGACCTGCGGCGGCTCTTGTCAAAGGCGGACCAGGTCGTCCTCGAGGTGACGCGCGACGGGAAAACCGTCACGCTCGAAGAGAAGAAGCCGGCGCCGTAGGGCCATCATCCCGCGACCGCGAGTGGAGAGACTAACGGCGGCGGCGGCGGCCCAGCGTTAATGCGGGGCCGCCATCCAGTTCCGGTGGCGCCATCTCGCCGGCCTTGTGGCGAGAGTAACATCGAACGTCCAACGCTCGACCTCCCAACGTTTAATGGTCAAGTAGGACGGGTGATTCGGACGTTGAACGTCGGGTGTCGGTCGTTCGTTTTCCGCCACCCCCCGATGCCGTCATCCCTGCCGTCTCTCCCGCGTACGGGGCACGCGTTTAAGCCGCTGGTCCTGCCGCCGTTGTGTTCCGTCCGACACTTTTCGGAGCTTCTAAAAGTAGCGGTCCGCGGGGGTGTCACCCTGAGCGCAGCGGAGGACCTCCCGTGGTTCCTGCGATACCCGGGGAGATCCTTCGCTCCGCTCAGGATGACAAGCTGCTGACCGCGGTACTTTTAGACGCTCAAAGTGGGGACGAAGGCGAAGCGTGGCCCGAGGCTGCGAGGATGCGTTGGGCCGCCCGTTCGTGGTGCCGCAGTGAATGCGGGCGTGCGGACGCTCGAATCGCCGCCGACGGCTCGACCGGGAATTCCCCGACCCTCTCAGATTTTCCCATGTCACCGCCAACTGCCGTGTCGGCAAATCGTTGCCGCCGGTTCGCCCTACCACGTGGCTCAAGTTACCCATCTTGCCGGCCGATGGAGGGAGAGAGGTATTGTCATGGCATCCAACTCCCGGCCGACGCAACCGACGCCCACCGACCCCACGCCCGACGCGGCGGCCTCGACGGCCGTGGCGGAGGACCAGCGCAAGCCGGGGCAGGGCCCCGACCGCCGCTTGAGCCGCATCGACCGCCGCAGCGGCCTCGACCGCCGGCAGGCGACGGCCGAGCAGTCGGGCTACACCGGCCCCGAGCGGCGCAGCGGCAAGGAACGTCGCGACGACACCGGCCTCGAGCGGCGCCGCGGCCCCGGCCGCCGTCGCAGCGACGACCGCAAGGCCGCCGAGGAGGGCGAGATGACCGGCGAGCAGTTCGAGTTCGTGATGGCCGTCGAGACCTACAAGAAGGTCAACAAGCGGCTCTACCCGACCTGGACCGAGATCCTGGAGATCGTCCGCCAGCTCGGCTACCGCAAGGTCCAGCACCGCAAGATCCAGCTCAGCAACGTGCCGGAGCCCGAACTGAACGAGCGGGACGAGGAGTAAGCGGACCAGTTCCCCCGCCCCGGGACGTGCCCGCTGAAGCGGGTAGGCCGGGCGGCGTCGGGATGGTCAGGCGCTCGCGTCGACAGGCATCGCATTGACAGCACACCGGGTGATTGCAGGCCGCCGCCCCCGGGCAGGCGGCCCGTCACCCCACAAGACGCGCAACGAGAGACGACCTCCGGCCCGCCCGGAGGTCGTCTCGTTTTCGCGCCCGCCGCATCGACCCGGCAATCCCTACTGAGACCGAGACCGGTGCGCTGACGTGGCGCGCCTTCGACCGGCGCGGACGGGCGGGAGTGCGCGTTAGAAGCGGAACCCTCTGGAGCACGCCGAACGAAGGAACCGTGGGAGCAAGCTCCCACGGCGCTCGAAGACGATACGCGACTCGAAGGATGGAGGAACCACCGGCCGGTTCACGACGGCACCGACGGCGGGTCCGCCGGCCGCTCCGTTGCCCCGCGATCTGGCAGGGAATCTGCCGACCGCCCGGCAAACCGCTCCTTCCACCGGCTGATCGAGCGCCGGCCCTTCAGCAGGAGGCGGTCGCCCGGGCGCTGCCGCAGGCCGTCGGCCTTGAGTTGGTCGAGCGACGCGGTGACGGCGTCGAGGATCGAGCTCATCACGGCGGCCCGGGGCAGGCCCTCGAATCGCCGCTCGGCGCCGACGCGCACCATCGCCTCGGCCCCCTGCTCTTCCCAAAACTCGTAGCGCAGCGCGACCGGCACCACCCGCAGCCCGGGCACGCGCTCCACGAGCCGCGCGACGCCCGCCTCGAACCGCAGCGGCCGCGCGCCGTTCGGCTGGAAGCGGCCCTGCGGGAAGACGATCACGGCGGCGGGGGTCGGGGCGTTCAACAGGCCGGCGGCGTAATCGATCGCGCGCAGGCCGTCGCGCGCGTCGTTGCGGTCAACGGAGAACCCGCCGATGCGGCGGAAGAACGGGTGGCGCCGGACCTGTTCCTCGTCGATCATGCAGTACAGCGGCTGAGCCCGGCGGCCGTGGCGGTGGCGGAGCAGGACGTTCAGCACGATGCCGTCCCAGAAACTGCTGTGGTTCGGCACGTACAGCCGCGGCACTGCCGGGTCGCTGGCGTCCCACTCGCCGGGCGACTCGAGGTAGAGGTGGACCCGGTGGAAACTCCGCCGCAGCGCCCGGCGGCACCACCAGTCGAACCAGGAGATCGTCAACACGCTGGGCGCTGCGGGACGCATCGGCGGCCATCGTATCGGGCGGGCGGCAGTCGGTCAGGCCGGGCGCGAGAGCCGGACAGGGGACCGCACCGGCAGACGGCGGCGCAGAGCGGGCCCGGCTCACCGTCGTCGCTCTCGGCGACACCCCCGCTTGCCCCGGCGTCCTGCTCGTCCCACGGAAGGATACCCGAGCACGTGCGGCAGACGCACGCCCGTCGTACCGCCCCACCCGTTCCGACATCCTCGTGCGGAAGGGACCGGGGAATTGCCGGATCCGCCCCCGTCGATAACCGGCACCGACTCCTCGGATCATCGCCCGCTCCGGGGCTTCTCTGATCCGGGGAGCATGAACAAACCATGCTATTGAACTGGGACAAACCCGCTTTCGTGGCCGCGGCTACGGGTGCAACGATCCAGTAGACAGCATCGGCCGCGAGCGGAGACGCATGCATTGCGACAACCCGGCGTGGAGTTACGTCACGTGCCGCGGCGGGGTCGGGCGACGCTGCGGCGTGCGCCGAGCGACGGTGAGAGGTTCGGCGGCGTCGTTGTCTCGCCTTAAAACGTGTTCGGCAAGGCGGGAGCCGGAGCGTGGCATGGACGTCCCGCCCGCGTCCCCCGTCAAGATGCGGCTCGGACGCCTGAGCCACGCTTGGTCCTTCGAGTTCTCAAACACCTCCGGCGAGTTTGGCGCCCCCGAACCCTTCCCGTCGCCAAGCGTATGACTTGATAGGACGGGTCGGGTTTCGAGACGTCTTCGCCAGTGTGCCGGCAAGATGGGTTAGGCCTGTCGACCGAAGCGACCGATTCGTCCGTGGCACAATCTTGTCAGCCGTCGCCTACGGTTTGCCCGGCCGACGGAGACGGAAAAGTCGGCTTCCGTGCTCATCTGTGGCGAAAACGCGCGGGCTTCTGCTGCCGACGATCGTGCTTTTCGCTTGTCGTCCCCGTTTACGATGGTATAGTTTCGTCGCCCTACCTTAGACGTACCATCCATCCGTGGAGCGGGGGGATGATCGCCACTTTTTGATTTCGGGGAAAAGATGATGTTATCGCGTTCGGCTGCGCTGCGGCGGTCCGTCGGGCCCGTCGCCACGGTTTTGGTCGCGTGCGCGGCTGTGCCCGCCGCGGCCCAGACCGAGCCCACGCCTCCTTATTCCCTCTACCAGATCGGCCTGACCGACGAGTACGACAACGTCAGTCGGTTCGGTTACCGCTACAACTACACTGCCCCCGATGGCACGGTGGGCTTCTTTCAGAACAGCGAAACCGTCTCGCTCAACGGCAAGGGCGAGGCGATCGGCTACAGCGACCGCTACAACGCCGCCGGGTTCGACGTCGGCAAGGATCTCTGGATCGCCACGTTCGAGGTCGACGGGTTCCCGGTCACGCGCCGCATCGGTCCGGTCGGCGCCGGGTACGAGAAGCTCGTCCGGAACGCCGCGGGCGAGAACGCCGGCAGCTACCGCATCGGCGCGGTGCAGTTCCTCAGCGAAAACAGTGAGGCCGTCGGGTACACCGAGCGCTGGGGCACCGGCGATGCCGTCCCCACTCACCAGAGCGATTACGTCTCCCTCGGCCGCGACGCGTGGGTGACGTCGACCGTCCTCGGCACCGAAGCGCCGGTGCTGATCGGCCTCACCGACGCGAACAGCCCGCTCGACCCGAGCTACGAGTACGATTTCCTCGATGCCAACCGCCGGGCCGTCGGGACGTTCCGCTACGGCTTCGCCGTGGGGCAGAACGCGCTCGGCCAGATCGCGGGCGTCAGCAACCGGTACGGCGCGACCGGCACGAACTTCGGCCGCGACGCGTGGGTGGCGACGTCGGCAGGCGGCACGAAGCGGATCGGCCTGAGCGGCACCGGCTACGATTGGGCCCGCACCGAGGCGGGCGAGGACACCGGGATCTTCCGCCGAGGCAACGCTTCGTTCATCAACGCCACCGGGCGGGTGATGGGCTTCACCGAGCGATACACCGCCGACGGCTTCTCGCTCGGCTCCGACGCGTGGCTGGCGACGCCGGACAACAACAACAATTATCAGACGCGGGTCATCGGCCTCCTCGAGCCCGAGGAGCCCGCGACGGCACGGGACTTCGAATACACGTACGACGCCGAGGAAAACGACGCCGTGGTCGGGGCGTACCGCCTCATCAACTCGTACTTCCTCAACGACGCCGGGTACCTCGCCGGGACCACCCAGCGGTACAACCCGACGGGCAACATCCTCGGGCAGGACACTTGGATCGCGATGCCCGCCACGGGCACCCGTGACGCCAGCACCCGGCGCATCGGCCTCGTCGGGCTCGGGTACGAGCGGGCGTACAACCGGCCGGGGGAACTCGGCGGCGGGACCTACCGCTCGAGCGACCCCTGGTTCCAGAACGAGGCCGGCGACGTGGCTGGCAGCTCCCAGCGGTACGGGCCGTTCGGCGACGATCTCGGCACCGACGCCTGGGTCGCGCGACCCACGGACACCGGACCGGTCACGTTCGGCGTCGGCCTGAGCGGCGGGTCCTACGAGATCGGGCGGGGCACCAACAACGGCGCCAGCCGCGGGAACTATCGCTACAGCTTTGCCGAGGCCCTCAGCCCCGACGGCTTCGTCGCCGGCTATACCAAGCGGCACCGGTTCAACGTCGCCGATCGCGGTCAGGACGCCTGGTTGGCGTCGCCGGACGATGCGGCCGACATCACGCTGATCAACCTGACGGGCGTCCACAACGCCCGGTACGAGCTGAACCGCGCCGACGCGGACGACCCCAACGCCGCCCCCGATATCGAGCGCTACGCCGAGGTGGTGGCCCTCAACACGGACCTGCAGGTCATCGGGTGGAGCCAGCGCTACGACCCCGAGTTCCGCACGCTGCCCAACCAAGGCGGGTGGTTCTACGACCGCGCGACGGACGAAACCACCGAGCTCGTCTTCGACTTCCGCGGGGACGTCGCCGACGGCGTCGCGTTCACGCTGCCGCAGTACCTCGCCGAGAGCGGCGTCGTGCTCGGCACCTACACGATGTACAGCGGCACCGGCAACAACATCGTGGAGGAACAGCACGCGTTCTGGTGGAGCCCCGTCCCCGGGCCGCTGGGCAACTTCCGCGACCTTGGTGCGCTCGATACGAGCTTAGTGCAGCCGACTGCCGTCGAGTGGGCGCGCCTCGCCGACATCGACTTCGCACTCGGCAACGCGCCCGGCGGCTCGCCGCAGTACATCGTCGGCACCGGGATCCTCGGCGGCCAGTCCGGCGGGATGAGCGTCTACCACCTGTCGACCGTGCCGGAACCCACGGCCCTGTCGCTCCTGCTCCTGCCCGCCGCCGGCCTGCTTCGCCGCCGCCGCCGCAGCAGCAATTAGGCTACGGCAAGCCTGGACGTGCGGGACGACGCCGCGTCCGGGGCTCATTCAACCACACATCTCGGCCGGCCGGCCGCTCGACCCAATTACGGGTCGACGCGATCGGCCGGCCGACTGCGTTTCCAGTTCCTTCATCCGCAGGACCGCTCGTTCCCTCTGCCGCGTCACCGAGAGCACGGTCGAGTCGCATCTCCTGCCGCCGACGCCAATCCTTCCACCGCAGGCGCCGACCCGCCGCCGCCGCCCGACTCGGCCGACTTGATCGAGCTTCGCCTCGGCCGACGTTGTTACACTAGCGCCGATGCGAACCCCACCCTCGACGGCGGCCGGGATCGGGAGACGTCTGTGGACCGCGCTGCTCGGCGGCGTGCTCGCGGCCGTGCCCGTCCCGCGTGAGGCGCGGGCGGCGGACGCGCCCGCGGCGGCGGGCGAGACGCGGACGTACGACGTCAACGACTTCCTCTGGTACACGCGCGACGGCGACGTGGGGGGCGAGGGCGGCGGGACGCGCGGGGAACTCGCGGC
>JAUJNJ010000139.1 GCA_030448225.1 Phycisphaerae bacterium
CCGCCGCCCGCCTGGCCGGACAGCACTGCGATGAGGTCCGGGCGCGCGGCGACGGCCTCGCGGACAGCGGCGAGGGCGACCGCGTGCAGCGACAGCGAATAGGACATCGGCTCACTCCTCCTTCAGCACCATCACGTGGTACAGGTCGTCCCGCGACAGTTCCAGCGGCCGGCCGAGCCGGCGGGCCATCAGGTGATAGGCGATCGTCGCGTCCGTGCTCAGCCAACTCGAAAAGGCTTCGCCCTTCTCGATCTCGCGGGTGCGGAAGTAGTTCACGAACGCCTTCAGCGCCGCCAGGCACTGGGCGGCGTCGCCGTCGGTGGCGGCGAAGAGGCAGTCGCGCATCAACCCGATCCGCTTGTGCGGCAACTTCTTCCGCGCGGGCGTGGCCCGCTTGACCCGGGGCGGCCGGCCGAGGATCAGGTCCGCCTGCGCCTCGTAGACGTCGATCGCGTCGTCGGTCCACCCGATCCCGACGTCGGCCCCCTCCGACCGCATCCGCTCCGCCAACAGGTACCCGGCCAATTTCGCCGACATCGGGCGGTCGCCGAGCGCCAGCGCGGCTGCGAGGAACTCCTTGAAATCGCTGGGGTCCCACGTGTCCTCCCGCGCGGTGTGTTCGTCGGGGTACGGCTGGGGCACCTCGGACTCCGGTGCAAAATAGACCGGGCGCGTCAGGCGCCAGTCCCCGAAGTAATACTCGTCCGCGTCGGCCAGGGCATGCTTCAGGAACGAACGGGCGTCCCGCGGCGGGCCGAAGTGGTAGTGGAACGCCGCGGCCTCCCATGCGTAGTGGGCCAGGATCCCGTACGGAGAGCGGTCCCGATCCGCCATCAGACCGCGCCGCTCCTCGGGCGTCAGGCGCCCGGCCGCAAACCGGTAGTTTTTGAGGTCGAAGCCGCTCGGTGAGGGGTGCATCACAAGTCCCTAAAGGTTCGGTCTCCAGCTACTGCGGCTGGCTCCGTACGATGATTCGACTGTTCCTGCTTTGTAGAGCATTGATTGCGGGCTCATCCTGGACGGGAGGTCGAGACACACGGCCGCAGTCGCGTTTCCGTCGGCAGCTGAAGGGGCCCGTGGGTTCGTTCTGCAGAACCGACTACCCGATCCACGGCGCCTGCGTTGGGTTCGTTTTGCACGACTCGCTTGCTCAGTCCCGGTCGCATTTTTGGGTTCGTTTTGCACCTCGCATCAGCCGCGGGCTAGGGCGAGACGTCTACCCAGGGCTGTGACGCGCTTTTTCGACCTTTCCCGTCGCCGACGGTTGTCGAGCAAGTGATGCCAGGCTCAGCGATGCTGCGAGCAGCAGGAACCAGAGCGGGACGCCGGCGCTGTGCGTGAGCCAGGTCCGGTGCGTCGCCAATCCGCCCGTGGACATCTCGTGACGCACGTGGTTGAGCGCCAGCGAGAAGCCGAGACCGTCCACCCGCGACGAGGGCGGCGGCAGGTCGGGGCCGGCCGGGTAGGGGCGGTAGATGTCCAGGGAGAGGATCCCCCTGTGACTTTGGGCGACGAGCGTGGACACCTTTAACTGCATCGCCCTCCGGTGGGAGGCGATCCAGAGCGTCGCGATCAGCACGCAGGCGATTACCAACGCTGCGATCCGAGCATTCGCCCGTTCCAGGATCCAGTAGCGGTGCCGGCCCGTGCTCGTTTGGATGCCGCGGTCCTGTCGGTTCGTCAACGGCGACGCCGGGCCTGTTGCTGATTCGCTCCGCCGCGTCTCGGTGGGTTCGTTTTGCATTTCCGTTACCGGCCGAACGGCGGGCGGTTACCCCGGTTAAGCCACCGTTTCAAGGTGGTGCCGGATCGACAGGGTGGCGTCAGTGGGAGTCGTCGTGCAGGCGCCACTTCGGGCGTCGCACACGCGCAGCGTTGAGCCGTGACGTCACGACGTCTCGCACTCGGGCCGCTGTTGTTATTTTCCGGAATACGAAGACCCTACCGCCGGAAAAGAGGCCGTCAACGATTTTCTTCGGCCGCCGGGATCGGGCCTGCTGCGTTCTCTTCCATCGGGTCTGTGAGGTCCGCGTCCGTGGCGGCGGGGGAGGCGGGTGGGGCGGGTTCGGCGGCGTCGTCGGAGAGGTGCATCGACGCGCCCTCGTAGGTCCGGCGGTGCTCCTCCGGGGCGGCCTCGATGTCGAGGTCGGAGCGGTCGTCGCCCTGCTGGACGAGGATGCGTTTCTGGCGGATGAGTTCGAGCAGCGCGAGGAACACGCCGATCATCTCGCTGCGGTTGCGCCGGCCGACGATGAGCTGCCTCAGCGTCAGCCGCCCCTCGCGGCCGAGGCGGTCCTCGATGTCGGCGGCGTGCAAATCGATCGGCGTGTCGTCGTACGTCACCTCGTGGAAGCGCTTCCGCGGGCCGACCTCCTTCATCAGCCGTTGGAACACGTTCAGCAGGTCCCACACCTGCACCTCTTCCAAATCCACCGGCGGCGGCTCGTCGTCCGCGGCGCCTTCGGCCTTGGCGGGGTAGCGGGGGAAGCGGCTCTCGTGCTCGGCGTGGCGCTGCTCGAGCATCGTGGCGGCATCGCGGAAGCGCTTGTACTCGAGCAGCTTCTGCACGAGCTCCGCCCGCGGGTCGCTCAGTTGCTCGGCCGCCGAGGGCGTGCCCGCCTTGCCCGGCTCCGGCGCGGCCTTGGGCAGCAGCATCGCCGACTTGATCTCCATGAGCGTCGCCGCCATCACCAGGAACTCGCCCGCCAGGTTGATGTCGAGCCCCGCCTCGCCGGAGAACTCGCGCAGGTTCGCCACGTAACCCATGTACGAATCGGTGATTCGGGCGATCGGGATGTCGTAGACGTCGAGCTCGTCGCGCTTGATGAGGTAGAGCAGCAAGTCCAGTGGGCCGTTGTAGATGTCGAGCTCGACTTTGTAGTCCACGGGTGGGGAGCGTCCGGGTTAGGCGTTGGGGAGGTTCGGGGCCCGCGGGTGGATTTTACTGGGGGTGGTCCGATAATCCAGACGATAGGAACCAAGGGCAGGCGGCGGGGGGCGAACCGGAGAGCGCGGGCGACGGCTGAAAAGCGAACGTTCAACGTCCGACGCTCAACGTCCAACGTCCAAGGTCGAACCGGCATGAGGCGTCTCGCACTTGGACGTTGAACGTCCGACGTTGAACGTTGGACGTTCGCCTTCTCCTGACTCTTGACCCTTGACTCCTGATCCCCGACGCCCGACCCCATGGACTCCCCGATCCGATCCTTCGCCCAGCAGGTCATCGACGCCGAGGCGTGCGCCGTGCGGAACCTCTCCGCCGCGCTCGACGAGTCGTTCGACGCGGCCGTGCGGCTCGTGCTCGACTGCCCGGGGGCCGTGCTGACGAGCGGCATCGGCAAGGCCGGGCACGTGGCGCGGAAGCTGTCGGCGTCGTTCTCCAGCACCGGCACCCCCAGCCACTACCTCAACCCCGCCGAGGCCGTGCACGGCGACGTCGGGTCGGTGCGCAAGGGGGACGTGGTGATCATCCTGTCGTACAGCGGCGAGAGCGACGAGATCGTCCGCATGCTGAGCGTGATCAAGAAGCTCGGCAACGCCGTGATCGCGATCACCGGCACGGGCGGCAACTCGCTGGCGAAGTTCTCCGACGTCGTGCTGAAGATCGGCAAGGTGGAGGAGGCGTGCCCGCTCGGGCTGGCGCCCAGCACGTCGACCGTCGCGATGGCGGCGCTCGGCGACGCGATGTTCCTCACGGTGATGAAGCTCCGCGCGTTCACCGCCGACGACTTCGCGCTCTACCACCCGGCCGGGCAACTCGGGCGCAAGCTGATCCGCGTGCGCGAGGCGATGAGCTTCCGGCGGGGCGAGAACCTCCCCGTCGCGTCCGATCGGCTGACCGTCGGCCAGGTGCTGCGCGAAGTGAGCTCGCTCAAACGCCGCAGCGGCGCGGTGGTGCTGGTCGACGCCGACGGGCGGCTCAGAGTCATCTTCTCCGACGGCCGCCGCCGCCGCCTCGACCTCGCCGACGAGGACCGCGCGCTGAAGCGCCCGATCGCCGACGTGATGACGCACGACCCCAAGCGTATCAACGGCGACCACCTCGCCAGCGAGGCGATGGCCGTGCTGCGGCAGTACCGGATCGACGACCTCCCCGTCGTCGACGACGACAACCGCCCGATCGGCCTGATCGACGTGCAGGACCTCGTCGTGCTCAAGATGTTCGACGTGGAACCGTAGGAGACAGGGGACGGAGCAAGGGTCAAGAGTCAAGAGTCACAGACTCGTGCCAGTTGCTTCGGCCGCGCGTGTTGTATGGCCTGTGACCCTTGACTCTTGACCCTTGCCAACTTCGATTCCTGACTGACTCCTGACTCCTGACTCCTGACTCCTGACTCCTGACTCCTGACTCCTGACTTGAACACAGGCACCAAAATCCTCCTCTGCTCGTGGTCAGTGCGCCTCTTCACCACGTACTGGTGGATGCAGCCGGCGGCGGCAGCCGGAGGCGAACAAGGTAGTTTCGTCGCGTAGACGCGCCCGGCGTCGGGCGATGACACGCACTTCGTCGGGCCCGGCGACGAGGTGTGGGTGATGCAGTACGACAACCGCGGCCGCGCCCTCGTACCGCTTCAAGCGCGCAGGACTACATCACGCAGCGCGACGGCACGGCGGCGTCACCGAGTCCTGTGCCGAGTTCTTCCGTGCGGGCGCATCGCCGCACCCGCCGCATCACGGGGGCCGCGACGGGACCGTCGTCGTGCGGGCGACGCGCCGCAGGGCGTCGAAGGGCGGGATGCCGGGCAAGGACGACTTCGGCCCCGAGATGTCGTGGCCAACGCGCCGCGGGAAGCTCAACGACGTGAAGATCGAGGTCTTCGAGGCCGCCCGCGGCCGGACCGACGATGACGCTCGCGATGAACAACGCGGTGTTCGACAACGAACACCTGCACGTACACCGACGCCGCCGGCAAGGAGGTCGCCGCCGACTGGGTGCCGGTGCACGTGCAGGGATTACGACTTGTCGGCTACGGCCTGACGATCCGGTGAACGACGTCGACCAGCGGCCGGAGTCCACGTCTCCACGCGAGCGGCTCGTCATCAAGGACACGTCCGCCTTCGCCGGCGCGCTGCCGGGCGATCTGCGGCAGGGCGCCCTGGCGAGAAGTCGCCCGCCACCGGCCCGCCGCGCTCGCGCCGCCTGCCGCCGACCCGGCTGCCGTGTCGGCGTGCCGGACGCGGCCCCTGCGGCCGCCCCGTCGCCCGCCTGGCCGTCGCGCGCCACGGACGGCCCCAGCCGCCGGAGCTGCCCGCGCCACCGCGGCGACGTTCGAGCAGGACGTGGTCATCAAGCACGGCGTCGAGACGCCGCTGGTGGCCGGGACGCGATGAACATCGACTTCATGATGGGGGGGACGGGGCCCGGCATGAAGCCGGCGGACGGCAAGGGGACGCTCGGGCGGCACCGGACGCGCCGGCCGCCGGGCGCGGGCACCGCGCTGCTGTATGCGTCGCAGCCGGCGACGCCTTGTTGAGGTTGCCGACCGCGGCGTCGCGGACCACGGGCGCTCGCCGCCGCCGCAGCCGGCGCCGCAGGCGATCGCGGTTTACCGGGCGCGGGCCGCTCGTGATCCGGCTGAATTCCGTCATCAACGCCCGCGCCGGCCATCCCCGCCGCCGCGGCCGCCGTGCTCGGCGTCGCGCCGCCGCCGCTGCTGAAGCCGGGCGAGGTGGCCGTCGAGTTCGTCGCCGCGCGCCGCCGACGGCGAGGGGGCGAGATCCGCGTCGTTCACGTACCGCACCGACGGCTCGATCGCGCGTGCAATTCCGACCGCTTCCTTGCGTGCTCGTGGAAGCAACTGCCGAAGCCCGCCGGCGGGCGGCTATGCCCGGCGTGCCCGCGACGCCTGCAGCGCGACTGTGATCGAGCATCGACCGCCACGCCTCGCCACGCTCCGCGGCCCGAGCACCGCCTGCATCCCGCTTCGGGCCGCCCAAGCCCGGCGTCGCGGTCGACGTCCTCGCCGAGGCCGAGTGGGCCGAGGCGGCGGTCTTCCGCCTGCTCGGGCAGTCCGAACAGGACCTGTCGATCGAGGCCGCCAACTTCACCGGCGACGTCCGCGCGGCACCCGCAACTCGACCTGCGGGGGCGCAGCAACTCGCCCTCGCCTTCGACGCCGCCGTCGCCGCTCTGAAAGCGGCTCCCGGGAAGAAGGCATGGCGAGGTGGGCAGCAGCGGGCGAACAGCAACCGGCCCCGGAGCCCGCACGCTCGTCGCGGACTGGATGCCGCGTGCAATGCGTCATGATCGCGATCAGCGCAACGGCAGACCGTGCTGTGCGACCGCCTCGAACTCCGCACCGCGCTGGCGGCCGACGCTGCCTGTTCCCGCAGACGGTCGAGGCGACCGGCAAGGTGCGGGCGACCGACGAGAAGCAGGAACTGCTGGCCGGGCGCGATCACGCTGACGCTCGCACCGAGCCGCGCCGACCGCCGCCCCCGCGCAGGCCACCGCCGTCGCGTCAGCCGGCGGCGGCCTCGGCGCACGGGCACGGCCGCCGTGGAATCGCGGCGAGAGCGCAGCGGCGGCGAGGACGATCCGGCTCGCCGACGGCAAGACCCGCGGCGACGAGATGATCGTGACCGTCCACGCCGCTGACAAGAGCGAGGCCCGCCTCGTCGGCAAGCCGCCGCGTCGAGGAGCCAAGGCCGGCCGGTGGCGAGATCCGCGTGTTCCCTGAATCGGCAAGCGTGCAGATCGTCGGCCCCGGCACGATCGACGCCGTGCAAGCGCGACGGGAAGGACCCTGCCCCGGTCGCGGTCCGCGTGACCTGGGCGACGTACAAGGGTCGTCGACGGCCCGAACGACAAGATCGACGTGACCGGCGACGTCGTCGCGACGCTCCCCGACCGCGACGGCACCGTGAACACCGCCCGCGGGCAAGCGCGTGACGGACGCGTCAGAAGAAGCCTGCTCCCGCCACGCGACCCGCCGCGACCGCCGCAATCATGAAGCCGCGCGGACGCCGGTCAGCCGTCGTCACCCACGGCCGCTGCCGGCGCTTGGCGTCCGCGGACTGCGCGTTCCCGCGCCGTGGCCGGGCGGGTGGAGATGACTTCTTCAAGGACAAGGAGGTCGGGTCGATCGCTGACCGGCGGGGCGGTCGTCAATCACAACCATGCCGACGCCGCGGGCACAGTGCCGCGCGAGTTCCACCCAGTGCCGCCGGGTGTTCGACGTGATCGCCCGGCGGATGACGGTGCCGACCGGCGGGCAGATGCTCGTCCGCGACCACCGCCCGGCCGCCGCGCCTGCCCGGCCAGCCCGCCGCCGCCCCCGGGCGCGGGCAAGGGGGCGACGGCGTTCCAGTGGAGCGTCGCTCGTCTACGACGAGGCGAACCGTCAGCAAGGACGGCGTCCGGCGGCGTCGTCGTCGCCCACAAAGCCCGACGCGCCGACCAACCCCTCCGTCCGCCTTACCGCCGACGACGTGATGGCCGACTTCCTCTCCCGTCCGAGCCCAAGGTCGCGACGACGAAGCTCGCCGCCGGCGGTCCCGCCGGCAACCCCCCGGCCGCCGCCGCGCTACAGTTGAAGGGGCTGTCCGCCGTCGGCAACACGATCACCCGCGGCGGGCGCCGAGGTGCGGGCCGCCCGGATCGCGTACGACCCGACCGGCGGTTGATCGCCACCCGCAACCCTGCCGCCTTCAGCGACGGCACTGCCGGCACCACGACCGCCGAGGAGGTGCAGGAACACCCGCACGTGGCACCTGAAGGTCACGAAGATGACGCGCGGGTGCGATGAGCAACCGGAAGAGCGGGAACAGGCGTGCGCGTACCGCAATCGATGAACTGCTCGGGACGATCGAGCCGCCGAGCACGCCGGTCGGTGTGGCCAGCGAGGGCGATTGGCGGGCGGCGGAGACCCGATTCGGCGTCAGGTTCCCCGATGACCACAAGGCCATCAACCGGCACTACGGGGTCGGCTGTTCGACGGGTTCATCTTCGTGCTCGGTCCCCTACGGGCGAACGAGGCATCCAGCCTTCGACTACACCTTCGACGATGAACTGAACCTTGACGCCGTGAGCGCCGCTTCCCGACCTGAGGTGCCCAAGTCTCCTCCTGCACCTCGTTCCGATCGCCTGGACGATCAACGGCGACGAGCGTCACCTTATCCGAATGAGCCTCCGCCGATTCTCATCATCCCGTCGCGGTGCATTGGCGACGGAATCGAGCGACACCGGCGATCGTTGTCGGAACTCCTGCTGCCACCGCGCAGAACCTTGCGGTCCACGGTGTTCCCGCACACCTCTCACCGGGGTCGCCATGCTTCAGTTGCCCGCGGGGAACCCGCCGGGGTAATGCCCGTGCACAGGCGGTAGTCCGCGAGAGGGGACTTCAGCTCCACCGCGGCTGTCTCACCACAAGCCTCCGCCAGTGGCCGTCCACAGGGGACGCCTCAACCCCGCGGTTGATCCATTCATGAGATCCCCGGATGATCCCATTCCCATGACGCCTTCCTTCTTCGCCGAGAAGTTCGACCGCGCCCTGCCCTACGACGCCTACGTCCGCACCGGCAACCGTGGAGCAGCAGTGCCGCTGGCAGCAGGTGTACGACGTCGCGGCCCTCGCTGGTGCCCCAGCGCACTCGTCGGCGGCTTCACCCGCGATGAAGGTGCTCGTCGTCAGCGGCATCTGGTGCGGCGACTGCGTGCAGCACCGCTGCTCCAACGGATCGCCGAGGCGAACCCCGGCCGCGTCGAGCCTGCGGCTCGTCGACCGAGACGGGCACCGCGACCTCGCCGAGCAGATCCGCGTCAACGGCGGCGACCGCGTGCCGGTCGCGCTGTTCCTCGCGGAGGACTCGAATCCCCTGCGCCGCCTACGGCGACCGCACGCTCAGCCGCCACCGCGCTGGGCGCTGAAGCAACTTCCGGGGCGCCGCCTGCCCGATCGCACTCGCCGCGCCGGACCAAGGGACGAACTCTCCTCACGCTCGCCGACCGGCCTGGACGAGTTCGAACGCGTCCAACTCATGCTCCGCCTTACCTGCGCTCCGCGCGAAGCACGGGGACTGAGGAGTGGGGGAGGGGGGGAGTGGGGAGTTGAAGAGTGGTGGGGCGGTGGGGTGGTGGGGTGAAGAGTGAGCTCTTAACGCCTTGTCGTGTCACCCCTTTTAGCCGCAGGCCCGGAGGGCCCGTTATCTTCCATCCCGGGGCAGACATCGTTCCGGAGCGACTGATGCTTCTCGCGATTTGTGATGTGACGACCTTGACCCGCGTCGTCGACACCCATCTCGCCTAGGCGTCGCCGCAGTGAGCAAGAATCTTGCCAAGACCGGTCTCGATCGTCCTCGGCGTCGTCGGCGTGCTCGTGGTGTACGCGGATTCGCGGTACAACTGCCTTGCTCCGCTGCGCGAACAGGTGCGGGCGGCGTGGGCGAGATCGACGTGATGTGCTGAGCTGCCGCCACGACCTGATCCCCAACTCCGTCGAGACGGTAAAGGCCGCCGGCTACGAACGGCAGACGCTGGAAAACGCCGTCGCTGCCCGGCACGCCGCCGTCGCCGTGCGGGGCAACGCCGGGCAACTTTCTCAGGCGGAAGGGAGCCGCTCGGCAGCGCGGCAACTGTTCGCCGTGGCCGAGGCGTACTCGGACCTGAAGTGAACGCCAATTTCCTGAACTTCAACGCGAACCAGCCGGCACCGAGAACGGCATCGGCGGCAACCGCCAGCAGTACAACGCTCGTCGTGCGCAGTACAACGCGTCGCTCCTGAGCTTCCCCAACAACCTCGTCGCCGGCCCGTTCGGCTTCACGGTCCAACCCTTCTTCGAGATCGAGGACGCCGCCCAAGCGCGAGGTGCCGCAGGTGAGCGAGCGCGGGCCGAGGTCGGTGCAGCGCCCCTGTCCCGCCGCGTGAATTAATGCCGGTGACGCGACATTCAGCGGCGGCTTCTCCGCGGGAATGCCGCCTCGTCTTCAAGCCGCGGTCGAACTTTGGGCCGCACGCCGCGTATCGCACTAAAACTTGCTGGTCGAACCGCGGGCGGGTTGCTGGACTCTTCCCGGCGACTTCGATACAACCTCGGGTCGGGCGACCGCGAACGTCTATCGTGGGGCGAACTTTCCGGGCCGGCCGGCCTGCGGCTGTTCGTCCGTCCGTTTCCAACACGACACGGCAAATATGGATGGCTAAACCGTTTGCGACATTCGCCGTGGCAGGCCTGCTCGCCGTCGCCGCTGGCCGGGTGCCAGCGCAGCCGCAACTGATGGTCGACGCGCTGCCGGCCCAGAACTTCGGCGGCCCGTCGTCGCCGCCGGCCCTGGGCGTCGCCGGCCTGCGCGGGCGTCTGCGCCGCGGCATGGCCTGGACTTCGCCGCCCTCGCCCGCGGCCCCGTCGGCCTCGCCCCGCGATCAGCGTCGGCGCGTCACGTCGCGGTCGTGGCGGTGATCGTGCTCCACCACAGCGCCACGCCCACCGGCGGCCGCTGGCGTTCGACAAGATGCACAAGGGCAAGGGGTGGGACGAACTCGGATACCACTTCGTCGTCGGCAACGGCACGACACCCGCGACGGCACCGTCGAGGTCGGGCACCGCTGGGCCGCCCAGAAGCACGGGTTGCCCACACCAAGACGGCCGACAACCGCTACAACGAGCAGGGGATCGGCATCTGCCTCGTCGGCAACTGACCGACCAACCCTGCCGCCGAGCAGATGCGGTCGGTCCGCGGCTCGTCGCGTACCTGATGAAGACTTACAGATCCTGCCTGACCTGATCCTCGGCTACTGGCAGCTTAAGGCTACCGATTGCCCCGGCCGCTACATGAGCACGCCGAGGTGCGCCGCCAGAGCAGCCGCGTACTCGCCGACGCCGGACATCGCGGTCGACGCCGCCCTGGCGTTCCTGCCACGACCCTGCTGCACCCGATCTACAGCAGTAAGCCCGCCGCGTCGGCGGGCGGCAATGACGGCGGCACGCGAATGCCGTCGCGCCTGTCGTCCCCTTGAATCACACAGGCGTTGGGCGTAGATTATCCGCCCCCGCACAAACCGCGGGGCCTCCGGGGTGTAGCTCAGTTTGGTAGAAGGCTTGGTTCGGGACTGCGAGGTCGTAGGTTCAAATCCTGTCACCCCGACGACCTGAAACTCACGCCGAACGAAGCGTACTGCCGCGCGGCATGGCGGCTCTGAAGATCGTCGATACCCGGTATTTCGTCGGATTTGGCTTTCCAGAGCTTTCGCCATGCCCTGCTCCTCCTGGCATTTCGCCTCCCAAACCTGCCGGCCAGGCGGTCGTCACGCCCAACGGCAAGGACGTTTACCTCGGCCCCTTGGGGCCACCCGGCTGGGCTGCAGGAAATGGCCAACGCGTTGTGCAGGGAGTGCTTGGCCGCCGCCGCCCGGTCGAGGAGGCCGCGGTTGGTGCCCCGGCTTGTGCCAGCCGAGGGCGAGGGCGAAGGACAACAGCAGGGCGAGGAGCACGCACGGCAGCAAGGCGGCGGTGGTGCGCGCATGGGCGGGCATATCCTCACGATCTACCGCCGCCCGCTGCCCCTGCTCCGCACGAGCGGGTTATTGGGCAGCGGTATCGCGACGGTCCGGGCGAAGCCGCCGCTTCGCTGGCGGCGAGGAAGGCGAGCACCAGTGCCCTTCGGTATCGTCGATAACGTGTCGGGGCGAATTTCACGCGGGCCTGCGGGATTCGCACCTCCTGCTGCGGTTCGTCAGCGCACCGACCTTCTTCCCCGTCGTTGCGACGGACGCCAGCTTGGTTGTCCCCGTCGGTCGTGATCACGATCACCGGCTCGTAGGTCTGCACGAAGCTGCGGCTCGGGTAGACGATGCTCTCGAGCAGGTCCCGCCGCCTGCGCACCGCGCCGACGGCGTCAGGTCCGGGCCGATGCTCCCGCCCACGTACCCGATCGCGCGGCACGAGACGCACCCGACGCGCTGGCTGTTGAACACGGCCCGGCCGCGGCCGACGTCCCCTTCGGCATCGCGTGCTGCAAGCGGTCGAGGTGCGCCGCCTGCTTCGCGGCGTCGGGGTTCAGGTCAAGGTGATTAGGGCGACCTCCGCCTGGTCTCGCCCGAACCTACAGCGGCCAGCGTCCTCGACGGCAGCCCCCTGAGGCGTTTGCTCGACCGCAAGCGCCGCGACGCCTCAGGCCCACCTCCTGATCGTCGCTATGAACGCCGGCAGCCGGTCGATCTCGGTCGCTGACGCGCGCCACGACGTCCGTCAGCCGCGAGCAGTTGCTCGCGCGTCAGCGCCGCACCATCGCCTTGCGCTGCGCCAGACGGCGGGTCGCGGCCCGGCCGGGGCCAGGCCGAGGCGAGGAAGCTGGAACAGGTCCGGCCCTGACCACCGTGGCCCGCCCAACGGACGAGGAACGCATCCAGCGCACCGCCGCCGACACGTCCGGCCGCCTGGCGACGCGCAGTGCAGCGGCCTGCTCACGGCGCGCCTGTTCCTCGGCCAGGCGAAGCGCTGCAGCCGCGGCGACGGCGTCGGGCGGTGTTCTGCCTCCTCCGCCATCGTTCGACGCGCCCGGCACGTCCATGTCCGCGTCGGCCATGGCCCGCATCGCGGTGCGCGACGAGATGGGTTGCATCGGGCAAGCGTTCGCCCCGAGTAGATCGCCGGGCGATCTCGCGAGTTCGGCAGCGTCGCTGCAGGTCGTCGGCCGGCGAACGCGCTGCCGGCGAGCTTCGCCGTTGGCGAACGCTGCTCAGCGTCGGCCCCCACTTCAGTGCCGGGCCGCACCCTGCGCCGCTGTCGCGGCAGAAGAAGGTCAGCGACGACAAGCGCCGCCGCGACGGGCGATGTCGAGTCGGCCCGCTCCCGTCTGGTCGAGCCGCGATCAGGCGGCCCCACGATGGCGGGCTATCGCTGGCCAGGACTGCGGATGGCGTTGGTGTCGCCGATTTCGACCAGCGCGCATGAGCGAGTGGTCGAGCACGCGGTCTTCTCGGCTGCGCGAGCGCTGCCAGGCGATCGCCGGCACCGCCGGTGGTGTTCCTTGATCCGTCTGCAGGCGCTCGCCGCGACGGCAGACCGCGAGCGCGGGGCCGCCGAGCAGTTTCACGATGCGGCACCGGGCTTCAGATCCGCCCGGACGCTCGCCGAGGCGTAGCCGCTCGCCGCACGTCCGCGTCCGGCGGTTCCACTTCTCGCGGATGCCGCGGCCCGCGCGGCCGGGTCATCAATTTGCGTCGCCGCCCAGACCGCCTGCAATCTCGCGGCGACCGACGGCGACGCGGAAGACGCGCCGGATCGCCGGGTACTGCCACCGCCCCCGCGGCCGCGAGCGCTCCGCCTCGTGCGCGTTTCCGCACCGCGGGTCGCACGTCCTCGAGAAGTCGGCGAGCGGTCCGGGGCGAGTTGTCCCACCGGAGTTCGAGGTCGGCGTGGTCGATCTTCGCGCATCGGTCCGCCGCACGCGGTAAATCGCGCCGAACGAGCTGGGCTTCACCAGCTGGGAGGTCGGGCAGCAGAGCTTGTACCAGGCGCCGGTGTCGATCACGAGCAGGCCGGCCGCCGGCGTCCTCCATGTCGGTCGGGTGAAGCTGAGGTCGTCGCAGACGAGGAAGTCGGTGTCGATTGCCTTGAACGTCGAGCCGTCGGGCGTCAGGGCGTGGCGGGCATCTTCCCAGGTTGAAGCAGGCGACGAAGAGGTTGTCGCGGTACTCGCGGCCGAACGCGTCCGACTCGTGTTTTCGGCGCCGGCACGGCGCGGCCGGCCTCGAGGTTGGCGAGCACGGGCATCACGTCAGCGCCGTGCGGGTGGTCGTCGATCACGTCGTGGACCTTGCCGTAGACGTACGTACACCGCGTGGATCGGCCTGTCGCGCCGGCCGCCGGCGGGTCCTGGAAGAAGGTACTGGTGACGATTTCCGCTCGCCACCGGCGGTGAACGCGACGCCGACCGGATTGTCCATGCCTCCGGTCATGACCGGCTCGACGCCGCCGGCCGTCGGCGCGGCAACGGAAGACGTGTGCCGCAAGTGGGCGACGAGCGGCGGCCGCCCGCCGCGGATAGGTTTGTTCGGCGAAGGCGCCTTGCACCAGCAGACCCAGCTGTCGGGGCCGAGGTACGGGCCGGAGGTCAGCGCAGCCGGTGAGCGTCTTGCCATGGAACCACTCGGAGCGGGCGTCGGCGGTGCCGGAATCGTTCGTGTCGGCCAGACGCCAGATGCTGGGCGGGGCCGCGACGCATGGTGCGCGCGTCGAGCCACATCGCCCCCTCGGGGAACATCATCCGGTCGGCGAACACGGCGGGCGTCGTAACGGCCGTCGCCGCGGGTGTCGTGGAGGCGGACGACGCGGTGCGGCTTCTCCCGGAGTTTCTGCGGGTCGTCGCTGGAGCCGGACGAATCGGTCACGTAGAGCCGGCCCTGCTCGTCGCCCCTGATCGGCCGGTCGACCAGGGCGGCCCGGCAACGCGTCGATGGTGAACCCGTCCGGCAGCGTAAACGTGCGGCCGTCGATAGCACCTTCGCCCGCTGCCATGCCCGGCCACAGTGTCACGTGCCCAGCAAGGCCGCGACCCATGCACCTGCAACCCCACCCGTTATTACTGCGACGCGTCCCGAGGCATCTCGTTCCTTCCTGTTGGACGACGATCGGGTTGACCGTAGAGGTGATAGATCCTCAGCGACAGCAATCCCCCGAGCTCATTCTGGCGACCGTCTGAAGATCAAGGAGGACTGACATGCTCTGTCTCACCCCACACATTTTTCCGGCGGGGCCGCTTCCGCACGTCGGGGTCGATGATGGTGACGCCGACGAGCAAGCCGTCACCGAAGGTGCTACGGCTGCTGCGTGTACTTCGAGCAGTTCGAACATCATACAGGCGATGCGATGTTTCACCTGATGCTCGCTGTCGCGGCAACCGTGAAATGCTGCGTCGCCGGGCCGCGCGGCCTGCTCGCTCCGCACCCGTCGTCTCACCGCCGGTGCCGGCGGACTTCCCGGAGGTCGTCGTCCCCGCCTTGAAGGCGACGGCGAACGCTCCGCCAGCTCTTCTGGCTTCACCACCCGGCCGCCGCCCGCGCGGGGACGCCGACGCTGTACGACGACTGGCTGGCGAGTGCCGCGCTCTGGCCCGCGGTCGCCCCCAACGTTCGCCACCGCGAGACCGCGCCGCTGCGGGCGGGCGTCGCGCCGAGCCAGCGATCACCGGCACGATCGCCGTGCGTGGTCGCGGTGGCGGGACACGCCGGCGGCCCGATCGACGCCGCCGGCTACGTCGGCTCGCACCAGCACCCGTCCATGGCCCACCCCATGGGCTGGCCCCTTCCGCCGGGGCACTGGGGAGGCGGCGGCGCGCAATGGCACTTCTCGTTCCTGAACACGATCGGTGGGGCGTACCGCCACGACGTGCTCTCGACGCCCGACGGCTGGGCGCTGAGCGGCGTCGGCGGCCACGCGATCGCGAAGGACGGATGGCACCTCGAGCTCGATCGCCCCGGCGCCTCCGTGCCGTCGCCACCGAAGGCGATGAGGGCGGACGAGATGCCGTACATCCTCGTCAACTGGCGCTCAGAGGGGTTGACCCGGTCGCGCCCCTACATCGAGTGGACGACGCCGAAGCAGGCCGAGTGGAGCGAACAACGACGGGTCTACCTCCCGACGGCGGAGGCCGGCGAGGCGCGGCTGCACTACCGCGGTCGCCGGGCGCGCCTGGCGCCGCTGGAGGCGGACGCGATCGCCTACCAGCCCGTCGCCATGTTCGAGCATCCCGCGTGGCGCGGCGACGTCCGCCAGTTGCGACTCGGCTTCGGTAACCCGCGGGCGGGAGGCACCGTCGTCCTCCAGGCCCTCGTCTCTTCCTACGACACCCGCCACAACGTCAACAACCAGGCCTTCATCATGGGCTGCGCGACGTACCTCGGCTGGACGGGCGACGTCCCGTTCCTGCGCGAGAACATCGCGCGCATGCGCCGCGCCCTGCGGTTCATGCAGGCGGAGTACGACACGCTCAAGAACGGCTACGTCACCACCCGATGGGTCGGCCACGACGGCCGGAGCGGCATCGAGCGCGTCGGGGGCGGCGCGGCGCGGGCGGTGGCCGGGCGTGGCGTGGGCAGCAACTACTGGGACCTGCTGCCGTTCGGCGGCAAGGACGCCTACGCGACGGTCCTCTACTACGGCGCGCTGGCGCGGATGGTCGAGATCGAGCGGCAGATCGCCCGTCACCCGGAGTGGGAGATTCCCGCCGAGGGCCGGTTCGACGTGGCGGAACTGGAAGAGCACGCGGCGCACGTGAAGCGCGTGTCGAACGAGGTGTTCTGGAACGCGACCACCGGCCGCTTCGTCGGCAACATCGACGACCGTGGCGTCGCCCACGACTACGGCTTTACCTTCGTCAATCTCGAGGCGATCCACTACGGCCTCGCCAGCGACGCCCACGCGAAGGAGATCCTGGCGTGGCTGAGCGCCGAGCGCCCGGTGCCCGGCGACACCTCGCAGGCCGCCGACATCTACCACTGGCGCTTCGGGCCGCGGGCCACGACGCGCCGCAACCTCGACTACTACACGTTCTGGTGGAACGAGCCGGAGAAGCTCGCGTGGGGCCAGCAGGTGCAGGACGGCGGCGCCGTCCTCGGCTTCTCGTACCACGACCTGATGGCCCGCCTCAGGACGCGCGGCCCGGACGACGCGTGGCAACGCCTCGCCGCGGTCGTCAAGTGGTATCGCGAGGTGCGGGACGCCGGCGGCTACCGCGCCTTCTACGCGAGCCGCCCGGGCGGCGCGACGTTGCAGGGCGGCGGAACGGCCGGCGGGCTCGGCGTGGACCGCGAGTTTGCCGAGAGCGTCCTGCTTCCGCAGGTGGTGCTCGACGGCTTCATGGGCTTCGCGCCCCGACTCGACGGGTTCGACCTGAACCCCCGCCTGCCGCGCGCGTGGCCGGAGCTTTCGATCGACCGCATCGCGTGGCACGACCGGATCCTCCGCATCCGGGCGAGCGAGCGTTCGATCGAGATCACGGCGGAGCGGAACCCGGGCGTCCCCGGCAAGACCGAGATCTGCTGGATCTCACTGCCGCCGCGCGCCTGGAAAGCCGCGGCACCGGCGGCCGCACTGCAGACGCGCGACGACGGCGCGATCGGCGTCCGCTGGGATGAGCTTCGGTCGTTGCAATTCGATGCCGTGCCCGATCCCAACTAGCGCCTCTTGCTCAAGCACGCCAGTTCGCGGGTCGACCGTTCCATCAGACCGCGGCCCACGCCCCGACGCTGCCACGCCGGGCGGACGCACATCGCCTTCAGGAGTGGGAATCGCGGTTGTCCGGCTCGCGGTATTTCAGCGGCGAGCGCGGACAGCACGCCGCCGGTTGCCCGCCTCGTGCCGAAGCTGCCGGCGCGGAAGGAGTAGGCGCATCGAACAGGTCCACGAGGCGGTAATCACCCCCGATTGTGGGAACCACTCGCGGGCCCAACGGATCGCTGCGGCGGGGAGGTCGAACCGACCTCCAACCCACGGCGCGACGCGAGCGGCTCTGCGTCATCGCCCAACCCACAGCCGACGATCGAGCCGCGCCGCGGAGGAAAGGCGGCGGAATCCAATCACTCGATCCGGTGCGTGTTCGGCCGCGAGTCGGCCCAAGGGATGACCGCAGCCCGTCACCTGCGCCGCGGTACAACGC
>JAUJNJ010000140.1 GCA_030448225.1 Phycisphaerae bacterium
GTGGCGCCGGCGGACCTCGGCGCGGTCGCCGCCCACGGACAGACGCTCTACCACGAGCCGCCCGACACGATCCAACTGCTAGACCCGGCCCTCATCGCCGCCGGCCTGGGGTGCCGCGTCGTCAGCGACTTCCGCCGCGCCGACTGCGCCGCCGGCGGGCAGGGCGCGCCGCTCGTGCCCTACGCCGACCACGTCCTGTTCCGCCACCCGACCCGCACGCGTGTGCTGCTCAACATCGGCGGCATCGCCAACCTCACGTACCTCCGCGCCGGCGGCCCAATCGCCGACGTGATCGCCTTCGACACCGGCCCCGGCAACTGCATCAGCGACCACCTCGTCCGCGCCGTCAACCCCGACGGCCCCGGCTACGACGAGGGCGGCGCGACCGCGGCCAACGGCGTGCCGGTCTACCCGCTGCTGCAACTCCTGCTGCGCGACCCGTACTTCGCCAAGCCGCCGCCGAAGAGCACCGACGGCCCGTACATGATCGCGCTGTTCCTCCGAAGTCTGCGCGAGCTCGAACGCCACTTCCCGTTCGACTACCTGCTCCGCACCGCCTGCCTGCTGACGGCCACGACGATCGCCGAGGCCCTGCGCGCGTGCTGCGACCCGTTCCCCGACGAACTGATCGTCAGCGGCGGCGGCGCGAACAACGCGACGATCATGCAACTGCTCCGCCAGCCGCTCGGCGACCTGCCCGTCCTCCGCAGCGACGACCTCGGCGTGCCCGCCGACGCGAAGGAGGCGTTGGCGTTCGCCATCCTCGGCGCAGCCACGCTCCATAACGTTCCCTCGAACGTGCCCAGCGCCACCGGCGCGCGGCGGCCCGTGGTGCTGGGGTCGATCACGCCGGTGCCGTGAGGCGTCGTCAATGCAACCGCGGAGACGCAGAGACGCAGAGGCGGACGCGGAGGAAGTCCATCATTTGAAGGATTTCCTCCTCCGGACTCTGCGTTCTCCGCGTCTCTGCGGTTGCATTCTTCTGAAGGAAACTGAATGACCGTCGACCGCCGGTCGGGGTAATGCCGCGTCGCCGGTCCGCGGGTACACTTCTAGTCGCATGATCTCGTTCGACGACATCTTCGCGCAGGACGCCGCGATCGACACGCTTCGGCGGGCGTACACGGCCGACCGGTTGCCGCACGGGCTGCTCTTCGCCGGGCCGGTCGGGGTGGGCAAGGCCACGACGGCCCGCGCGCTGGCGGCGCTGTTCCTCTGCCTCGAGCCCCGGGAAGGTCGGCCGTGCGGATCGTGCGCGAGCTGCGCGGTGTTCGGCGGCGGGAACCACCCCGACTACCACGTCGTCACGCGCGACTTGATTCGCTACCACGACAAGACGGGCAAGAGCAAGGGGATTGACCTGTCGATCCACGTCATCATCCCCGAGGTCGTCGAGCCGGCCGGGCGCAAGGCGGTGATGGGGCGGGGGAAGGTGTTCGTCATCGAGGAGGCCGACTCGATGAACGGCCACGCGCAGAACGCGCTGCTGAAGACGCTCGAGGAGCCGGCCGGGCGGACCGAGATCATCCTGCTGACCGACCAGCCGGGCCTGCTGCTGCCGACGATCCGCAGCCGCTGCCAGCTCGTGCGCTTCGCCGCGCTGCCGCGCGACGTCGTCGTGCGCGAACTGAAGGCGCGAGATTTTTCGGACGCACAGGCGACGGAGGCCGCCGCGCTCGCCGGCGGGTCGCTCGGGCTGGCGCTGAAGTGGATCGAGGACGGCGTGATCGGCCCGGCCGGCGAACTCGTCGCGCAACTCGACCGCTTCTTCCAGGGCCGGGCGCCCGAGGACCTGCCCGCGTGGTTCAAGCGGGCCGCCGAGGGGTACGCCGACAAGCAGATCGAGCGCGACAAGCTCGGGAGCAGGGACGCGGCCAACCGCGAGGGCCTGGGCCTCTACCTGCGCCTCGCCGCCGAGCACGTGCGCCAGCGGATGGCGGCGATCGACGACCCGGACGTGCTGGAGACCGCGTGCGCGGTGATCGACGACCTGACGCGCGCCGAACAGTACCTCGACGGCAACGTGAACACGTCGCTCGTCTTCCAACAGCTATCCGCCACCCTCGACCGCCGCGCCGCGACGCTCGCGCCGCGGTGACGGCGGAAGGCGAGGATGGAGGATCGAAGATAGAGGATGGAGGAAGGCGACAAGCGTCACTTCCCGCCACGTCTTCCTCCCTCTTCCATTCTCGATCCTCCATCCTCGTTTCGCTCACCCACCTCACGCCTCGTTCGCCAACTCGTCGATGCGGCGGAGTTGCCGGCGGTGCAGGACGCGGAAGCAGCAGGCTGCCGTGGCGAACGTGAGCAGCAGGGAGACGAAGCCGGCCAGCATCCACCGCAGGCGCGAGTCGGTGCCGACCGGCGACGGGGCGAGCACCTCGGCGGCGCGCAGCGCGTCGATCATCGGGTACGCCGCGAAGTAGCTCAGGATGGCCGCCGCGGCTCACGAGCAGGCCCAGCACCGCGGCGGTGCGGGGGCGCTGGGGCGGCCGGGGCGTCGGCGTCGTCGGTCGTCAGGGCCGCGGGGTTGAGTACTTCCATGATCGTCAGTGCCGGCGAACGGGCCGGGTCCGAAGGAGATGTACGATCGCCCGACGCGGGGCAAGCCGCGGGCGGGCCGGCCCGACGGCGGCGGGGGCGACGTTATGGATGGGAAGCGTCGGGCATCCGATCCGTATTGTCGGACAGTTCGCGTCGCCCTAAAGCGGGATCGCCGCCGTCGCGTCCCCGGCGGCGGGACGGCCCGGGGGCGCGGTGCCCTCGCGCCCGCCGGCGGCGCGGAGCATCGCCGCGATGCGCAGGTGTGCGCGCGGGAGGGGTAATCGTCGAGCCGGTCGAGCGACACCCACGCCCGCGGGCGGTCCCCCGCGGGCGTGCGGTCGTCGGTGGCGTCGCAGGAGCGCACGTCGAAGTGGTACCGGCGGTGCGTCAGCGCGTGCTCGACCGAGCCGATCGACACCGGCTCGGTCGTCGGCACGGGCGGCGGGGGCGTCACGGCCGGCACGGTCGCGCCGTCCGCTACGACCGGCTCGGGCGCGCGACCGTCACGAATTGCCACATCCCGGCCCACCGCCCGCGCGGCGGGCGCTGCTCGATCAGCCAGGCATCGCCCCGGCGGACGCAGTACGTCACGCGGCGCGACAGCGGCGTGGGCCTCGCCTTGCGCGCCGGGGATCCGCTCCGCCTCGCCGGCCGCGAACGCCTCGCAATGTTCTCGAACCGGGCAGAGCAAACACTGCGGCGACCGCGGCGTGCAGACGGTCGCGCCGAGCTCCATCATCGCCGAGTTGAAGTCGCCCGTGCGGCTTTCGGGCAGCACCTCCTCGGCCCGCCGCCAGAGCACGTCGAGCGTCGCGCGCTCGCGCGGGTCGGTCGTGATCCGGTCGACCCGGCAGAGCACGCGGGCGACATTGCCGTCGACGATCGGCGCCCGGCGGCCGAACGCGATCGACGCCACCGCGCCGGCGGTGTACAGGCCGACGCCGGGTAGCCTCAGCAACTCGTCGCGCTCGCTCGGCAACTCGCCGCCGAAGTCGCTCACGACCTTCCGCGCCGCCGCCTGCAGGTTGCGGGCGCGCGAGTAGTAGCCGAGCCCCTGCCACAGCCGCAGCACGTCCTGCTCGTCGGCGGCGGCGAGGTCGGCGAGCGTGGGGAAGCGGGCGAGGAAGCGGTGGTAGTACGGGACGACCGTCGCCACCTGCGTCTGCTGGAGCATCGCCTCGCTCACTAGGACGTGGTAGGGGTCGAGTTTTTCAGTGCTTCCCACCGGCACCCGCCACGGCAGGTCGCGGCGCGAGCGGTCGTACCACCGAAGTAACGAACGGGCGAAGGTTTGGGCCGGGCCGAGCATCCGGCGGCATTGTAGAGGGCCCCGGCGGCCGGCGTCGCAGGCGCAGATTGTGCGCACGCGGAGTGCGTGTTTTCGCGGCCATTTTTTCCGAAATTGCTGGAGCGTGACGTTCGCGCCGGTAGAGTGGATGCGCGGCGAGGGAATGCTCGTACCCAGTCCTTCGACGGAGGATCCTCCCGATGCGCCAGCCCCACGTCGACGACGTCGTCCGCCTCACGCGGGACGTGCCGGAGTTCTCGCTCAACCGCGGCCAGGTGGGCGTCGTGCAAAGCACCTGGTTTGCCCCGGCGGTCGCCTACGAGGTCGAGTTCCGCCAGCACGGTCACGCACAACTGATGCGCTGCCTGCTCCGGCCGGAGCAGGTCGAGGTGGAAGAGAACGGCGCCGCCCGCCTCCTGGAGCAGGTTCAGTTCAGGCGGGGAAGCCGGAGCTAGCAAACGGCCGTGCCCGCCGGGCGACAACTGACGGCAGCGACGCCACGGCTGAGACCAATCCGTTCTATCACCCCGTTCGGCCTCGTGCCTCCCGCTACCGACTCGTTCGAGGACGGCCGGCCCGCTTGTCGCGCGCGCCGCGCATTTCGTTTGATTTGAAGTCGCCACAGTAGAGCGGCAGAGCGACGTGCGATCCTTCCGGCCGCTCAACGTTTCAGGGTGCTCGGAGCGGAAGCCGGTGGTGTGGCTCGCAGGTCCCAGCCGACGCCGCGGCCGTCTCCGACGCCCTTGCCTTCGCGCGGCCGCAAGAGAAGGCCGGCGTCACCTACGTGGCCATCGATGACGCCGGGTCGCCCGTCGATCGTGTACGGGATTGTGAAGCGAGACGCGTCGGCCGGGTCGGGCTGGCCGGCCAGGAAGCGCACGACATTCGCTTTGCGAAGTTTTGTCACGGCCCCGACGCCTCCGTCGCGGACGGCGAGCGGCGTGACGCCTATCTCGTCGCGGCGGGTGTCGGGGAGCACGATCGACCGCTCCGCGCTGCCCGTCTGATCGGGGCGCGTCCCGTCCGCCGACACTTCCCACGCATCGCCGGTCAGCAGTCGATCGACCGACCGCTCCCAGACGCGCTGGTGAACGTCCCGCGCGTAGGTGTTGAACGCGTGCCCCACCTTCACGCGAACCGCGACGAGCCGCTTCTCACCGCCCGGCGTCGTGCGCTCGTGCAAGAACAGCAGGGCGTTGTCATTGCGGCCGCCGCTCGGGCCCCAGGATACGGTGACCCTGCCACGGGACAGGTTCGGGCCTCCGTGCCGGAGCAGTCTCAGGAACTCGGCGGCATCCGGGTCGCGCGCCGCCGCGGGGGGCTGCCAGCCGGCTGGCGGATCTCCGCCGCCGCCGTCGATCGGTTTGTATAGCGGGTCCGTCGCCAACAACGTCGCCGCCTCGACGGGATCCTCGGTGTAGACGACGCGGTCGGCGGGGCGCGGTGCGTCAGCGCACGATGCTGCAGCGCCAAGTTCTGCCGCACGGCCGCCGCGACGGCGCGAGACTGCTTCCATGACGACCACCCCCGCTCGACGAACCGCCAGCCACTGCCGAGGTTCATCGCGAGCAGGATGACGTTGAACAACGCCAGCGCCCAAAGAAGTCGAACAGAGCGGCGGCCGATCATGCGTTCGGGCGGCGTGTACGACAGCGGCGTGACGGGCGCATCGGCGGGCGGCGCTTCTGGCGGGGCGTCTGGCGGTTGGCTCGGTGCGGGCATCGTCGTCCCCTGCTGATCGCGAGGAAGGGTGACGGTACCACCGCGTCGTGGGCCGTGCTATGGGACCTGCCCGTCAGCCGCCGCCTGAGGCGGCGGCGGCGGGGGTGCCGGCGTCGAGCGCGGGGTCGCTTTCTCGGCGCGCATGGCCGGCGGGGGCCAGTCGTGGGGGCCGCGGTTCCAGCGCTGCATGTGGAAGTAGTAGGTCGCCTCGCCCTCGGCCGGCGCGACGAGGCCGCGCGCCACGTCTGCTCGAGCCCGCACGCCGGGGAACGACACCGTCACGTCGCGGGTGCCCGGCTCGACCTGCAGCGGGATCACGAACACGGTGCGCGGCAGCATCTCCCACTGGCGCACGTCGGCCTGGCTCGTGGCCTTCAGGAGCAGGCCCGCGCCGATGAGGGCGGCGCTTGACGGCGGCGTCGTCGCCGCTCATGCCGCGGCGGCTCTGGCCCGAGCGGTAGACGCCGTAGCCGGCGCCGCCGCCGGCGATCAGGCCGGTGCCGATCGCGCTCTTGACCGTGCGGATCGTGTCGATGCTCTGCCACCGCCGGTCCTGCGCCCTGCCGCGACGAGGTCGACCGTCGGCCGGTCCGCCCCGTCGAGCGGGACCGGTTGCCCGTCGACCGTGACGCGCGGCGGGGGCACCGGGCCCACCTCGGCGGGCGAGGGGGCGAAGCCGACGATCGAGCCGTCGAAGTCCGTCGCCTTGCGCGGCGCGCGCCGAAGTCGACGACCAGCAGCAGGTTCGCCGCCGCGTTGCGGTCGAAATCGGCCAAGTCCTTCAGGTACGGGCGCAGGCGCACGGCGTGGGCGTAGTTGTCGCGGGCGAGGTCGTCGCGGCCGAGGTGCTGGTAGGCCTTGCCGAGCATGAGGTGCCCTGCGCGAAGTTCGTCTCGACGGCCTCATACTGGTCGGCCTTGGCCTCGGCGCCGTAGTCGCGGAGCTTGAACAGCCGCGTTCTCGAAGCGCCGCGGGCGTTGGCGTAGTCCTGGCGCATGTAGTAGACGAGGCCGAGGTAGAAGTTGGCCATCGCCCGCTCGAACGGCTCGCCGCGCCAGATGCGGATCTTCTCGTCGACGAGCACGGCCCCGAGCGTGCGGCCGCCGTCGTTGACGCCGTAGCTGTTGAGCACCTCGTAGCGCGCGGAGGAACGCGGCCTCGGCGGTGTCGAGGTCGTAGTCGGCCAGGGCGGCGCGCGCCGAGGCGGAGGTTGTTCAGCACGAAGTCCTGGTCAGTCTTCTGCGACAGCGGCATCAGCGCGCGGCGGCCGTGCGGTAGTCGCCGTAGAAGTAGTCCGACACCGCCGCCTGCGCTCGCGCGCCGCGCGGAGACGCACCCGCCGCCGAGCAGGGGGAGGAGGCAGAGGGCGGCGGGCACGATCAGGGCGCAGGGCGTGACGCGTCCGGCGCCGCATCGGTCGTTCTGTCAGCGGTGTGATCGTCATGCTTCGCTTCGTGCTACTCACAGCGGGCAGAGGAGGAACAATCGCAGGTCGGGCGCGGTCGGCGCGCGTCGGGAACATCCGGGTCGACGCATCGTCCCTCACGGGTCTTCGGGCGGCCGGCGCCCCTCACGCCGCGAAGACGCGAGCGGCGGGCGCGAGCCGTTCGCCGGACGACGATGTCATCGATCTTCATCCCACGACCTCCGCTCGGCCTGCGGATGAACGTCCTTTTTCCCGCGCTTCAGTCGAGGAACCCCTTCACTGCGACCTTCTTCACTTCGTACTTGTCGGTCCAGAGGACGGTTCGGTCCTGGAGGTCGGTCAATTGGTAGACGCAGAGGTAATAGTTGCTGAGCGACTTCGCCCCCTCGTTGCGGAGCGAGGTGAAGCGGGCCGTGAGCGCGTACTGCGGGTCGACCGCCTCGGGCGAGGGGCCGAGGTCGACGCCGAGCTCGCGGTCGCGCAGGCGGTAGAACGCGTCGCGGTTCATCACGAAGACGAAGTCCTGCCGCGCCTGCTTGCTCAGCAGCGCCCGCACGCGCGCGGTGAACGCCTCGGCCTGCCCGCGGGGCAGCACCTCGCCGGCCATCTCGTTCTCGACGGGCTCGACCACGACGCGCAGCGCCCCGCGCCCGGCGACCGCGGCCCGCACCTCCGGGTCGCCGGCGATGCTCTGGGCCATGTGGTCGGTCATCTGCACGAGGTCGACGCCGCCCAAGGCCGTGCTCGTGCCCGCCCCGACGGCGGAGGCGCAGCCCGTCTGAAGGCAGAGGGGGATCGACAAGACGCAGAGCAGCAGGGCGCCGACGCACCGCTTTGACCGTCCCGCAAGCTCCATGCACTGCCTTCCGCTCACAGAGTCGTTCCTTCTCTACCCCACAGACTCACGCCCGACACTTCATAGCCCCGGGCGGAAGCCCGGGGTCCCGCTCGGCAGACCGGCGGACTTCCGTCCGCGGCTTTAGGTGCGCTCCACGGGGTTCCCGGGTGCGGGCATCGGACGTCCGAGTGGAGGGTCGCGATGTGCGCCGAAGGTCGCGGACGACCCGCGTCTCCCACCCGGCCATCACTTCCGCGACGTGCGCACCTCGTAGTCGCCCGTCCACACCTGCGTGCGGCGCTTCAGGTCGGTCAGCGTGAACTGGAGGTAGTAGAACGTCGTGCCGCGGTTGGGGAGGTCCGACGCGATCGCGTAGAGGCCGAAATCGGGCTGCACGGCCGCCGCGGGCGAGCGGTCGCCGCCGGCGCCGCCCTGGCCGAAGTCGTCGCGCTCGCCCTCGAGTTCGCGGCTGCGGATGTCGCGGAACCGCTGGCGGTTCTCGATGAGCTGGATCCGCCCGCGCCCCTGGCGGGCGAGGTTCGTCTGCAGCCGGCGGAGGAACACGTCGTAGTCGCCGCGGAACTGCCGTCCCGACGTCTCGTCCTCCACGCGGTCGACCACGACCGTCCACTGCTCGCGGCTGTCGTTCAGCTCCGGCAGCGCCAGCAGGTCCGCCGCCAGCCGGTCGGAGGCCGCCAACACGTCCTTGCTCTGCAGGCCGGCGTCGCGCTTGTCGAGCTCGTCGAGCGGCGGGCGCTGGTCGGAGTAGCTCGGCGAGCACCCGCCGGCGATCATCGTCGTCGCCGTCGCCGCCAGCAGGGCGGCCGCCAGCAGCGGGGTGCGGTAGGTCCGTGCGGTCATGTCGGGATCTCCTTCTTCGGTGATGAGCAAAGTCGTCGGGGGTCCGGCGATTCGAATCGCGCGATCGGGCGCGGCAATGCTTCGTCTGTTCAGTTCCCACCGCCCCGCGCGCGACGGCGAGGCTACTACCTTAGCCCCGCCCCGGCAGCGGGACAACGCACGCGACCCGTCGGCCCGAAATCAAGACAGCGACCGCCGCCGAACGTTAAAGCCGGCGTCGCTCGACGCGTAGAGGTGACGGCTGTCAGACACGAGCTACCAAACGCCGCTGAGCCCGATCGCG
>JAUJNJ010000141.1 GCA_030448225.1 Phycisphaerae bacterium
ACTCGTGCTCGGCCCCGCTGGGCAGCTCGGGCACCAGCACCTCGGCCGGCCGCAGGCGGGCGATCTCGTCGAGCACCTGCCGCTCGTCGCCGGTGGCGGCCGTGCATTCGCCGGTGCTCAGCTCCACCCACGCGACGGCCGCCTTGTAGCCGTCGGCCTTGGTCACGTTGAACGCGACGGCGGCCAGGTAGTTGTCCGATCGGCCGTCGAGCAGCGGGTCGTCGGTCAGCGTGCCCGGCGTCATCAGCCGGACGACCTCCCGCTTGACGAGGCCCTTGGCCAGGGCCGCGTCCTCCATCTGCTCGCAGATCGCGACCTTGTGCCCGGCCGCGATCATCTTCCGCAGGTACGACTCGACCGCGTGGAACGGCACGCCGGCCATCGGGATCTCGTCCGGCGACCCCTTGTTCCGGCTGGTCAGCGCGACGCCGAGCGTCCTGGCGCACACCTTGGCGTCGTCCCAGAACATCTCGTAGAAGTCGCCCATCCGGAAGAACAGGACGTACCCCGGGTACTGCGCCTTGAACTGCTGGTACTGCCGCATCGCCGGCGACAGTGGCGGCGCCGCCTTCTCCGCGCCCGACTTCGGCGCCACCGGCTTCGCCGGCCCGGCGGCGCTTTGCGGCTCGGTCGGAGTTGGGGGGGCGGCGTCGTGCATGGGCGGGAAACGAAGGTACTGATCCACCCGAACCTTTACCAGAATCGGCACAGTTGGCTTCATCCACCCGAACAGCACCTCGCCACACCCCCGGGCGCCCGTGTGCGCTCGGGCCGCGAGGGTCGCTTCGCGTCGTCCCGACTGGCTAACCCGGGGGGATACGACTGTGCCTGCGAAACCGCGAAGCGACTCCCGCGGGCCAACCCATTCCCGGCCTTGCGATTCCGACACGGTTTTCCCCCTCGCCTGATGCCTAACCGGTTCGGTTACACTCCGCCCATGCGCCTGACACCGCTTTCCCTCCTCGTCGTCCTCGTGGTCGCATGTCCGATCGTCGCGACCGCCGAGACGGTCACGATCGCGACGTACAACATCGAGCACTTCGAGAGCCACTTCGAGGCCCACCGCCTGCGCCGCGCCGTGCCGCGGGCGGCGACGCGCCCCGCCGCCCGCCCCGCCGGTGCCGGCGCCCCGTCCGATGGTCCATCGCTGATCTCGCCGGCCGACGCCGAGCGGGCGGCGCGAGTCGGCTCGGGGTTCGCGGACGGGCCGGAGGACGTGAGCCTGCCGGACCTGTTGCGGGAAGAGCGTTACCAGAACGACGAGGACAATTGGGAGGTCGCCGAGGTGATCGCCGATCCGCGGTTCAACCCCGACGTCCTCGTGATCCAGGAGGGATGCAGCCAGGAGAACCTCGAGTAATTCAACGAGCGCTGGTTGAAGAAGGCGTACGGCACGGCCGTCGTCTTCCCCACCAACACCGACCGAAACCAGCACCTCGGCATGCTGCTGAAGCCGGGCTTCAAGCTCGCCGAGAAGCGGGACAAGTACTACCTGGAAAAGGACACCGTCCCCAACGGCCGGGGCGACCGCCTCTTCGCGCGCGGGCCGGCGTTCTGCCTCATAGAAACGCCGGGCGGGTACCGATTTTGGGTCGGCGTCACGCACCAGAAGAGCAAGTCGGGCAACAGCGTTGACGTCACGAAGTGGCGCAACCGGGAGGCCGTTCGCACGCACGAGATCATGAAGGAGCTCCGCCGGCAGGGCCCGGCCGACGTCGTCCTCCTCGGCGACGTCAACGACGACCTCGGCGTCGGCGAGTTCGAGGCCGAGGCGGGCGGCGACACGATCGCCAACCTCGTCGGCCCCCCCGCCGACAAGTTCGTCCTCGCGACGCGGGCACTGGCCGAGAAGGGCGAAATCTCCTTCGGCGGCTACTGGAACCCCCGCTACCGCAGCCTCATCGACCACGTCGTGACGACGCCGGAGATGAAAGACCAGATCGAGGGCGTCGGCGTCTTCAAGGAAGGCACGGCCCGCTCGGCGAGCGACCACTACCCCGTCTACGTGAAGATCCGCAGCGACGCCGCCACGTCGCAGCCGGCGGGCGGCGCCGGAGCGAAGAACTAGCATCAATCTGCGGCAATGCCGGTCAGCGAATAGTTAGCCACAGATGGGGCACAGATAGATACAGATTCAGGCCGCATTATCTGAGTTCATCAGTGCCCCATCTGTGGCTAACTTGTCTTGCGCGCCGCGCCAAACGCTCACCCGATGGCGAACTAGCGCAGACAACCAATACCCATCTAACTCTTCTCTCCGTGTCTCCGTGTCTCCGTGGTCCAACTCTGCTCCCATGTCTGACCCGCCCCGCCTCGCAATCCGCCAGCGGGTGCCCTAAAATCCGCGCAAGATGTCGACCGCGCCAAGCCTCGGCCTCGCCGCCGACGGCACATCGAACCCGCCGTTAACGCTTCCGCGTCCGGGGCTTATGCTGCCGGCCGTGTCGCTGGCGCGGCGCGAGCTCGTGCGGTTCCTTCGCCAGCGGCACCGGGTGATCGGGGCCCTCGCCACGCCGATCGTCTTCTGGCTGCTGATCGGCGGGGGGATGGGGCGGAGCTTCCGGGTGGAAGGGCTGCCCGGCGGCGACGATTACCTCCGCTTCTTCTTCCCCGGCACGATCGTGATGATCCTGCTGTTCACGGCGATCTTCTCGACGATCTCGATCATCGAGGACCGCCGCGAGGGGTTCCTGCAATCGGTCCTCGTCGCGCCGGTGCCGCGGATGGCGATCGTGCTCGGCAAGGTGCTCGGCGGGGCGGCCCTGGCGTTCGGGCAGGGGCTGATCTTCCTCGCCCTCAGCCCGCTGCTCGGCATCACGCCGCCCTTGGCGGGGTGGCTGGCGGCGATCGGGATGATGCTCGTGATGTCCTTCGGCCTGACGGCGCTGGGCTTCTGCATCGCCTGGCGGATGAGCTCGACCCAGGGCTTCCACGCCATCATGAACCTGTTCCTCATGCCGATGTGGTTCCTCTCCGGCGCCCTGTTCCCCGCCAGCGGCGCGTGGGGCGTGCTGCGGTGGACGATGGCGCTCAACCCGCTCACGTACGGCCTGGCGGGCCTGCGGCGGGCGATGTACTGGGGCGACCCGGCCGTCGTCTCCGGCGCGGCGCTGCCGGGGTTCGGCATCAGCCTGATCGTGAGCATCGCATTCGCCGGGGGGATGTTCCTGCTCGCGACTTTCATCGCCCGTGGACACGTGGCGGCCGACCTACAATGACCGGCCGGCGCTCGTGCCGGGCCCGCCGCGGGCGCGACGCACGAGACGCCGGTCCGACCACGACACAATGGACAAGACGCAAAAGATCCTGACGACGTTGCTCTGGGGCGTGCTCGTGGTGGCGATGGTCGCCGTCGTGGGCACCGGGCTGTGGGCGCGCTGGCGCCACGACCCGGCCGCGACCGCCGACGCCGCGGCCGCCATGCCGGTGCTCTACGACGCGCCGGCGTTCGCCCTGATCGACCAGGAGGGCCGGCCCGTGTCGAGCGAGCAACTGCGCGGCCGGCCGTACGTCGCGACGTTCATCATCACGCACTGCGCGGGCGTCTGCCCGATGATGACGCAGAAGATGGCGACGCTGCAGAAGGCCGTCCCCGCCGACGCCGACGTGAAGCTCTTGTCGTTCACCGTCGACCCGGAGCGCGACACGCCGGCCGTTCTGAACGAGTACGCCAAGCGGTTCAACGCCGACCCCGCGCGGTGGCACTTCGTGACCGGCAGCAAGGCGCAGCTCGACGACGTGGCGCGCGGGATGAAGGTGGCGGTGCAGAAGGCGACGGACGGCTCGGACCAGTTCATCCACACCGAGAAGTTCCTGCTGATCGACGGCGGCGGCCACGTCCGTGGCATCTACAGCAGCAACGACGATCAATCGCTGAAGCAGCTCGCCACCGACGCCGCCGCCCTCAGCCGCGCCGGCGCGGCCGTCGCCCGCAAGGGGTGAGTGGGTTCGGGGAGAGTCGAAACTGGCGCGGGACCGTCTGGTCGTGAAGCGCCGACGGTTGCCCCCGTGTGGCGACGCATCTTGTTGAACGACGGGCAACGGGCCCTTCGGGCCTGCGGCTAAAAGGGGATTTCGGGACCGAGCGACGCGCTGTCTGACGTTCTGAGCGCGGGTCCCGCGCTGCGAGGATGACGATTGTGAGTGACGCGAACCTGAACGTCAGCTACCCGCCGACCCTCGTGGAGGTCGACGCGCTGAAGCGCCTGGCGCCGGGCAAGGCCCTGGCGGCCATCCTCGCGCTGAGCGTGCTCGTGTTCGGGTTCCTCGTCTGGCTGATCTACTTCAACGCGGGGCAGGCGTACACGTCGCGCGTAATCGGCGCGCTGCCGGCGGTGAACGCGACGCTCAATGGGATCAGCGCCGTGCTCCTCGTGGCCGGACTCGTGGCGGTGAAGCGCGGGCGGCTCCAGTTGCACCTGCGGCTGATGTTCGCGGCGCTCGGCAGTTCGGCGCTGTTCCTCATCAGCTACATCGTCTACCACAACTTCCAGGGGGACACGAAGTTCGCCGGCACCGGGCCGATGCGGCCGGTCTACTTCTTCGTGCTGGTCACGCACATCGTGCTGTCGGGCGTGGCCGTGCCGCTGATCCTGACGAGCTTCTACCTCGCCCTCGCCGGCCGCCTCGCCGCCCACCGGCGGGTGTCGAAGGTCACGTTCCCGATCTGGCTCTACGTCTCGGTCACCGGCGTGATGATCTTCGCGATGCTGAGGCTCTTCGGCGCGTAGAAGAAATTGAACCACGGAGACACGGAGACACGGAGGAAAGACGGAGAAGGCGAAGATGGAGGATGGAAGAGGGAGGATGGAGGAAGACGAACTCGAGCGGCTCGCCTGTTCTTCCGCCATCTTCCATCCTCGATCCTTCATTCTCGTCTTCTCTTCCTACCTCCGTGCCTCCGTGCCTCCGTGTCTCCGTGGTTCAACTTCCTATCCGATGGAATTGAACGCCGGCCCTCGGCCGCGATATGATGTTGTAAGAGGTGTTGAGATGAAGCGTTGGAATTACTGGCTGACCGTGCTGCTCGTCCTGGCCCCGGCCGCGATTGCGGAGGCGTGCCCGAGTTGCAAGGAATCGATCGCCAACACCAACGCCCAGGACGCCGCCGGGGTCCCGAGCGGATTTAATTACAGCATCTACTACATGCTCATCAGCTTCTTCACGGTGCTGGGGCTCGTCGTCGGGGTGATCGTGAAGGGCATCCGCAGCGCCAATGTCGCGGTCCCGCCCCGCGAGTAGATCGCGGTCGGTAGATGGGATCACGATCGCGGTTTAATGGGCCCTGACCCGCGCGAGAACCACACCATCGCGTCCCGCTCACATCTCGGCAAAGTTCTTCAGGATCTGCAGGCCCACCTTCTGGCTCTTCTCGGGGTGAAACTGCGTGGCCACGACGTTGTCGCGCCAGATGCTGCTGACGAAGGGTGCGCCGTAGTCGGTGGTGGTGGCGACGACCGAGTCGTCGGCCGGCGTGACATGGTAGCCGTGGACGAAGTAGACGCTCGACGAGGCGGGCAGGTCCTTGAGGATCGGCGAGCGGCGGCGGACGTCGAGGGCGTTCCACCCCATGTGCGGGACCTTCAGGCCGAGGCGCTCGTCGACGTCGAACCGCACGCACCGGCCCTTGAGCACCCCGAGGCCGCGGTGCTCGCCGTCCTCGTAGCCGACGTCGAACAGCATCTGCAACCCGAGGCAGATCCCCAGGAACGGCTTGCCCCGCTCGATGTGCCGCAGCACCGCCGGGACGAGGCCGCGCTCGCGGAGCGTGACGACCGCGTCGCCGAACGCCCCGACGCCCGGCAGCACGACCTTGTCGGCCGCGTCGATCTCCTCCGGCCGGGTGACGATCCGCGCGCGCGTCCCGACGTGCTCGAACGCCTTCTGCACCGAGCGGAGGTTCGCCATGTCGTAGTCGATGATCGCGATCATGTTCTCAATCTCAGAACGCAAAACGCGGAATGCGGAACGAGGGCGGCAGCATTATAGCCCGCCTCCCGTCCTGCATTCCGCGTTCCGCCTACTGCGCCGGCGCCCTTACCGCGTGACGACGACGATCTCGACGCGGCGGTTGCGGCTCTTCACCTCGCCGCGGGGCTTGCCGGCGCCGAAGCCGCTCGTCGTGACGCGCGAGGCCTCGACGTTCTTGCTCACGAGGTAGTCACGGACCGCCTTGGCCCGCGCCTCGGACAGCGCCTGGTTGCTCTTCCACTTGCTGACGCGGATCGGGTCGCTGTCGGTGTGGCCCTCGACCCGGAGCGTCTTGCCCTTGTACTGCCCGTTCAGGACCGACGCCACGTTGTCGAGCGTCTTCTTCGCGCGGGCCCGCAGGTCGGCCCGGCCGGAGTCGAACAGCACGTCGCTGGCGATGTTGACCGTGACCGTGCCGGCGACCGGGTCGGACTCGGTCTCGGCGCCCTCGATCTGCGGGGGCGGGGCCTGCGGCGTGGTCGTGGCGGTGACCGGCGGCGCGGGCGGCGTCGCGGGCGGCGTCGAGGACGGCGTGGGCGGCGGCGTGGGCGCGGCGGGCGGCGGCTCGTTGCGCTGCGACTCCCTCGCCGACTGCATCGCGTCGATCTTCGCCGGCTGCTCGCGGTTCTGCACGTTCAGGTCGTCGCGCTCCTGGGCGAGCGTGTTCTGGCTCCCGCGC
>JAUJNJ010000142.1 GCA_030448225.1 Phycisphaerae bacterium
CATGGTCTGCCGATAGCGGCGAGCAACCTTCGGTGACTCCAAGCGTCAAAGTAGTGAAGTGCGTATGACGCCATCTCGAGTAGTCCAGAGCAGGTCGTTCACATCCGCAATGAAGTGCGTGGTGCCGACGATGTCATCACCGACGCAGACCGGCTTGTCGCACAAGGAACATGGAGTTTGCCGGTGAAGTAGATAGCCATCTGCCGGCCACATGACACGTGTCCCTTGGGAGGCCCGACCTATCCTCACGGACTGCCCGTTGTTCCGTCCGAACCACCCGCCCGTCCTACTGCTCGTCGGCTGCCGCCCTCACCCGCTCGTCCGCCGCAGTCCAGCCGGTACATGACCCGGTTGTAGTCGTACCGCAGCGTCTGCCCGCCCTCGCGGCTGAACTGGCGCGCAGGCCGTCCCTGGAAGTAGATGTACCGGCCGTTCTCCCGGTCGAAGAACAGGTGGTGGACCAGGTTGTAGAACGAGTACCGGTCGTGGGTGACGATTTTCACCGCCTTCGCCCACGGCCCCTCGGGCGTCGGCCTCCAGGTAGAACACCTCGCCGAGCATCGACGGCTTGCCGCCGATCTGGTTGGCCACCATCACCCACTTGTTCCGGTAGGCGTTCCACGCGACCGACCCGGCGTGCAGTTGGACCGGGCTCGCCGGTGCTCGCGTCGGTCGGCCGGAGCCACGCCTCGTCGGCTTCATCTTGCCCGCCTTTACCAGCTTGGCGACGTCGTCGGCGTCGACCGGGACCAGTCCGCCGCTTCCACGCCCAGACCAGCTTGCCGTCCGCATCACGGTCGAGCTTCGCGCCCGGGCCGGCGGTCGTCTGGCCCTCGGCTGCGCAGGTGAACGCCTCGTACTGGTCGGTCGCGCTGTCCACGTCGGCCGCTACGCGGACGTCGGGCATCGGCGGCAAGTAGACGTGCGGCTTGCCGTCGCGAGCGTGCGGCTTGCCGTCGCGGAGCGTGCGGCTTGCCGTCGCGAGCGTGCGGCTTGCCGTCGCGGGTGGCCGTGAACGTCATGGCGGACGGCTTGAGGCTCGACGTCATCGGCAACTCGCGGATCGTGCGGAACAGGCCGCGGTCGTCGTCGAACTCGACCAGCCGGCGGGCGACCTCCACCTCCAGGCTCTTGCGGACCGACACGGTCGCGAGCAGCCGCTCGCGGCCGTCGGTGTCCTTCAGGACGAACATGCCCTCCGCCCAGTGCAGCAGCGCGCCTCCCGCTCGAACAGCGGTCGGCGGAAGCCGTCCTTGCCGACGAAGTAGCGGTAGTCGATTCCGACGTCCGGCGACAACCTGCCGGCCCCGGGCAGGTCGCTCGTCGCCCCGGCCATGCCGAAGTGCCCGAGCAGGTACGCCTGCCGGCTCGATGTCCCCCCAGAACCAGTAGACCTTGCCGCGGTAGATCACCCGCTGGGTCGAGTCCTGCCCGGCCACCTCGGCGTTCACCAGCGGCTCGGCGATCGGCGGCCGGCGGCCGAGCGTCACGCTGTCGGCGTAGATGCCCTCGCCGGTCGCCCGGTACAGCCGCTCGGCCACGTTCAACCGCTTGAGCTTCAGGGTCTCGGTCCTGCCCGGCGTCGTGACGAACGCCCCGCCCGCGCATGCCGAACCCGTCGGCCGGGAACGCGTACCCGTGGCTCGACACGGTGAAGAACACCTTGCGGCCGATCAGGGCCGGGTCGGTGATCGCGACCCACCCCGGCAGAGTCGGTGACGAACCGGAGGTTGCTGACGGTCGTGAGCTCGACGAGCGGAACGCCACGGCTCGTTTGCTCGTCAACGACCTGGATGCCGAAGGGGGCCGGGGCAGTGGCGGCGGCGGCGGCGGGCAACGAACCGGACAGGCACAGGACGGCGAGCCGCCAGCACGACCGCGGCACGAGCACCTTTCCCGACGAGCTGCGGTGGGTTCATGATGCGGGGAGCATACCCACGACGCGTCGGGGCGACAGAGCCCAAGGGGCACAGCTCTGGGCGCGGAGCCCGACCGTCACATAAAACCGTGTACGCCCCCCACGCCGGGGGCTTTGCCCCCGATTTTCCGGGCACTCGGTACGTGTTCGCAGGAAGAAGAATCCGGGGGCACAGCCCCCGGCGTGGGGACGAAGGCGTGCAGGTGCCGCGTACGGGGAAGGCAACCGACCCACGAAATGCACGATCACGCGCGAGGGCTCTCGCTCGACGCGCCGGGGGAACCGCACGCGGAGGCTCGCAACCCTTATTGATCGGCGCGACCCCTGCCCCCGCGTCACACCGCCTGCTGGGTCGCCGCACCCGGCCCGGGCGGCTGCGCTTCGGCGCGCCGGCGGCTGCATCAGGTTCGACCAGTTCAACTGCTCGAGCAGCTTCGGGCCGATCCGCTCGTACGGCTGGCCGAGGTCGTGCCGCGGCGAGCGAGACGCTGACCGGCGGGGTGGCCGGCACGAGCGGGGGCGGCCGGGAGCGACAGCGTCATGCGGTCCGGGAACGGGTAGGCCACCGGGGCCGGCGCAGCCAGTCAATGGGTCCGGGCCGGTCAACGGCCGCGGCGGGGCGACAGCCACCGGCATGCCGGGTTCCGGCGGAACCGTGCGAACGGCGAACACGAACATCGCCGCGGCCGACAGTGCGGCAACGACGACGAAGGTCCGCGCGGGGGAAGCCGGCACGGAGACCGTCGGCACGGGCCGCGGCCGACGGGCTCCGCCGCCGCCGCTACCGCCAATACGTCGTCCGCGAGGTCGCCGGGGTACCGTCGCGCCCGCGTACGCCCGCCGGGCCTGCCGAAGCTGTTCGCGAAGCTGAGTCATAGGAGCCGTGTCTCGCGTCGGGGAGTCGTGTTTCGCGTCGGGGCTGGCGTTACGCCCACCGCTTGAGCCGCTTGCGGAGCGATCGGAGCCGCCTCGGTGAACGGTCGCCTTCACGGTGCCGGTAGCGCACCCCATGACCCTGGCCGTCTCCTCGACCGAGAGGTCGTCGAGGTACCGCAGAACGACCGCTTCGCGCCGGCGGTCGGGCAGGGCGGACAGCGTCTCGGCGGCCGCGTCGCAGGCCTCACCCAACTCGGAAGCGGCCGGCGGCAGCGGGGCGTGGTCGCCCGGCTGTTCGCGGCGGTCGATCGCGTCGATCGCGACGCCCGTCCGCTGCCGGGCCTGCCGCCGCTTCGTCTCCTGGACCACGTTGATCGCAATGCCGAGCGCCCAGGTGCGGATCTGGCTGTCGCCCCGGAACCCCTCCACCTGCTTGATGAACCGAAGCCCCGTTTCCTGAACGGCGTCGGCCCGCCAGGTCGGCGTCACGCAGCATGCTCAGGCAGAGGCGGTACCAGGTCTTGAGTTCCCGCAGAGCCGCGACCCAACGCCGCCCGGTCGCCCCGGCGGGCCGCCCTCGATCAACCGGCGCGTGATGAGAGGGAACCCGCCGAGAACGGCTTGGCCGACGGGATTTCACCCATCGGGCGGGTGACCACGGGCGTGGGTGCGGGTGCCGGGTTGAGGACGAGCATGTCGCCGGCCAAGGTTGTTGGGCTGAATGCCGACACGGTCCACGTTGGGTGGCGACGCGAGGCTTAAAGGTTTAGCGATTGATCATTAGCCCCAGGTCAACGACTTGCGGCTAACGTTGATCCGCGGCGCTGCGGGCGGCCGGGACCGGCGCAGGGTCGGTCCGCCGGGTTTCGCGCAAACCCGGCACCGGCCGCCAACGTTGTATAATAGCGGCTCGCCGGGTATGTTGAGCCCCTTTTCCTAGCCCGCCGCGCCCTGGCCGGCACGCAAGCCGCGATCATCGAACGAGTTGAGGAAACCGCAAGCTCCCGGAACGCGGCCCCGCACGGCGGGGTGGCCCTGGCGGGCAAGGACCAGACTGTTGTCATGAATCAGGTGCGAAACGACATCCGGAACGTTGCGATCATCGCCCACGTCGACCGGCAAGACGACGCTGGTCGACGCCCTGCCGCGCCAGAGCGGCAACTTCCGCGACAACCCGGTGCAGGACACGATGCTCGACTCCAACCCGCTCGAGCGGGAGCGGGAACTCATCACCATCCTGGCCAAGAACGTCGCGATCAACTACACCGACCCGGCCACCGGGCTGGTCGCCAAGATCAACCTGATCGATACGCCGGGCCACGCCGACTTCGGCGGCGAGGTCGAGCGGGTGCTGAGCATGGCCGACGGCGTGTTCCTGCTCGTCGACGCGGCCGAGGGGCCGATGCCCCAGACCCGGTTCGTGCTCAAGAAGGCGTTCCAGAACAGGCTGCGGCTGATCGTCGTCATCAACAAGATCGACCGCCCGGACGCCCCGGATCGACGGGGTCGTCAACGAGGTGTTCGATTTGTTCGTCGAGCTCGGGGCGGACGACGAGACGCTCGACTTCCCGATCATCTACGCGTCCGGCCGGGCCGGCATCGCCAGCTGGAAGGCCGAGGAGAAGGCACCGACATCCTGCCGGTGTTCGAGGCGATCCTCAAGCACATCCCGGCCCCGCACGGGGACCCGGACAAGTCGCCGCAGGTGCGGATCACCAGCATCCAGTACAACGACTACGTCGGGCGGATCGGCGTCGGCCGGATCTACAACGGCGTGATCAAGAGCGGCCAGCAGGTGTCCGTCGCCAAGCGGGACGGGACGATCGTCAAGTCGAAGATGCAGCAGCTGCAGGTGTTCGACGGGTTCGGCCGCAAGAACGCCGACGACGCGGCGGCCGGCGACATCGTCGCGCTGATCGGCTTGGACAGCGTCGACATCGGCGACACGATCTGCGACTTCCTCGACCCGCACCCAGTTGGACCCGACCGAGGTCGAGCCGCCGACGCTGGTCATGATGTTCAGCGTGAACGACAGCCCGTTCGCCGGCCGCGAGGGCAAGCACGTCACCAGCCGCAACCTCCGCGAGCGGCTGTTCAAGGAGCTCGGAGAGCAACGTCGCCCTGAAGGTCGAGGAAACCGAGGCGAAGGACGCGTTCAAGGTGAGCGGCCGCGGGCTGCTGCACTTGGGCATCCTGATCGAGAACATGCGCGCGAGGGGTACGAGCTGAGCATCTCCAAGCCGCAGGTGATCATGCGGAAGAACAAGGAGACCGGCGTCGTCGAGGAGCCGATCGAGTACCTCGTCGTCGACGTGCCCGAGAAGAGCATGGGCGGCGTGATGGAGCTGGTCGGCAACCGCAAGGGCGAGCTGGTCCGGATGGACAACGCGAGGGCCAGGTCCACCTGGAGTTCGATCCCCGCCGCCCGCGGGCTGATCGGGCTGCGGACGCGGATGCTGACGGCCACCCAGGGACGGCCATCATGCACACAACTTCCACGAGTACGCCCCGGCCCGCGGCGACGTGCCGGGCCGGGCGAACGGCGTGATGATCAGCATGGCCACGGGGAGCGTGAACGCGTTCGCGGCTGAACAACCTGCAACAGCAGGGCGTGATGTTCGTCGAGCCGACGCAGGAGGTGTACGAGGGGATGATCGTGGCCGAGAACGCCCGGGACAACGACATGCCGGTGAACCCGACGACGGCCAAGAAGCTGACGAACATGCGGACGACGAGCAGCGACGAGAACATCATCCTCAAGCCGGCGCGGAAGATGACGCTCGAGCAGGCGCTGGAGTACATCGAGGGAGGACGAGCTGGTCGAGGCGACGCCGAGCAACATCCGGCTGCGGAAGCAGCTGCTGACCAGAACGCCCGCAAGAAGGCCGGCCGCAGGCCGGCCGACGGAGACGATGGAGGGTGTGAGGCTGGGGCAGGGCCGCCGGGGCCGGCGGTAAATCACGACGCGAGGGTCGACCCATGGGTTACGGAACGGGGATCATCGACCGCGGCCGCGGGCCGGAGATCGCGGGGACGCGGATCACCGTCTACGACGTGCTGGACGCTACCACAAGCACGGGGGACCACCCTCCCTCATCGCGGCCACGCTCGGGGTCTCGTCCGAGCAGGTGCTGTCGGCCATCGCGTACATCGAGCGGCACCGGGAGCGGGTGTCGGCCGATTACCAGAAGATCCTCGACCGCCACGCCGCCGGTCACCCGCCCGAGTTCAGGCGCGTCGGCCGAGGCCCGCACGCCCGGTTCGTGGAGAAAGTCGCCCGCCGGCAGTCTGCCGAGAAGCGGGAGGCCGCCGGTGCCGGGACTCGTCGCCGACGCCAACATCGAGGGACACGTCCGCGCCTTGGTGGCGATCTGCACGGGACCGACGTGGGGCGAGTGGTGGGTGGACCTGGGGATGTCGGGTCCACACCTTGCGGCCTCGGCTTGCCACCGGACGCGCCGGACGCCGTGGTCTGGGAAGCGTGCCGCCGCCACGACCTCATCCTCGTGACGGGGAACCGCAACCAGGATGGCCCCGACTCGCTCGAAGCGACCATCGGGCGGGCTGGGGCAGGCGACAGCCTGCCCGTGTTTACGCTGGCGGATCCGGACCGGCTGATGCGCGACCGCGAGCACGCCGGCCGCGTTGTGGAGCGGCTGATTGGGTTCCTGGTCGAGATCGACGAACTTCGAGGGACAGGCAGGCTCTATCTGCCTTGACGAAATCGGCCGTGTAGGGGCACACGGCCATGTCTCTACCGGGGACGCCACATCGCGGTGCTGCCCGCGCCCGGCCGACTCAGCTCGCCCCGACCAGCTCCCGCCCGCGGCGGGCCACGCGCCGGGCCGGGCTGTCGTTCTTGCCGAGCAGGTTCCGAACGGCACGGACCGCCTCCGGCAACGCCGCCGCGACGGAGATGACCGAGGCGAGCGTCGCCGTCTGGCAGTACCCGCACAGCGCGCTGTTCTCGGCCCACTCCTCTTGGCCAAGCTTCACGGCGACGGCCGCGTCGGTGACCGCCTTGGCCGCCAGCGCGATCGGCAGGGCGGGGTGGGTATCGGCCCGGTGCTTCCCGCCGGCGCTTGGCGAGCACGGCCGTGGCCGCGTAGCTCAGCAGCATCAGCGGGCGTCCGGCGTGTCGAACCGCTTGTACGCGTACGGCGACTTGTCCACCTTCGTCGCGTCGAAGTACATTTGGACGGGAAGTCGGGCAGCCGCTTGATGATGCCCATCTGGTAGAGCGAGACGACGCCGCCGGCCGCCGCCCCGACCAGGGACAGCCCCAGCACCCACCGCCGCCGGTTCAGGTCGTCGGTGGTGTCGTTCCGCAGTTGGTAGCTCAGTCGTTTGGGGTTCATGGTCAGGCTCCGTTTCATCCGTTCCCGGAGCCGTGCTTTCAAACGCTGTTCCATTCGGAAGCGGTGAAACTGCCCAACTGACCCCGCAAAGCAAACGGCCTCGCCCGCGTCTGCTTCCGGTTGGCGGCTGGCCTCTCCCCAAACTGGGGTCGGGTGGCGAATCAGTGGGTGCCGCCCACCTTTCTCCGCCGGACCGACTTCAGCTACACTGGCGGACATGGGGAGCAACGCCTGTCCCGCGTGCCGCACCGCTCGCGATCGACGACATCAACGTCCGCGAGGGCGTCTGCCTTTGCCGGGCGTGCGGCAAGCTCTCGCGGCTCGCCGAGGTCGCCGACCAGCCCGAGGCCGACCCGTCGGCCCTGACCAAGCCGCCGGCCGGCTGCTCGTACGACGCCCCGTTCGGCGGGTCCGCCGTCGTCCGCGCGTCGACGCGGTCGGTCGGTGGGGCGGTCGCCGCTCTTTTCGTCTGCGTTCTGGAACGGCATCGTCTCGGTGTTCGTGCTCGTCGCGGCCGCGGGGCTCTACACCCGCTACGTGGGCCCGCTCCCCGAATGGTTCCCCGCGCCGAGCCCGTCGAAGAACGGGGACGACCTGGGGGCCGGGCATGCCGCTCGGCATGAACCTGTTCCTCTGCCTGTTCCTGACGCCGTTCATCCTGGTCGGCGCGGGCCTGTTCTTCGCGCTGCTGCTCAGCGTGGCCGGGCGGGTCGAGGTGGTCGTGTCCGGGCCGGACGGCCGCGTGCGGACCGGCGTCGGCCCGTTCCGGTGGACCCGGCGGTTCGCCGCGGACCAGTCCGCCGAATCGCGGCCGGCCACACCTCCTACCAGGAGAACGGGCAGTCAAAGGAGCTCATCCAGATCGAGACGCCGGACCGGACGGTGAAGTTCGGGTCGGTGCTCCCCGACGTCCGCCGCCGGTGGATGATGGCCGCGGCTGCAGCAGGTGCTCGTGGCGGGGCCGAAGCGGGCGGAAGCGGTGCCCGGCGGCCCCCGGCCGCCGCGATGCGGTAACCCGGCACCTTGTCGGCCGACCGCCGCGGCGGCTACATTCATCGCGTCGCGGCGGCGGCGGTCGTCCGCCGCCGCCGCAGCAGCACGACACGTCCCGAGACCGCGCCTGTTGGAGGGTCTGCACATGAACCGCCGCGACTTCCTGAAGTCCACCGCCTGCGTCGAAACCGCCGCCCTGGCGTTGAACGCGCACGTCGCCCACGCCGCCGACCAGAAGAAGCTGCGGGTCGGCGTGATCGGCACCGAATTGGTACGGCAAGTGCGACCTGTTCCGGCTGATCCAGGTGGCCCCGGTCGAGGTGGTCAGCCTGTGCGACGTGGACAAGCAGATGCTCGCCGGGGCGGCCGAGATGACGGCCCAGCGGCAGGCGCGTCGAAGAAGACGCCCCGCACGTTCGCCGACTACCGCGAGATGCTGAAGGAGAAGGACCTGGACGTCGTGCTCGTCGCCACGCCGGACCACTGGCACGCGCTGCCGATGATCGCGGCCGTCGAGGCCGGGGCCGGCGTGTACGTGCAGAAGCCGATCAGCGTGGACGTGAAGGAGGGCGAGGCCATGCTGGCCGCCGCCCGCGAGCACAAGCGGGTCGTGCAGGTCGGCACCCAGCGGCGGAGCACCCCGCACCTGATCGAGGCCAAGCGGGACTTCATCGACGCCGGCCGGCTCGGCAAAATCGGGCTCGTTGAGACGTACTGCTACTACCACATGCGGGCCAAGGACAACCCGCCCGACGAGAGCAGCCGCCGGAGAACCTCGACTACGACCTGTGGACCGGCCCGGCCCCGATGCGGCCGTACAACAAGCTCATCCACCCCCGCAAGTGGCGGGCGTTCACCGAGTATACTCCAACGGCATTGTCGGCGACATGTGCATCCACATGCTCGACACCGCCCGGTGGATGCTGAACCTCGGCTGGCCGCGGACGGTCAGCTCGGCCGGCGGCATCGTCGTCCAGAAGGATGCGAAGGCGAACATCTCCGACACCCAGACGGCCACGTTCGACTTCCCCGAGTTCCCGGTCACCTGGACGCACCGCACCTGGGGCACGCCGCCCGACCCGAAGTACCCGTGGGGGCTGACCATATACGGCGACAAGGGGACGCTCAAGGCGTCGGTCCACGGCTACGACTTCATCCCGCAGGGCAAGGGCCAGGCCGTCCACAAGGACGCCATCATGGAGCTCGATCAGTACCCCGAGGACAAGACCGAGAAGGACTTGGAGAAGCACGTGGCCCCGGCCATCCGCGGGCACATGAAGGACTTCCTCGCGTGCATCGGCACCCGCGGCAAGCCGGTGGCCGACATCGAGCAGGGCACATCAGCACGGCCTCGTGCATCCTGGCGAACCTGGAGCATGGGCCTCGGCGGGCGGGCGCTTGGCGTACGACCCGGCCAAGCGAGGTGGCCGGCGACCCCGAGGCGACCAAGCTGCTCAAGCGGCCGTACCGCAGCCCGTGGGTCCACCCGGCGGGGGCGTGAGCGGGGAGCCGCGGCGGCAGGCGTGTGAGTCCGTGGCGAACGGGCCGGCCGTAGTTCTGCCGACCGCAGGTCGGCATCCGGCCCCCTCTCCCCCCGGGAGAGGGTTGGTGAGGGCGAACGTTGTACGGCCCTCGTGCTTGCGACCGGCCCCGTTGTCAGGTGTGAGCGGCCCTCTGCTCCTCCGGCCTGCTGGCCCGATCGCACCGGCCCGACGGACGCTCGCCCTCACCCGTCCGGCTCCGCCGGCGACCTCTCCCGGTGGGAGAGGTGAAATGCGGCAGCGGGCTCTACTAGAACCCCCACCCATCTGCCCGCGTCCGCGTGGCCGGACGTCGCTGCGGGTTGAAATCCGTCCGGCACCGTCTACATTCAACTCGCCCGTTCTGTCCTCGTCAGGCCGTACCCCGTTAGAGGCACGCACCTTGAACCTGCTTTCCTCCCCCCGCACCGCGGGCGCCTCCGCCGCTCCCGTAGACCGGTGCGTCGCCCGCTCCCAAGCTGCTGGTCGAGCAGGTGGCCATGGCGTTCACCGTCTTCCTGCCGCCGGTCGCGCTCGTCGTGGCCATCGTGCTGCTGTGGGGTCGCGGCGTCGGGTGGCTCGACATGGGCCTCATGCTCGGCCTGTACGCGGTCACCGGCATGTCGATCACGATCGGGTTCCACCGCCTGTTCACCCACCGGGCGTTCAAGGCCGTGCCGGCCGTCCGTGGGGTGCTCGCCGTGGCCGGGTCCATGTCGGCCCAGGCCCCGATCCTCGAGTGGTGCGCCACCCACCGCGAGCACCACAAGCACTCCGACCGCCACGGCGACCCGCACTCCCCGCACCTGCGCACGGCGACGGGCCGGCGGGTTCCTGATGGGCCTGTGGCACGCCCACATGGGTTGGCTGTTCGCCCCCGCTCCGGCCGGTGCCGCCCGCAACATGCCCGACCTGATGGCCGACCCGTTCCTCCGCTTCGTCGACCGCACCTACTGGATGTGGGTGCGCTGATCGGGTGGGCCATCCCGGCCGCCGTCGGCGGGCTGGCCGCCGGGTCGTGGTACGGCGCCCTCACCGGCTTCCTGTGGGGGCGGGCTGGTCCGCCAGGGCCTGTTGCACCACACGACGTTCAGCGTGAACTCGGTCTGCCACGTCTGGGGCACCCGCCCGTTCCAGAGCAGCGACGAGAGCCGGAACAACGTCGTGGTCGGCGTCTCACGTTCGGCGAGGGGTGGCACAACAACCACCACGCGTTCCCGACCAGCCGCCCGCCACGGGCTGGCGTGGTACCAGCTCGACGTCTCGTGGCTGTTCATCCGGGCCATGCAGGCGGCCGGCCGGCGGACGTCCGGCTGCCGTCGGCGGGCGATGGAGATCCGCCGAAACCGCCTGACGGCGACACCGGCCGAGCCGGCCGGGCCGCTCGGCCAGCCCCCAGCAGTGGCGGCCGCCGGGCAGGATTAGCAGGCGGAGGCGACTCGCTACGTCCGGAGCCGACATGACAAACCGTCCGGTCGACGTGCCCCGTAGGGCCATGCCGGCCGCCGGGCTGGCGATCAGCGGTCTTGTCGAACCTCCGAAGCAGCGGCCGACCCGGTCGGCCTACGACGATCGGCCCTCGGGCCTGCCGCCCTCGTCGATCCCACCCGCCCCGCGCGGTCGCGACACGCTTAGAGCCGCTAGGAGCACCCTGTTCCGTGTCACGGGCGTCCCGCCCGCGCGGAGCGGTAAGGGCGTCGGAGGACCTCGGGTACCCGCGTTTGACGCCTGCCGACCCGCTCGCACGGGCGGGACGCCGTTTTGTGACACGGACGAGCGTCGTCCTATGAGCTCTGCGAGCAAAGGCCATTGCGGCCAGTGGCTCGCCGATAGCTCCATCTGATCCTGAGGCGACGAACCCGCAATCCGCCCACGATCTATGCGACACGTCTTGCCTGCCCTGTTCGGGTCACTACACGGCCTTCCGCTGAATCAATCTAATCCGTGCCGGCCCGCCGCTGGGAGGCGGGCGTTGCCGTTGTTCTCCCTGGCCCTCTTTCATCCCCATCATGCTGAGCCAACACCGTAACCCGGCGTCCCGACGTTCGGTTTTCTCGTCACGCTTCGGCTCTTGGCCTTGGCCGCCGCCGTCGCTCGGCCGCGTGCGACGCGCCGGCCACCGAGCCGGCCGCGGGCCCCGCGGCCACCGCTCAACCGTCCGCCGCGCCGGCCGCGTCGTCCACGCCCTCGCCCCAGCCGTCGAGCAACAGGTCCGCGACCTGCCCGCGTTCCCGCTGGAACAGCGCACCTCACGCTGCCGGCCGGGTGGAACAAGGCCTGAGCGACCCGAGCCTCTACATCATCGAGCACAAGGCCCGGCTCCAGGGCGAGGGCGGGAACTGAAGACCGAGCGGCTCACGATCGAGATCGCCCGGGCCAACCTCGTTAACGGCGACCTCCGCACGACCTACAAGGGCGACGCGGAGGAATTCAAGCGGTACAAGAACTACCGCGACGAGCGGGTGGCCGAGGGGCGGACCCGGAATGGGTACCGCACGCTCACCCACAGCTTCACCGTCGACTCCGACCGGAAGCAGGCGTGGGACGACTACCACTTCGTCCTCACCCACGTCGACGGCGGCGAGTGGTCGAGCTTCATCTACCTGACCAGCACCCCGGCCCTCCGCGAACGGTTCCGAAAGGACTACGAGTTGATCGACGGTGTCGTGCTCCCGAGCACGGTCGAGCTGGCCCGCCCGCCGTCCCGCGCTTGCCGGCGGCGACGGGGCGAAGCCGCTCACGCTCTACACCGTCCACCAGGTGACCGACTTCCTCGAGTGGCTGCTGGAGCTGCCGCTGACCGACGGGCAGAAGGGGCAGATCCGCGACCTGATGGTCGACGGCTGGCAGCGGGGGACAAGGACTACCTCGACGCCCCCGGCGAGATCTTCAAGTTCACGCCCAACTCGACGAGCTGGACCCGGCGAAGAAGGAGCTGGCCCGCCGGCTCGCCCGCCAGGAAGCGTTGAACGAGTGGCGGAGGCGGCCGAGAAGGGGGGACAAGGCGGCCAAGATGATCGTCGACCTGTACGACGCGGCCAACGCCCCGCTGGCCAAGGGCGACGGCGGCGAGCCGGACCTGACCCGCCAGTCGGCCGACGCGACGCTGGAGATCATGTACTTCATGGCGTCGAAGATCGACGGGTCAGACACGTCGCCCGAGGCCGGCCGCCGGGACGCGTGGGCGAAGACGGTTGCCGCCGCCTACGGCGGGATGCCGGCCGAGCAGAAGCAGGCGGCTGGCCGAGATGCCGGTGACGTGGGCCGCCCTCCGGGCGGGGCTGGGCCGAGTTGCCGCCCGACCGGCGAAGCAGACGGCCGGGCAGTGGAGCTAGCAGGTCCCGATCCTGGGCGAGCTGGCCGGCCGGCTGAAGGAGGAGTGGAGGCGTTCGGCAAGGCCCTCGGGCAGTACGCCATGGAGCAGCAGATGAAGGTCATCTCGGCCGGCACATCATGCGACGGACCGACTACTTCCGGCAGCAGACGATGAACAACATGAGCAGCAGCTACTCGTACCGGTACCGGTGAGTCCAGGGTCGGGGTACATGCGAACCGCGACACCGGTGGCGTTGCCGAGGATAGGATATGACCTGCGGTACCGGTCACCTCCCTGACTTCCGGAGCCGCCACATGCCTGAGCCGCGCCGTCCGCTGAGCATAAGCGTCGAACCGGAACCGGCCGTCGCGCGGGCGAGTGGACGCCGGCGCGGAGTCGACGGCGCGCGGGTCCAAATGACCCGCCCTGTGCGTTCCGGGCCGAGCGTAAGTGAACCGGCCTGCCAGTCGATATCGCGGTCCAACAAAACACCCGCGGGCGGAGCAGTGCTCCGCCCGCCGGGCCGCGTTCGTGGCGCGGTGTGTCGGTCGCGCCGTCTTCGTTCGCCGGGCCGTCGGTCGCAAGTCCGCCGGCCCGCCGTTCCTTCGCTCCGCCGTCGGTTCGCTCCACCGTTCGTTCGTTCGTCCGCTCGTCAGTCCGTCCGTTCGTTCGTTCGTCCGCCGTCACACCCGTTCGCTCAGTCGATGACCGTCACGTCCAGCGACTGCCGGCCCCACTCCAGGGCCTTCTGGTGGCTGGGGAAGTACACGTCAGGCCGGTTGCCCTTGATCGCGCGACGCCGGTGTCGAGCACCTCGACGAAGCCCGTCCCCTCGTGGTACCTGGGGATGACCAGCTTCTTGCCGAACGGCAGGAGCTTCGTGTCGGCGGCCACGAACCGGCCGTTGTTGTGCGACACCCGCTTGCCGCTGGCGGTGATGCCCTGGGCGTTCTTCCCGCAGCACTTGGTGCACGGAGCGGTAAGCCGTCACCACCATCTTGATCGTGCGGACCTTGGCGGCCGGCTTGGCCGGCGGGGTCGTGAGCAGCTCGCCGGCGGCCGGGATGCGGGCCGACGCCATCACGACCTCGCGGTCGCCGTGGGCGGCCGTCAGCTTCTTCGACGCCTCGATCGCCCGCCGGGCCGCGACCTGCTTCTCGGCGACCGTGCTGGCCAACTGCTCGGGCTGGGCGGCGGCGGCGACGAGCTTCTCCGACGCGGCCGACCGGGTGGCCAGCAGGGCGACGGCCACGAGGCCGAGGCCGACCACCAGGGTCGTCGCGACGCGGGAGCCGGCGGTGCGGGCCGCCTTGTGCGAAACCGTCGGGATCGGAGCACCGTAAGGTTGTTGGCGTTGTTCCGCATGAGCCAGGAACCTACCCCACGATCCGGAGGGCAGTGGGGTATTTTTGGAGTCCGACCGTCGGCCGAGCCGAAGCTTGCTAATTGGTGGTTTTATTCCGAAGCGAGCCCTGCGTCAAAGGCTGCAAATCGGGGTGACAGGTTACGGGACCCGTCCGACACCCGCCTTGGCGACCGGACCAGCGCTGGTGGGTCTGTGACGCATGATGCCCGCCGGCACCGCTCGGCGGGCGGGGTGCTTCACCTTTTCCGGCCGAATCCGGGCCGCCAGCCGTCCCTGCTCACACAGTTCGGAGCACTTCGCTCCGACGATGCCGAGAGCGGCCGTCAGCCTCGCGTGCATGGGGCAGCGCGGGGGGCTCGAAACGTGTTGGGGGGAGGCGAGTCGGCTGGATGTGACACGGGCTTCCAGCCCGTGCGAGCGGGTTTGGGCGTCGAGCGCCTGTAGCGAAGGGCATTGGTTTTCCGGCGGGGTACGCACGGGCTGGAAGCCCGTGTCACGTCGAAGCCGGCTCAGTCGCCTCGCAAACACGTTCTCCGTGGTCGTTGGTGGATGGCCGGGGCATGTACTCGTGCTCCTGCTCCTTGCAGCCCGGTCCCACGGGCCTGAGTACATGCTGGCTTGTTCGGAACATCACGACCGACCGGGACGGACCCGGGGCTCCGCGGCGTACCGCTGTGCCGGCGGCTGGGAACGCGCCTGCGCGGGATGCGTCGCTCCGACACTCGAACAGACCAATCACACCGCCGTTACGTTATTGTGCTCCCCGGAATCCGGCCGGCGCTTTACGTTCGGCACCGATCGGCCGCACCAAAGGAGGCTTCCGTGGGGACCAACGTAGTCGGAGGAGCACCGGACAACGCGGCCGAGCGTGCGACGGCACGGCACGCGCGATTGCGGCACGTGTGGGTGCGGGCCGCGGCCGCGGGCGTGGCTGTCGGCGTCGCGGCCGCCGTGGTCCGGGCGCAGCCGGCTCCGGGGGAGGGCGGCGGCCGCCCGCGGGGCTTGTTCGACGACGAACCCGAACAAAAGAGCCCGCCCGGGCAGAAGCCGACCAAGCCGGCACCCAGCTCGCAGCCGACGCCATCCCCGACGCCACCGCCGAGGCCCGAGACCAAGCTGCCGGAGCCGAAGCCGGCGACCCCACCCGTCGTGCCGCCGGCCCGCGAGCCGATCCCTTCGGCCGCCCGGCAGGCCGCGGCTGAGCGGCTGGTCAAGGACGTGTTCAAGTCCGACTACGTCAAGCGGGACCGCCGACCGCTGATGGGCAAGCTGCTGTCGCAGGCGGCGTCCCCGACCGAGCCGCCGGACGTGCGGTACGTGCTGCTCCGCGAGGCCCGCGACGTCGCGACCGCGGCCGGCGATTACGCGACCGCCCGCCGCGCGATCGAAGCGATGGCGGCGACATGGGCGGTCGACGCCCGGGCCGCCCGCCAGGAGGTGATGGCGGTGGTGGTCACCGCCGTGAGCCCGGCCGACGCGCCGGTGCTGGCAGCCGACGCCTCGGCGGCGGCCGACGACGCGCTCGATCGGGGCGACGTCGAGCTGGCCCGCCGGTTCGCGACGGTCGCCGAGTCGGCCGCCGCCCGCGGGACCGACCGCGCGCCGCTCGCCCAACCGCGGGACGGGGGCCAGGAGATCCGCGGGGAGCTCGACGAGTCCCTCCGGGCGCAGCAGGCGCTCGCGGCGCTCGCGGGCGGGCCCGACGACCCGGCGGCGAACCTCACGGTCGGCAAGTTCCTCTGCCTCGTCAAAGGGGACTGGGCCAGGGGCCTCCCGCTGCTGGCCACGGGGGGGAGCGACCCGGCGGCCGCGCTGGCGAGCCGGGACCTGGCCGGGGCGGCGACGGCGGACGCGAAGCTGGCGACCGGCGACGCCTGGCGGGCGTACGCCCAGACGCAGGCGGCCACCCCGACGGCCGGCCGCCGCGCCGCCGGCCGGGCCGAGCACTGGTACCTCGCCGCCCTCCCGGGGGCGCAAGGGCTGGAGCGGGCGGCCGTCATCAAGCGGCTGGCCGACCTGTCGTTCGGCGTGTCGTTCCCGAAGCTGGCCGCCCGGTGGGACGGCAGGCGGGCGCGGACGAACCTGTCGAGCATGACCCGGCCCGGCGGGCAGGTGGACGCCAGCCCGTCCCCCGGCCTGCTCGTCGGGTTCGAGGTCAAGCCGTCGTCCTGGCGGGGCCGCCCGATGATCAAGATCCTCCGCCCGGTCTACCTGACGGACCAGGGCCGCGTCACCGGCCGGCAGTTCGGGCAGGTGCAGAAGGGGACGCAGGGGCCGGCGGTGCTGACGCCGATCGAGGCCAAGCCGGGGTACGCCGTCGGCGGCATCCGGGCCCACAAGGACGAGCGGCTCCGCGGGTTCCAGATCGTCTTCATGCGCGTCCACGGCGCCGTGCTCAACCCCGTGGACCGGTACGAAAGCGAGTGGGTCGGGAGAAGCCGTCCGAAGAACTGCCGCTGCTGGGCGGGGACGGGCGGCCGGTCGTCGGCGTTCAGGCCATGTCGGGGACGACGAGGACGCGCTCCGGGCTGGTCCTGCTGGAGTGATGCGAGCCGCGGCCGGCGGGGGCGGCTAACTCGATCCGGAAACGAAGACTCGGCCGGTCGGGTCGATCCATCGCCCGCCGGCCGAGTCCATGATTCGATCGCTTGTTCTCTGCTCGTCCTCGACCCGCTCTCTGCTCGCTGCCCGCTCGTTCCCGCTTTGGATTGGGTCGTGCGCCCTGACGGCACCGGCTGATCTGCGAAGCCGCAAGCGGCGGGGCGGCGTTCGGTGCCCGGGCGCGGGACCTTGTTCGGGGTGCCCGGGCGGAGCCCTGGGTGACACCGCCCGGTCCGAGCCGGCCCGTGCTCAGCCGGCGTGGACCTCGGTCGGGCTGACGCGGCGCAGCTGGGCCTTGCGGATCCGCCGCATGCGGCCGACCGTCTGCTGGTCCACCGTCGCCCGCTTGGTCGGGTGCTCGTTGGCGACCCGCACCGCGTCCTGGGCCTCGGCGGCGAACAGGTCGGCCCCGATCTCCTCGGCCAGGCCCTCGGCCCGCTTGTAGATCCCGCCGCAGCAGAGGACCTGCATGTCCGGGCAGCTGTTGACGTCGCGGAGGTAGTCGATCAGCTTGCGGACGCCGGGGACGCCGGCCGGCAGGGTGCCGAACATGACCAGCACGTCGGGCCGCTCGTGGCCGATCATCGACAGCACCTCGTCCTCGGGCACGCCGCCGCCGGCGAACTTCACCGTCCACCCGTCGGACTCGAACAGGTCGGCGCAGATCTGGCCGCCGAGCTCCTCCGGCTCGTCGTTGCCGCAGAACAGCAGCACCTTCTTGTTCTTGGCCGGGGCCTTGGGCAGCCGGGTGGTCAGTTGGTCGGTGATCGACCGGTTCAGCCGGGTGGACAGGTTGACCGCCGACTTGGTGATCTGGTCGTCCTTGAACAGCTGCTGGATCCGCTCCATCGTCGGCCAGATCAGGTTCGTCAGCAGGTCGTAGGCGGTGGCCCCGGCGGCCAACGCTCCCTCGACCACTTGCCGGCAGGCGGCGCGGTCGCCGGTCAGGAGCGGGGCGAGGTAGTTCTGCGACAGGGACGGGGTGACGTGCGTGCGGGTCATGGACGGACTCCGAAGGACTGATAAGAACGGCCGGCCCCGGCGTGCCACGCACCCCGTGAGCCACGATGCTGTTCGGCAGGCCTCCGTGCCTCCGATCCGCGTGTCGCGTGTTAATCTGGGTAACCTGCGACAATGAGAGTATCGGTGGGAGGTCGGAAAGTTCTTTACCCATTTTAACAGATGGGGTGGGTGAGGGGGACGCAAGTTTTTGTCGCTACAGGGGTAAGGTGGGTGCATGCATTGGGGAAGCCTGTCGGTGGGCAGCATCAAGCCCGGCCACTGCAGTGACCGAGCTTCGTGCAGGGGGATGCGACGAGACCGGAGCGGCAACCCACCGCGTTCGTTCCTGCAGAACCTGATCCGGGCTGATGCGGTCCGTTGCATCCGACGTGCGGGCCGGCACAATGCTCGGCGGGAGGTCCCTCTTGAACACCTATTATGTGGCCGACAGCGGGCAACAGCGCGGGCCATTTCCGGTCGATCAATTAGCCGGGCAGGGCGTGCGGCCGGAGACGATGATCTGGTCGCAGTCGATGCCCGCCTGGGCACCGGCCCGGGACGTGCAGGAGGTGGCGGCCGCGCTGGCCGGTGCGTGGGGCGACGGGGCGGGCGCGCCGCCGATGACCCCCACGCCGCCGCCGTACGGTCAGCCGTACCCGCCGCCGGCCGTCGGCGGTCACCCCGGCGCGGTGGACCCGGCCCGGTCGCAGGCGTCGAGCAACAAGATGGCGGCCGGGATCTGCGGGATCCTGATCGGCAGCTTCGGCATCCACAAGTTCATCCTCGGGATGACCACGCCCGGGCTGATCATGCTGCTGGTGACCGTCCTGACCTGCGGGTTCGGCGGCATCGTCACCGGCATCATCGGGATCATCGAAGGCATCATCTACCTGACCAAGAGCGACGAGGAGTTCTACCAGACCTACGTCGTGCAGAAGAAGCAGTGGTTCTAGGCGGGGACCCGCGGGCCGTGACCGGCCGACGCGTGCTCCCGCGAAAGGCGCGGCCGTGCAGTTCTACTTCGCCGAGGGGGACCAGCAGAAGGGGCCCGTGGACGCC
>JAUJNJ010000008.1 GCA_030448225.1 Phycisphaerae bacterium
CCCGCTCTCGATCTTCATCTTCGGCCCGGTCGCCGTGTTCTTGCTCGACCGCATCAAGACGTGAGGGGGGAAGCGACGAAGGCAGGGAGCGACTAAGGTAAGACAGGCGTTATGGGGGGAAGCGACGAAGCGACGAAGGCACGGAGCGACGAAGGGAAGACAGGCGTTATCGGACGATTTCGTTTCGCCCCTCCGTCGCTGCGTCGCTTCGCCCCTCCGTCGCTTCGTCGCTTCGTCGCTCCCCCTCCCCCCGGTTCCATTTGCCTCCCCAGATTCCCAATCGTACATCCTTCTCGTCAGGCAACGCACCGCGGCAATCGCTCTGGCGGGTGGCTGTCGCGGGGCCTGATCGGGGGTGAGGGAGGTCGTACCTCCTCAACTCCCTGCGACGCTCTCCTTCCCATTCTGGCGATGCCGGCCGCGCCACACACGCGGCCGGCATTTTTTGTTTTCCAGCCGAACAGATCGAGGACGCGAAGTTCCGCATTTAGCCGGCTCGCAAGCGAGCCGGCCAACAAAAAAGGCGTCTAAAAGAACCGCGGTGGGCAAGTTGTCATCCTGAGCGCAGCGAAGGATCTCACGCGGGTGTCGCAGGAACCACGGGAGATCCTTCGCTGCGCTCAGGATGACATTTCTCGCGGACCGGTACTTTTAGAAGCTCCAATAAGTGCGCTCGGTGGGCATCGGACGAACGAGAGCATTTCGTACGGGCGATGATCTTCGCGGAGTGCGGGGTGCGAACTTCATCAGAGCGCAAGGGGCGAACTCGGTGTAGTGCAATTGTGGGAGATGCTCTCCGCGGAATGCGCGGAGTGGTTCGGATCCAAGTGCTGAGGACGAGTCTGTCGACGTGCGGGATCGCTCGTGTCGCGATGCGATTGACGTCGCGCCTCGCACGAGTGCTATCGGTCGCGGTGCGGTCGACGCAGGTCGTGCCCGCTTACTGCACGTCGGTCGCCAAGTCGTCGCCGGGCCACGGGTCCGACGGGAGCGACTCGCCCAAAAGCGCGGCGCGGCGCATGAACGCCGGGTCCTCGGCGGGCCAGTAGCCGTGGCGGGCCTCGTCGGTCTTGCTCCGGGCCCACGCCATGCACCAGGTCGTCCCGACGACGACCACGATCACGAGCGGGTACAACAGACGGCTGACGATTTCGCGCATGGTTCCCTCGCTCCTCCGCACCGATCAAGATCGGCCGATCCGCACCGTTAATTTAACGCAAACCGGAGCTTCATGGAACGTAAACATTTCCGCGACTGGCTGGCCGGCGACGCGCCGCCGGGGCGACGCCGGCCGCTGGTGATGGGCGTGCTGAACGTGACGCCGGACAGCTTCAGCGACGGTGGCGCGCTGGCCGACGTTTCCGCCGCCCTCGCCGCCGCCCGCGCGATGGCCGACGCGGGCGCGGACCTGATCGACGTCGGCGGGGAGTCGACGCGGCCCGGGTCGATGCCGGTCGCGCCGGCCGAGCAGGTCCGGCGGGTCGTGCCGGTCGTGGCGGCGATCCGCGACGCGGGGCTGGCGGTCACCCTCTCGGTCGACACCACCCGCGCCGACGTGGCCGCCGCGGCCCTCGACGCGGGGGCGGACGTCGTCAACGACGTCTCGGCCGGCCGCGACGACGCGGCACTGCTGCCGCTCGTCGCCGCCCGGGGGGTGCCTATCGTCCTGATGCACATGCGGGGCACGCCCGCGACGATGCAGCACGACCCGCAGTACGTCGACGTGACGGCCGAGGTGATCGCGTTCCTCCGCGGGCGCGCGGCCGCGGCCCGGGCCGCGGGCGTGGACGACGCGCTCGTGCTGCTCGACCCGGGCATCGGCTTCGGCAAGACGGCGGCGCACAACCTCACGCTGCTGCGCGACACGACCCGCATCGCGCGCGAGACCGGCCGCCCGCTGCTCGTGGGCGCCAGCCGCAAGGGGTTCATCGGCAAGACCATCGGCGAGCCCGACCCGCTGCGCCGCGCGTTCGGCACGGCGGCGACCGTCGCGTGGGCGGTCGCTAACGGGGCGGCGGTCGTGCGTGTCCACGAGGTGGGCGAGATGGCGCAGGTCGTCCGCATGACCCGCTCGATCGCCACGGCGGGGGACGAGGGCGGCGACCAGGCCCTTTACGACGCCGGCCGGTAGACGCGCGATCGTCGCGGCGGGCGCGGGCGCCGCGGCGAAGTAATTCTGGCCGCATGGCCAGCGGACGATTTTAACTGTATAGTCCGGATCGTTCCCCCGGATTGACGCTGGCACGCGGGACGCCCGAACGGTTCGCACGTCCGCGGGGCGCCGGTCTCGTCCGAGGGCGGTGCGAGCGCACCGCGCCGACGCCGGCGACGACGACGCCGCCGCCTCCCCACCGACAACACCCGCATGCCGCGCGACCTGTTCAACTTCGGCCGCTTCTTCCGCTCGCTCCAGGCGTACGACTGGTGGGAGGTGGCGATCGAGCTGCTGCTGATCGGGCTCGTGGTCTACTGGGTGCTGCGGTTCCTCCGCGGCACGCGCGGCGCGCGCATGCTCAAGGGCATCGCGTTCGTGCTGATCGCGCTCTACCTGATCATCAGCCTCGTCGCCAACCAGTTCGGCTTCGAGCGGATCGACTTCCTGTACGGCCAGTTCCTGCAGTTCGCGTCGTTCGCGATCATCGTCGTGTTCCAGCCCGAGCTCCGCCGCGCGCTGATGCGCCTCGGCGAGACGCGGCTGTTCCGCGGGTTCTCCGACCAGATCAACGAGGAGATCGAGTCGATCGTGGAGTCGGCGGTCTTCTGCTCGCGGCGGAAGATCGGCGCGCTGATCGCGATCGAGCGCGAGGTGGGCCTCGGCGGCATCGCCGAGAGCGGCACGCGCGTCAACGCCGACGTGTCGGCCGACCTGCTCAACACGATCTTCTGGCCCAACAGCCCGCTGCACGATCTGGGCGTGATCGTCAGCCAGGGGCGCGTCGCCTACGCGGGCGTGCAGTTCCCGCTCGCCGAGAGCGGCGACCTCGAGCGCGAGCTCGGCAGCCGCCACCGCGCCGCCGTCGGCATGAGCCAGGAGAGCGACGCGGTGGTCGTGGTCGTCTCGGAGGAGACCGGCGACGTCAGCAGCGCCGAGCGCGGGCAGCTGATCCGCAAGCTCACGCCCGAGGGCCTGCGCGGCCTGCTCGGCGAACTGCTCGGCCGGCGCGTCGGCGGCGGCGGCGGCCCGGTGAGACAAGCGGCCTAGCCCCGCGGCCGACTCGAGCCGCCCCTCCCGGGGCCGCGGGGCGAAACCACCCACGAACGACGACGGGAGGGGCCCGCCGCACGCGACCGAGCCGCCGCGCGGCCCGCGCGCGCGAGAGACGGCGGCTTCCCCGGGGGACGCAGCAGTAGCAGAGACGAGCATGCCAAAGGACCACGACGACGCCGACGACGCCTCGACCTTCGACGCCACGCCGATGCCGCCGGCGCTGACGACGCACCTGCCGACGCCGAAGCGGTCGGCGCTGAACTACTTCGTGTCGGCGACGCGGCGGTCGTTCCGCGACACGTTCTCCCGCGAGCAGCTCGTCGCCGGGCTCAAGGCGTTCTTCTGGGTCGGCCCGCTGACGGTCCTGATCTGGGTCTACGCCGAGCGCGAACAGGTCGAGCCGCTGCCGAACTTCCAGATCCCGATCGAGCTGACGAGCAACGTCGGCGGGCAGGTGATCACCGTGCGGTCGCCCGCCGACCGGCGGCTGACGGCGGACCTCAGCGGCCCGCGCGCGCAGCTCGAGCGCGTCCGCGAGGACTTCCGCAACGGCGTCGCCCGCGCCCGCTTCGACATCGGCACGGTCGAGCCGGGCGAGCACACCGTCAGCGCCGAGGCCGTCGCCAACGACCCGCGCTTCGCCAGCAACGGCATCGTGGTCGAGAACCTGCGGCCGAGCGTCGTGGAGATCTTCGTCGACGTGCTCGAGGACCGGCAGATCGACGTCCGCGTCCCCGACGGCGTCACGAACCTCGAGATCGCCACGTTCGACCCGCCGACGGTGCTGCTCCGGGCGCCGCGGTCGGTCTTCGAGGCCGCGCCGCAGACGATCGTCGCCTACGTCGACGCCGACACGCTGCGGCAGATCAAGACGCCCGGCCGCCACGAGGACGTGCAGGTGCGGGTGAAGGTCCCGCTCAACGACCCCAACGCCCGCCTCGCCACGACGAGCGTCAAGGCCGACCTCGTCGTGAAGCAGGCCGACGAGCGGCTGGAACTGGCGGCGATCCCGGTCGCGGTCACGTTCATCAGCCGGCCGAACCAGAACGCGCCGTACCTCGAGTACGAGGCGAGCCTGACGGACGTGACCGTCGTCGGGCCGGCCGAGCAGATCGCGGTGATCCGCGCGGGCGGCGCGGTCCCGCGGGCCCGGTTCGAGGTGACGGCCGACGACCTCCAGGCGCTGGCCGGCGGCGCGGCGTCCCGCCGTGCGCCGGTGAAGTACGACCTGCCCGAGGGCGTGAAGGCGACGCCGGAAGACGTGCAGCGCACGATCGAGTTCCGCCTCGGCGAGCGCGGCGCCACGGAGTGACCCCCGCCCGGCCGGCCACCGCCCCGGTCCGCGCCAATCCCGTCGCGTTACGTTGTCCCCGTCTCGGCCCGCGTCCGCCCCGCCGCGTCCCGATCCGCCCCGATCCGCCTGGCCGCATCGCGCTCCGCCGCGCCGCGCCGCGCTCCGCCCCGCTCCGCCGCGCCCCGCCCCGCTCCGGCGGGCCGCGTTCATTCCCTGGCCGCGCCCGCTACAATACGGTCATGGACGATTGGACGTCGTACGTCGAAGACCTCGGCCGGTCCGCGCGGCGGGCGGCCGGGCAGCTCACCACCCTGACCGGCGCGACCCGCGACGCCGCCCTGCGCCGCGTCGCCGCCGCCCTGCGGGCGCGGCGCGACGCGCTGATCGAGGCCAACGCCGCCGACGTCGAGGCGGCGCGACGGGCGGACCTGGCGCCGGCGCTGATCGAGCGGCTGAAGCTCAACGACAAGCGCGTCAACGCGATGGCCGACGGCGTCGAGCAGATCGCCGCCCAGGTCGACCCGGTCGGCCAGACGATCGAGGGGTACAACCGCCCCAACGGCCTGCGCGTCGAGAAGCGCCGCGTGCCGATCGGCGTCGTCCTGTTCTTCTACGAGAGCCGCCCCAACGTCACCAGCGACGCCGCCGCCCTGTGCCTCAAGAGCGGCAACGCAATCGTCCTGCGCGGCGGCAAGGAGGCCTTCCACTCCAACCGCGCGATCGTCTCGATCATCGCGCAGGCCCTGAAGGAATCGGCGATCGACCCCGCGGCGGTGCAGCTCGTCGAGAGCACCGACCGCGCGCTCGTGCCGCACCTGCTGAAGCTCGACCGCTACATCGACCTGGTCATCCCCCGCGGCGGCAAGAGCCTCATCACCGCCGTCGTGAAGGACTCCACGATCCCGGTGCTGAAGCACTACGACGGCAACTGCCACCTCTACGTCGACGACCACACCGCCGGGATGGAGCAGCACGTCCGCTCGGTCTGCGTCAACGCGAAGACGAGCTACCCCGGCGGCGCCGTGTGCAACGCCGTCGAGCACCTGCTGTTCCACAAGGACGCAGCCCCGCGCCTGCTGGCGAAGGTGTGCGAGGACCTGGCCGCCAAGGGCGTGGAGGTGCGCGGCGACGATCGCGCCCGCGCGCTCTACGCGAAAGCGAAGCCCGTCACGGCGGACGACTGGGACACGGAGTACCTGAGCTTCGTCGTCGGCGTGAAGGTCGTCGACTCGATGGACGAGGCGATCGACCACATCAACGAGCACGGCTCGCACCACACCGACGGCATCCTCACCGAGAGCGCCCGCGCCGCCGACGCGTTCGTGCGGCGCGTCGACAGCGCCAGCGTGATGGTCAACGCCAGCACCCGCTTCACCGACGGCGGCGAGTTCGGCTTCGGCGCCGAGATCGGCATCAGCACCGACAAGCTCCACGCCCGCGGCCCGATGGGCGCCTCCGACCTCACGACCTACAAGTGGGTCGTCACCGGCGACGGGCACGTTCGCTAAAACGCGAGCGCGAGCGAACCTCACTCCGAATCGATCCCCGAACGCCCCCGACAGCTTGCTGCCGGGGTTCCGCACGGCGCGCCCATCGCAGAGACGCGAGCTCGTGAGATGGAAATCGACGTCGCCAAAACCGAATTCACGCGATTGAACGACGTGTTAGCAGACCGACGGCATCCGCTAGATTCGCAATGGAGCGCCGTCACCTACCACGGGTCGCCCGCCGCCTTGCGGCGGTAGTAGTCGTAGACGGCGCGGCTGCCGAAGACGTCGAGGTTCGGGGCGTCGCCGACCCGACCCAAGAGGCGGCGGGTGTCGGCCCAGCGGCCAGCCTCGCAGGCGAGCAGCGCGAGTTTGCTGCGGTGCCACGTCGAGCGGGGGTAGAGCGCGAGGTACCCCTCGTAGCACGCGGCCACGTCGCGCCCCACGTCGTCGCGCGCGAGGTACGCCCGCCCGTCCGGCACCTCGCGCGCGATCATGAGGTGGACGTTCACGAGGTCGATCACCGTGCGGCCGCGGAAGTTGTTGGTGGCGAAGCACGCGCGCCCGAAGGCGAGCATCGCCTCGTGGCTGCCGCCCCACCGCGGCAGGAGGGACGTGATGCGCACGTCGCCCGGCCCGCGGTTGTCCGGGTCGGCCGCCATCGCGCGGCCGTACCAGCGGGCGACGTCCTCGTCGCCGTGGCCGAGGCCGATCGCGACCTGCATCATGCCGGTGGCGGCCCAGGCGTTGGTGTCGTCGAGTTCCCACGCGCGCGTCAGGGCCGCCGACGCGCCTGACAGACGCTCCTCGAACTGCGCCCAGGCCCGCCGGCCGACCGAGTCCGCCCAGCCGGTGCCGCGGGCCTCCCACGCGTGATCGATGAGGTGGATGCCCTCGAGCGTCGGCAGCCCCGGGTCTTCCGCCGGCCGCGCCTTGGCGTAGATGGCGGCGACGGCCTTGAACGCGCCGGGCCGCCCCTGGGGATCGTGCCGAAGCGCATGGTACGCTAGTTCCGCCTGCTCGAACGCGTCCTCCCAGTCGGGAGCGGCTCGAAGGACCTCCGGCAGGTGCTCCAGCACGGCGTCGCGCGCCACCGTGTTCGGGTAGGCGACCGTGTCGACGAGGTACCGGGCGCCGGCGGTCATCTTCCAGCGGCTCGGGTACGCGCTGCGGACGAGGCGCGTGGCGGCCTGGCCGTATCGCTGCACGAGTTCCCAACGATCGGTCGTCGGCAGCGGCCACTCCGCGGCGGCGAGCAGGAAGTGGACGAGCGGGTCCTCGCAGCCGGAGTCGACGACGCGGCGCAGCCGGTCGGCCACCGCCGCGGCGTCGGCCTCGGCGGGCGGGCGCAGCGGGACGGGCCGGAGGGCCAGGCGGGCGGCGGCGCGGGCGTCGGCGTCCCAGTAGTCCCGCGTGCCGACCGCGTCGTACGCCGCGACCGCGCCGCGGACCGTTTCGTCGGCGGCGCGGCGGACGCGGCGGGTGATCCGCGCTCGAGCCTTTAGGATCGGCAGCGCCCGGCGGAGCGCGGCGGCCACCTCGGGCGACGCGCCGGGGTCTTTCGCGAACGCGGCGACCTGCTCCAACGCCGAGCCGGGCAGGTTGATGAGCCGGCGGCTGGCCGCCTCGCGCTCGGCCGCGACGGCCGCGCCGAGGTCGTCGAAGATCGCCTGCACCTCCGCGGGCTTCGCGTCGTCGAAGTAGCTCGGCTGCCCGGGGTCCCACGCCAGGTCCGTCGCCCGGGTGGACAGCGGGGCCGCGAGCAAAGCGTTCGGCGCGGCGACGCAGACGGTCGCGAAAAACATCGCGACCGAGACGGCCGCGCGCGGAATGGTCGTTGCCGTTGGCACGCCGTCTTGTTGTACCGGTCGGTCCGCGGAATACAATCCGCGCGAGAGATCACGCCGGGGCCGATTCAGCATGACGCGAAGCCGATCGATCATCACCGCGCTCGTCATCGCCGCGGCGGCGGTGGCGACGGCCGTCGTCGTCCTGCGACATCGGACGGAAGACGTGGGCGAGCTGACCGCGCCGGCGCCGTCATTCGCGCGATTTCAGGCGGAGGCGGCGACGCAACCGGCGGACGCCGACAAGGCGGGCGGGCAACGAGCGAACGGGAAGCAGCCGGGCGAGCAGGAAGCGGTCGAGGAGGAACCGGACCGGCAGAACGCGTCGATCTTGCGGCGCGTCCCCCTCGGCACCTACCGGGGCCACACCGACGGCGTGCGGACGGCGGCCTACTCGCCGGACGGCACGCGCGTCGTCACCGCGAGCAACGACCGCACCGCCCGCATTTGGGACGCCGCAGACGGGCGCGAACTCCTGCGCCTCGAGGGGCACTCCGGCGGTTTGTACGACGCGGCGTTCTCGCCCGACGGCACGCGCGTCGCCACGGCGGCGAGCGACGGCGAGGCGTACGTCTGGGACGCGCGCACCGGCGACTTGATCGCGATGCTCGAGGACGGCTCGGCGGCGCCGGTCGGGTTCGTCGCGTTCACGCCGGACGGCTCGGCGATGACCGGCTCGTACGAGGGGCACGTCTGCTTCTGGGACGCGGCCACCGGCGAGGAGATCGGGCGGCACGTCGACGAGGACCGCGGCAACATGGTCCTGTGCGGGACGGTGTCGCCCGACGGCGCGCGGGCCGTCACCGGCGGCAGCAACGGCTCGGTCGTGGTGTGGGACCTGATCGCCCGCCGGCCGCTGCGGCGGCACGCGCTCTACCCGCTGCCGCCCGACCCGCCCGACCCGGCGGCGCCGCCGGAGACGCCGGCCGTCGCGGGCACGCGGAACCGGGTCGACATCCACGGCGTCGCGGTCACCGGCGACGGGTCATCGATCTTCGCCGCGATGGGCAAGGGGCGCGTCGACCGGTGGGACGCGGAAACCGGCCGGCACCTCGCCCGCGTGCCGAGGCTCCGCAACGCCGCGGCCGTCGCCGTGCACCCGACGCGCCCGATCCTGGCGGTCGCCAACGGGGGCACGGCTCGACTGTTCCAATTCGATGATGCCGGCGCGGACGGCGAGGCCGATCGCGACACGGACGCCGACGGCGGCTTCGCCGACGTCGCAAAGCTTCCGTTCGGCTACTACGCGCACTGGCTCGCGTTCCGCCGCGACGGCGAAAAGCTCCTCGGCACGCAGGGCGGCATGAACAACCCGGCGTTCCCGGGCAAGTGGCAGCCGGCGCTGCGGTCGGAGGTGTACGAGTGGGACGTGCCCCCGGCCGGGCCGCGCGCCACGACCGCCCCAGCCTCGGCCCCTACCGCAACATTGCCGGCCGCCCCGCACGATCGTCGGTGACACGCGAGACGTGTCTGACGATAGTTTCAGACGCAATTAACGGGTCTGGCGTCGACCCGTGACGTCCGGTCATGCGCGTCGGCCGCGTAATGCGGTGCCCGAATCGGATGATCGCCACGTCGATCCGGGCAGGGACACCGTACGAGCGAGATCATCTGCTACCCCCCGCCATCACCCCTGGGCGGCCGGGGCTTCGGAACTCCACTGCCAGCCGGGGTGGCGGACGTAGGCGAGGGCTTCGGCGACGCCCATGCCGGTGTCGGCCTCGGCGGCGATCTGGGCGTGGTGCTGCCGCCAGCGCTGCAGTTCGGTCTCGGTCGGGCGGTGGCGGCCCTCGTAGGGCACGCGGTTGCCGACGAGCATCACGAGGTAGCCGTCGATCCCGAAGTCGTTCTCGACCGTGCCGCGCAGGTGGTAGCGGCCGAAGCCGGTCGGGCCGTTCTCGTCGTAGAACTTCAGCAGCGGTTGCAGGTCGTTCACGTTCGTGTCGTTGCGGCAGTGCCGCCAGAACGGCGTGTCGAGCCGCGTGTTGAGCTTGTAGTGGATCGCCAGGAAGTCGCGCGTGTTGTCCCAGCTCGTGGCGAACAGGTGGTTGTACAGGTCGCGGATCGTCTGCGTCGGCGCGTACCCGCAGTGCTGGAGCATGTCGACCAGCCCCTGCGACTGGCTGCACGCGATCATCAGCGCGGTCGCCTCGAGCGGCTCGACGAAGCCGGCCGAGTTGCCGATCGCGCAGACGTTGTCGACCCACAGCCGGCGGTAGCGCCCGGAGCGGAACTTCACGACGCGGCCGTCCTTGGCGGCCCTAGGGTTCTTGCGGACGAACTCGGCGCGGGCGTCGTCGTCGGAGATGGCGGCCGAGGAGTAGACGTAGCCGCGGTTGATGAAGTGCTCGTGCTCGATCTGCCACGCCCAGCCGGCGTCCATCGTCTCGGCGACGGTGTAGGGCAGGATCGGCTCGTCGGTCCGCTCCCACCCGCCGATGACCGCGCGGTCGCAGAACAGGGCGTCGGCGTAGCTGACGTACGGCTCCTCGAGCGCGCGGCCGAGCAGTTCGCTGCGGAACCCGCTGGCGTCGACGAAGAAGTCGGCGTCGACCCGCCGGTTGTCGTCGAGCACGACCGCCTCGACGCCCGCCGGCCCGCGGACGGCGCCGGCGACCTTGCCCTCGATGAACTCGATGCCGAGGTCGCGTGCGACGACCTCGAGGAACGACACGAGCTTGTGGTTCTCGATGTGGAACGCGTGCCACGGCTGCACGTCGGGCGCGCCGTTGGGCTGGCGGGCGAAGACCTTGTTGCGCTCCATGAGGGCGGCGGGCAGGTTGGTCGGCGGGAGGTCCTCGTCGCAGTAGTACCCGTTGGCCCGCGGCAGGTCGTTCCACTGGAGGTCGAGCTGCGTGCCGAACGCGTAGTAAAAATGCTGGCGCGGGCCCCAGAGGAACTTGATGCCGAGCTTCCACGTCGGCTGGGCGGCCTTGTAGAAGACCGAACGGCGGATGCCGAGGTATTCGAACAGGTGCTTGGGGAAGTTCGGCGTCGTCCCCTCGCCGACGCCGATCACGCCGATGTCGGAGCTGCGCAGCACGCGGACGGTCAGGTGCGGGCACTTGCGCTTCAGCGAGATCGCCGCGAGAAGCCCGGCGCTGCCGGCGCCGAGCACGAGGACGTTCCTGATCGGGTTTTGGGGTGTGTTCATCTTCGATTCGCGAAACGGGGCCGAAGTGTTACGGGCACGATTGGACCACGTTAATAATACGACGCGGATGCGATGCGTGCGACGGGAGTCGAGCAGGGGAACGATCCGCCGTTGTCCCCGCGCCCGGTTGTAGAAAAAACCGGGCGGGGTCCGATAATGACCGAAGACGGGCGCTCGCCGGGAGAGGGTCGTCCGCGCCGGGAGGGCGCGGCGGCGGTTCGCCGGGGCGTCGTCGGCGGCAGGGAGGCCGCTCGGCCGTGGCAGACGTACTGGACCAATCCGAGGTGGACGCCCTGCTCGCCGCGGTCGACACCGGCCAGATGGGCCGCGGCGGCGCCGCCGGCGGCGAATCGGGCGCGGGCGTGTTCGGCGGCGGCGGCCCGGCGCAGGCCGACGTGCAGACGTACGACTTCAAGCGCCCCGAGCGCGTGTCGAAGGACCAGATGCGGGCGCTGGAAGCCCTGCACGAGGGGTTCGGCCGCAATCTGGGCGCGGCGCTGTCCGGCTACCTCCGCACCATCATCGAGGTGTCGGTCGCGCACATCGAACAGCTCACGTACAGCGAGTTCATCCACTCGCTGCCGAACCCGACCTGCTTCAACCTGCTCAAGGCCGAACAACTCGACGGCCAGCTCTGCCTCGAAATCAGCCCGCTCATCATCTACCCCGTCCTCGACCGCCTGCTCGGCGGCTCCAACGCCGACCTGTTCATCCCGCAGCGGCCGCTGACGCAGATCGAGCAGCGGCTCGTGCAGCGCATCACCGACCGGGCGACCCACCACCTGTCCGAGGCGTGGAGCAACCTGACGCCGGTGAACTTCAAGGTCGAGGACTTCGAGTCCAACCCGCAGCTCGTCCAGATCGTGCCGCCGAACGAGACGGTGGTCGTCGTCGGCTTCGAGCTGAAGATGGGCAACCGCGCCGGCACGATGAGCCTCTGCATCCCGTACAACGTGATCGAGCCGATCATGGGCGTGCTGGCGGCGCAGAACTGGTTCAGCTACCAGCGCAAGGGCGGGCAGGAGGACCACGTCCGCAAGCTCACCCGCAGCGTGCACAACGCGCCGGTCGAGATGCGGGCGTTCCTCGCGCAGACGACGATCAGCGTGAGCGAGCTGATGTCGCTGGCAGTCGGCGACGTGATCACGACCGACAAGGGGTGCGAGCGCGACGTGCTGATCCAGGTCGAGGGGAAGGACAAGTTCGTCGGCAAGATCGGCCAGTTCCGCGGCGCGCGGGCCGTGCGCGTCACGCGCATCTGCCAGACGCAGATGGAGACGACGAAGGACGCGGCGCGGGAGGGACGTTCATGAGCCGTGCCGCTGGCGCCGGATCGGGCGCGTCGGCCGCGGCGGTGACGGCCCCCGCCGCCGCCTTCGACGACGGCGACGACGACGGGCTGATCCTCAACTACCTCGAGCACTCCCACCGGCCGCTGACGAGCCTCGTGTTCGTCCTGCCGATGATCGTGATCTACGAGTTCTCGACCAACGCCTGGGGCGGGATCCTCGGCGACCGCGCCCCCGCGCCGATCATCGCCTTCACCCTGATGCAGCAGTTCTTCGGCCTGTTCGGCGCCACCGGCCGCTACCTCCCCGCCGCCGCCGTCTTCGGGATGCTGCTGGGGTGGCACGTCTCGAAGAAGTACGAATGGCGGGTGCGAATCCCCTACCTGTTCGGTATGGCTTTCGAAAGCCTCGTGCTGTCGGTCCCGCTGATTGCCTTGGGGTCGCTGCTCGATTTCGCGCTCTCCGGCCGCCTGCTGGCGGGGTTGTCGACGAACGAGCCGGCGCACGACCTTGTCGCAATTTGCCTCGGGGCAGGGCTTTACGAAGAGCTCGTCTTCCGGCTGCTGCTGATGTCGGTGCTGAGCCTGATCGTCCGGGACACGCTCGGGGTGGGGGCGAAACGGAGCAATCTATTGGTGGTGGTGACGGCGGCGGTTCTGTTCGCCGGGTACCATTACTTGGGGGCGGAGCAGTTCCACATGCGGACGTTTGTCTTCCGCACCATCGCCGGCGTCTATTTTGGGGCACTTTTCTCGGTCCGTGGGTTCGGAGTAACCGCCGGTAGTCATGCCGCTTACGATTTGCTGTACGCGTTCCGCGTCCTGTAACAGCAAATTATTTTCTGTCCATTGGGATAGGGTTTTCTATAATCCCCCGGAACTGATGGCTCGCATGGTGCGGGCCGGCAATGAACCTGTCGGCGGTTTGGTAGCTCACCATGGATGGTGGAGCTCCCCCTCTTCCGTGGCTTGACCATGAGGGGGAACCTGACCGGTTCGCCGGGGAAGCAGCCAGCTTCTGTTCTTTAATTCACCAACCGAATTCCGCCCATCGGGATTCTAGAAAGAGCACGGATGCCCATGAGCAACCGAACCAAACAACGGCGCAGTGGCGGGCTATCGCTCCTCCTTTACCATCGTGCCCTTCACCCCGAACTCTTCAACATCCTCGGCAGCGAGCAGGTCACCCGCCGCGCGTACGAGGCGGACGTCTGGCTCGTCGAGGGCGGGCACGTCATCAGTCTCTCCGCCGGCAAGAACACGCTGACGGAAGTGATCCTGATGAACCACGACGGCTCGCTCAACGACCGGAACCTGATCCAGTCGATCCCCTGCCGCGGCGAGAAGTACCACGAGATGACCCACGCGGGCAACATCAAGTACATGATCAGCACGCAGGAAGAGCAGCTCACCCCCACACTCTACGACGCGACCCGCCACGAGATCGTCACCTACGCCGCCAAGCGCGAGCTGATGACCTCGGAGGTCCCCGCCACCGCCGACGGCGGCGGCTTCCTGGGGGTGCTCGACATCGAGCGCCGCAGCCACGAACTGCTCGTCCAGAGCTTCCACCTCTTCGACGACACTCAGATGGTCATCAAGACCCAGTCGATCATCGAAGTCACGAAGAACGGCTGACCGACCTGGCATCGAACGCAACACCAGAACGCCCGGACCGCAAGGTCCGGGCGTTCTTCGTTGGTAGCTTCGCAACGTCGCGAACTCGTATCTGCTCCCGTTTAGCGGCCTCGCTTGCGAGGCGCTTCCGCGCGCGCCGCGGGTACCAGTCGTCGAACCCGTGGAACCCGGTTCCGATGTTCCAGAGCGCCGTCGCTCCGCAGCACGCAGAGAACCCGCTCGCAAGCGAGCCCGCTGAACGGGCACGGTAAGTCGCAACCCCCTGCCCCTCACACCGCGTCTTCGGTCGTCGGCGCGGGCGCGGTTTCCTCGGGCGGCAGCAGTTTCGCTTCGAGCTGTTTCAGGATCGACTGGATCGGCTTCATCTCGTAGACGAAGTCGTCGAGGCGGACACGCCCGGGGCGGCCGGCGGGGGTCTGGTAGTCGAGGTAGGCGATCCCCTTGCGGTCCCAGTCGGTCTTGTCGATCTGCCGGACGGCGTCGAGCGGGACGTCGCCGTGGCCGGGCGCGTGGAGCACGTCGCCCCGGAGGCGAATCGTGCCGCGGGAGTTGTAGAGCGTCCACGCGAGCAGCGCGAGCCCCAGCGGCGGCAGCGTGAAGGCGAGGATCTTCTGGATCGTGATGTCGAGGTCCGAGTGCGGCATCTTCGCCGCGCCGAGCTGCGCGGCCTTGGCGTTGTCCGCCGGGTAGCCCACCCAGCCGTCGTAGGCGAACCACAGGCCGGCGCCGACCATCAGGAGGATCAGGATGTAACGCCTCACGCGGTACTCGGTCGAGCCCCGGGCCGTGATCTCGTCGGCGTCGTGCGGCGCGGCGGCGGTGGCGTCGGGTGCGGTGGTCATGGGGAGGTGTCTTCCGCTTCGCCTGGGGCGGCCGGGCCGGGCGGGCACCCGAGACGAAGTCGCTCGAGCAGCGCCCCCGCCGCCGCCGCCGCCTCGTCGAGGGCGATGAGCCCTTCGGCCGCGGTGGATGCGTCGGCGGTGGCGGCGTAAGCGTCGAGCGAACGCCGGTGATCGGTCAACTCGCGGGCGAGGCGTTCGGCCCGCTGCCGCGCGCGGTCCAGCACGCCGGCGGCGTCCATCGGAATGTCGGTCGGTGCGCCGGTCATCGCGAGGCGAATCGTACATCAGCCCCCGGCCGCACGCCAAGCGGCGCGGACGGGGGCTGATGGATGGAGGTTCGGATGTCGGGCGCGGGAGCGGTTGCGACCGTTTCGGGCGGAAGACAGCTAGCCCTTCGGGCTGGCGGCTAAAAGGTTGGGTGGTCGGGGCGGTGGGTCTGCCCACGCGACCCGATGCGGATCGGCTAGGACCGTGAGGCGATCGCGGAGGAGATCGGTCGCAAGACGCGGGGGATGATGTACGACTCGCACAGTTGCTCGGCGCGCTCGGCCATCTGCGTCATCAGGTTCTGCATCGGCTCGCGCGGGCGGTCGCCCCAGTAGCGGCGGAGGATGCAGTAGACGCTGATCACGTCGTCGCCGTAGTCGCCGGTGCGGACCTGGTAGCTGTTGGTGCGGGTGACCACGTCGATGCGGGCCTGGAGGCGGCAGTCGTCGCTGAGCGCGACGGTGACGGTCGGCTGGAAGTCGACCGCGCGCGCGCCGGGTTCTTCGGTGAGGCACGTCAGCGGGGACTCGGGCAGCAGGCTCTCGGCGATGATCTCGTCGTGGTTGCCGCCGAACGCGAGGTCGAAGCCGAACAGCACGTCGAGGTAATCGATCTCGACGGGGCTGAGGCCGAGGTGGCACGGGGCCATCTCCAGCAGCAGGCCGTGGAGCTTGAGCGATTCCTCGATGCTCGACGGGTTCACGTGGCCGCTGGAGAGGCGCTTGGCCTCCATGCTGATCCAGCGGTAGGCGTGGCCGCCGCGGTCTTCTTCCAAGTTGTATTCGCCGTTGTCGTTCTTGCGGAAGCGCGTCATCGTGGGGTACGACTTCTGGACGCGTTCGAAGAAGTGGAGCAGCGTTTCGCGGTTGTGCGGCAGCGCGAGCTGCGAGCCGAGCCGCATGTTGACGTAGAAGTCCTCACAGAACGCTGCGTAAGGGTTGGACATACACTCTCCCGATGCCCGGTAGCCGGCGGCCCACGCGAAGGCCTCATGCCTTCGAGTCATTGCTTAGTGGAATAGATCGGCCGACTCGCCCGATAAAATCGAGCCGATTTTCCTTCTACAACGAAGCTTCTTACCCGCCGGTTCGTTGACGTCAAGAACCCGTAACTTAAAACAGGTCGTATGGTTAAGCTCGTTTACGCCCTCGTCGGCTCCGACGCGTTCCTGCAACTCCAGAAGTTGACGGACATTGTGAAGCGGATGCCGCCGGACGTGCAGCGCGTCGACGTGGACGGCGAGCGCGCGGAACTGTCGGCGGTGCTCGACGAGCTGCGCAGCTTCGCGATGTTCGGCGGCGCCAAGCTCGTCGTCGTGCGCGACGCCGACGCCTTCATCACCCGCTTCCGCGAGCCGCTCGAGAACTACGTGAACAAGCCTTCCGAGGGCGCGACGCTCGTGCTGCGGCTGGCGTCGCTGCCGATGACGCAGCGCATCGCCAAGGCGATCGCCAAGGTCGGCGCGATCGAGTCGTGCGAGCCGCCGAGGGTCGGCGAGCTGCCCCGCTGGATCGTGCAGCGCGGCAAGGCGGCGCACGGCGTGACCGTGACGCCAGACGCGGCGGAACTGCTGCGCGACCTGATCGGCGCCGACCTCGGCCGGCTCGACAACGAGCTGGCGAAGCTGGCGCTGTTCGCCGACGGCGGCAAGGTGGGGCCGGACCTCGTGGAGGGGGCCGTCGCGTTCCAGCGCGAGCAGGAGCTGAAGGACATGACGATCGAGCTCGCGCTCGGCAACGCCGAGGCGGCGCTGCGGCGCTGGCGGCAGCTCGTGCAGCTCGACCCGTCGAGCGAGTTCAAGGCCGTCACGTGGCTCGGCATGTGGCTGGAGGACGTCGGCGTCGTGCTCGCCTCGAAGCGCGGCCGCGGGCCGGGGACCGGCAAGATGACGTGGAAGTACAAGGACCGCATGCCCCAGTTCCAGCGCGCCTGCGACCGCCTCGGCGACCGCGGCTACGCGCGGGCGCTGGACCTGCTCGCCCAGGTCGACCACCAGTCCAAAACCGGCGTCGGCAACGCCGCCGCGAACGTCGAACGGTTCATTCTCGACATCGCAGCGGCGGCGACGGCCGCGCGGTGATGCTCGACCGGACAGGACGTGCCCCGGCGATTTCGGCGGAAACTCCGAGTCCGACGGATAGTGCAACATCCGTCGGACGGATGGAAAGATCGGACGTTCGACGCTCGCCGTTCAGAGCACATCAACTTCAGGTGCGACCCCGAATCGAGCACCTTCATCCCGCGAATTGTCGCCCCTTCTCGCGACTCGGTAGAGTTTCTCCAGCGCGAGATCTCTCTGGTCGCTACCGCTCCCCTCGGGATGACGCGCTACGAGTGGGGGTAGACCCGCTCCAGCATCCTCGAACGCCGTGGGAGCTTGCTCCCGCGGTCTCCCGCCGGGGCGACTACGACCTTCCAACGATGCATTAAAACGGGAGCGGCTCGGCGGGCGCCGGCGCGGCGGGCGGATTCGTCCCCGGCTTCGCCGGGGCGGGCGGCGGGGCCAGCGGGTCGACCGGGCCGGCGACGGCGGGCTTGGGGGCGGGCTTCTTCGTCGGCTGCGTCGCCGGGGGCGCGGCGCGGCCGCCGTTGGCGGCGTAGACGGCGATGTTCCGCATGATCGCCGTCGCCGTCGCCGGCTCGTACCCGATCACGCCGTCGACCGGCTGGCCGACCATGCCGGCGGTCAGGTCCTCGCGGCTGAAGAAGACGCCGACGCGGTCCCCCTTGCCGATCGTCAGCCCGCGCACGCGCGGGATGTTCAGCTTGCCCACGAGCAATTCGCGGGCGAACCGGCGGTACGCGAAGCGGGCGACGGCGGCGTCGGGCATCTGGTAGACGACGTGCTTGGCGTCGAGCGGCTGCTCGAGCTGCGCCTTGGCCGTCTCGCCGAAGATCGCGCGCAGCTCGTCCTCGGCGGCGTCGGCGAAGTCGGCGTTGCCGCCGGCCGCGTCGACCACGAGCGTGCCGCCCGCCTCGACGAACGCCTTGAGCGCCGCCCGCTCGGTCGGCTTCAGCGCGAACTTCGTCGTGCCGGTGAGGTGCACCAGCGCCGCCCCGCGCAGCTTCTCGACGGACGCGGGGGCGGACTCCACCTTCAGGTCGAGCTTCGCGGTGTTCTTCACGAGGTTGCGCACCCGCCGCCACCCGCCCGGCTCCGGGTCGGCGTTGGGGCCGGCGGCGAGGCGCACGACGCGGGCCGTCCGCTGCGGCTTGACGCCGGCGTCGGCGATCACGGCGCCCTGGCCCTTGTAGACGCGGCGGGCCTTGTCCATCGCGTAGGAGACGATGTTGCCGCCGAGCTGGAACAGCTCCTCGCGCGTGCGGTCCGAGCGGGTCTGCCACGCCTTGGCCGGGTCGTCCGTCGGCAGCAGCAGGACGAGCTCGCGGACGCCGTTGCTCAGGCCGAGCACGACGGGCGGCGACTTCCACCGGTCGGCCTGGAACTGCTGCTTCGTGAAGAGCACGTGGTTGGCCGGATGGTTGCGGAACTCGTAGCGGGGGAACAGGCGGTGCGCGAGCGACCCGAACGACTTGACGAACTCCTCCTTCGCGCAGTTGGCGTTGCCGACGATCATGCCGCCCCCTCGACGTACGCCGGAGCTTGTCGACCTCGTCGTCGCCGAGCACGATCGTGCTGCTGCCGCTGATGTACAGGACCGGCGCCGTCCTGGAGGTCGGCGGCGGTCACGTTGAGGTTGACGATCTGCCAGCCGAACTCCGACTCGGTCTTCAGGCCGATCCAGCGGTGAGGTTGGCGACGTCGCGCGGGCAGCGGTTCCACGTGGCCTGCTTCACCATCAGGTCCGCCTCGTCGGGCTCGCCTTCGCCGCCCCGCCCGCGGGCGGGGCGGCCGGTTCGCGGGCGCGGCGGTCCGGCGCGGCGGGCGGCGGGGGCGGCGCTGGCGCCTTGGCGGCGGCGACCTCGGACGCGGCCTCGTCGGCGGCCGAGACGTACTGGAGCTTGTTGACCGCGATCGCCGCCCGCCCTGCGCGACAGGAAGATCACCGCGTACGCCGTCGACGGCAGTTCGGTGCCCCCGGGAAGCCGCCGACCCACGAGCCGTCCTTCTTCTGCGACTTCACCAGCGCGTCGGCACCGGTCGCGAACCAGTCCTTGGCGCCGAAGTACTTCAGCCCGCTCGCCATGCCGATCCGCTCGACGCCGTACCACGTGTAGGAGTTGCTGCCGAACGAGCCGAAGTTCTTGTCCATCCACTTCAGGCCTAGGTCGATGTGCTTGCTCGTGAGGCTGTCCCGGCAGGCGATGCCGGAGTTCTTCAGCAGGAACTCCTGCGTGAGGAAGAGCGTGGCGACGCCGGCGGCGGTCATCGACGGGGTGGGCTTCTCCTGGTCCTTGCCGTTGCCCTTGTACGACCACCCGCCGTCGGCGTACTGGTGGTCGCGCCACGCGTGCTCGATGCGCTTCCAGGCCTCGTCCTCGATCGGCACGCCCGCCTGCACGCACGCCCAGAGCCCCAGCACGCCGTACTGCGCGACGCTGTGGTCGATGCGGCGGCCGTTGTTCGTGGGGTCGTCGTAGTCCCACAGGCCGCGGGAGCCGGGGTCGCCCTTGGTGTTGAGGCCCAGCAGCATCCGCTGCGCGTCGCGCTTGGCGAGGATCGTCTTCTCCGGGCCGTCGGGGAGGAACGTCCAGACCTGCGTGCGCATGCCCAGCGCGTAGATGCCGGTGACGTCCGCCTTCTTCAGGAACTTCAGGGCGGCGGCGACCTTGGGGTTCTGGAGTTCCGAGTTCACGTTCGGCGCCGACGCGAGCAGCGCGTAGGTGGCGATCGAGCTGTAGCCGCCCCACTCGGGACCCTGCATCGTCTTCCAGTCGCCGTGGCCCGACTTGGGGTTGCGCTTCTCGTCGGTCTCCCACCGCCCCTCGGGCTTCTGCTGGCTCAGCAGGTACTCGCGGCCCCGCCTGATCGCCTCCTCGATCTGCTCGGGCGTGGCGGCGCGGGCGGCGGGACCCTGGAGGAAGCACGGCAGGAGCAAGGCGAGGGCGACGGCCACGGAGCGTGCGCGGAAGTGACGGGGCATCGGGTTCCTCGGGCCGGCGTCGGTTGACGGGACTTGGGTGCGACGACAGCGATCTCCGCCGGGCGTGCTTATTATGCCCGCGCCCGGCCTTATCACAACGATAATTCGTCCGCGGCGTCGGGCGCGTCGGCCCGCGACGCACGGAGCGGACTACGTGTGAAGCTGGCGAACGGCGCGGGCGCCGCGCCGGCCGCCGAAACAAGCGGCGCGCCGCTGCTCGGCGCGGCCCCCGCGCGGGAGCGCGTGGCGGGCTATACACTTGGGGCCATTTCGGCGAACATGCCGCCGCGAAATTCGTCCCCTTAATCCGATGAAGAAGAAAACAGCCAAACCGACCGCCGCCGCCCGCAAACCCGCCGGCAGCAACGGCGCCCGCCCCCGCAGCAGCACCCGGACGGCCGGGGCGGCATCGTCGTCGGTCGCATCGCAACGCATCTCCGGTCCCGGCAATGGCGCGTCGCGCAAGGTGGTCGTCGCGCTGACGCAGATGGCGTGCGTCGAGGACGTGAACGAGAACCTCCGCAACCAGGTGCGCCTCGTCGAGCGGGCGGCCAAGGCCGGGGCGCAGATCATCTGCACGCAGGAGATGTTCCGCAGCCAGTACTTCTGCCAGATCGAGGACCACCGCTTCTTCAAGACCGCCGAGACGATCCCCGGCCCCAGCACCGACGCGTTTTGCAAGATCGCCAAGAAGCACCGCGTGGTGATCGTCGCCTCGCTCTTCGAGAAGCGCGCCGACGGCCTGTACCACAACACCGCCGCCGTCATCGACGCCGACGGGTCGATCAAGGGCATCTACCGCAAGATGCACATCCCCGACGACCCGCTCTACTACGAGAAGTTCTACTTCACGCCCGGCGACACCGGCTTCCGCACCTGGGAAACTCAGTACGCGAAGATCGGCGTGTTGATCTGCTGGGACCAGTGGTTCCCCGAGGGCGCCCGCCTCACGGCCCTACAAGGCGCGCAGATCCTGTTCTACCCCACCGCCATCGGCTGGCACCCGAGCGAGAAGGCGGAGTACGGCAAGGCCCAGCACGAGAGTTGGGAACTCATCCAGCGCAGCCACGCCGTCGCCAACGGGTGCTACGTCTGCGCCCCCAACCGCATCGGCTTAGAGAAGATCCTCGACGCGACCGGCAAGCCGGTGAATGACGACGGCATCCAGTTCTGGGGCCAAAGCTTCGTCGCCAGCCCGAACGGCCAAATCGTGAAGAAGGCCAGCATCGATCAAGAGGAGATCCTGACCGTCGAGTGCGACCTGGAGAACGTCGAGTTCAGCCGCACGCACTGGCCGTTCCTGCGAGACCGGCGGATCGACGCGTTGCAGAACATGACCAAGCGGTTCGTGGACGCGGTGTGAGAGCGGACAAAGGAGACGCCATGCCATCGACGCGGGAGTCGCGTAAGGCGCTCGTCTGGCCAGCGGTTGAGGACTTCTGGCGTCACCTCGTCCCGGAGTTCCGTCGCCCGAATACGTCCAACTGACGGATCGCGCATGGTCAGATGCGCAGTGGAAGGAGCACCGCCAGTAACGCGGTGCTACGAAGGAGCGGCGTCTATGTCCATTTCTCTGAGGGTGGTGAAATACTTTACGTCGGCCTGACGCTCTCCGGCCTCGATCGGTGCTGGACGAATGACAGTGACGGAGAGCGGTACATTGACGCGCTGCAGCTCAACCCGAAGTGGGATTTCTTCGCTCCTGCGGCAGAAGTCTTCCTGATTCGGCACCCGGTCACAACGCCTCGGAACAACACGCTTCACAAGCGAGGCGTGAGTATCATGCGTGGAGAATGCACCAGGTACCAAACGCCGTGCGGCGAGGATCCCGTCAAGCTGATTGGGCGGCCTATGCAGTGGGAGTATCAAGTCCATACCCTGTACATTGCGGGGCTGTTCTCCACCGGCAACGTCAACCCGCGGGAGATGCAGGACGCGGCTCAACTACCATGGCCGGCACGGTTGGGAACTCGTCAGCGTTTGACACGAGCGGCGGGCACGGTGGGTCGAGGCTCATCGTTCTGACGTTCAAGCGCTCGCCGTGGCACCGCCGGCACCCGCTGCCGCCGCAGGTAGTTCCCGATCCTCGGCGCTGAACGGGAGGTCGGTAGCCGATGCGATGGCACCCGTTTCCCGAGGGGCAAAGCTCGACCGGCGTGTTCGCGTTCGCGCTGTCGGTGGTCGCTGTGATCCTGGTTCGCGGCTGACGGCTTGAGCGGCGGGTATGACCTGCTCGCCGGCCTCGGGTGTGCCGGCGCGACGCTGCTCGCGTTCATGTTCGCGGCCTACGCGCGCGCGGAACGCGACGGCGGGCTCGAGTCGGCGCGGTCGGGCGCTCCTGGTGGCGACGTCGCTCCTCGTCTGGTACGCCGTCGTGCGGGTGACGGGATGACACGCGACCCCGACCGCCCGCCGACGCTGGGCTACGCCGGGCGGCCCGGCGGCCAGCGGCCGCTGGATTGGTTCCGCAAGTGGTTCAGCTACCGGGGGAGCGATTCGTTCCTCGGCTGTTCCGCGCTGTTCTTCGCCGTGCTGCCGTGGGCGATCGGCGTGATCGACCTCGCGTTCGCGGCCGCGGGGGGACCGGCCGGGCTGTCGTGCTTCGGCCTGCCGATGGCGGCCTTGGGCGTGATCCTCGGGCTGGCCGGGCTCGTCGAACGCGAGGTGAGCCGGACGTTCCCGGCCGCCGCGATCGTAATGGGAAGCATTTACCTGCTCGTGATGTTCGTCGTCGCAACGCTCCGCTGATCCCGCGGCGGCCGGTCCGCCCGCACTCACGCTACTCTGATGGCCAAGCTCAAGATCCTCGACAAGACCCCCGCCGCCCTCGGTTACACCTTTCCGCCGGAGTGGTACCGCCACCGCGGCACGTGGTTCTCCTGGCCGCGGCCGGAGGGGATCTCGTTTCCAGGGAAGTATCACACGGTGCCGGAGAACCTCGCGCGGATCATGTGCGAGATTCAGCGGCGGGAGCAGGTTCACGTCAACGTGCCCAACGAAAACTGGGAACACATCGTGCGGCGCGACCTCAAGGCCTACGGCTGCCCGACGAAGAACGTGTTCTTCCACCAGATCAGGACGAACGAAAGCTGGTGCCGCGACCACGGGCCGGCGTTCGTGGTGCGCATCAAGCCGGACCAGCGGAAGATCCGGGTGCCACCGACGAGCCCGCGGCTCAAGCGGGAGGTGGCGGTGGTGGACTGGGGGTTCAACGCGTGGGGCGGAAAATACCCGCCGTACGACGATGACGACGCCGTGCCGACGCGGATCGCCGCCGACCTGAAGTTGCCGGTGTTCTACCCCGCGCGTGGCGCGGGGACCGTCCTGACAACCACGGACTGCCTGCTGAACAAGAACCGCAACCCGGACCTCTCGAAGGAGCAGATCGAGGGGTACCTCCGCGATTACTACGGCCAGCGCCACGTGTGCTGGCTCACCGGGGGCATCAAGGGGGACGACACCGACGGCCACGTCGACGACCTCGCCCGGTTCATTGGGCCGGAGAAGATCGTGGTCGGCGTTGAGGACGACCCGGCCGATGCTAACTACCGCGTGCTCCGCTCGGTCCGCAAGCAGATCGACAAGCTGCGCGACCAGGACGGCCGGCCGTTCGAGGTGGTGGAGATCCCGATGCCGTCGCCGGTCACGCACGACGGCGAGCGCCTGCCGGCCACCTACGTCAACTTTTACTTCGTCAACGGGGCGTTGCTCGTCCCGACCTACCGCGACCGCAAGAACGACCGCCGGGCCCTGGAGATTCTGCAGGGTCACCTGCCGAAGCACGAGGTGGTGGGCATCGATTGCACCGAGTTGATCTGGGGGCTGGGCGCGATTCATTGCCTCACCCAGCAACAGCCGATGGTTTGAATCCCGCCGCGCCGAGATCGGTCGCCGCGCCCTGCCGAAAAATCACGACCAACGTGTTGACTTCCGCGGGTTTGCGATACGATTGAACTTCACGGTTTTTCGGCGACGACGCCGACGGCCGGCGACGACAATGCGGACGACTTGCAGGGAAAGAGCACTATGGAGTTGACGGCAGAAACGCCCGGGCGCGACAAGGACCTCGTCGAGGCCAAGGCCCGCCCCACCGGCGACGTCCACCCGGGCACCAACGGCCACGAGGTCGGCAACGGCGCGCCCGCCCGCGGGCCTTGGTCGCCGGCCGACTCGTCGAAGCTCTACGGCATCTCGAACTGGGGCCAGGGGTACTTCTCGGTCAACGACCAGGGGCACGTCGCCGTCCACCCGCACCGCAACGGCAAGCAGATCGACCTGAAGAAGCTCGTTGACGAGCTGCGCGAGCGCGACATCCAGCTCCCCTGCCTAATCCGCTTCACCGACCTCCGCCAGCACCGCCGCGCCCTCCTGAGCGAGGCGTTCGACCGCGCGATCAATGACCACGACTACAAGGGACGCTACCGCGGCGTCTACCCGATCAAGGTCAACCAGCAGCGCCACGTCGTGGAGGAAATCCACGACTTCGGCAAGGCCCACGGCTTCGGCCTCGAGGCCGGCAGCAAGCCGGAGCTGCTGGCGGTGATGGCCGTCGTCGACGACAACGACACGCCGATCATCTGCAACGGGTTCAAGGACGACGAGTTCATCGAGGCGGTGATCCTCGCGACCAAGATCGGCAAGAACATCATCCCGGTCGTCGAGAAGTTCAGCGAGCTCGAGCTCATCGTGAAGTACGCCAAGCAGCACAACGTGAAGCCGAGCATCGGCGTGCGCGTGAAGCTGGCGGCCCGCGGGTCGGGGCGGTGGGAGCAGTCCGGCGGCGTGCGCTCGAAGTTCGGGCTGTTCGTCAGCGAGGTGATCGACGCGCTGGAGTACCTGCGCAAGCAGGACATGGGCGACTGCCTCAACCTGCTGCACTTCCACCTCGGCAGCCAGATCAACAACATCCGCAACATCAAGGCCGCGATCATCGAGCTGACGCGCGTCTACACCGAGCTGCAGCGCCTCGGCGCGGGCCTGCAGTACATCGACGTGGGCGGCGGGCTCGGCGTCGACTACGACGGGTCCAAGACCGACTTCGGCTCCTCGATCAACTACGGGCTCCAGGAGTACGCCAACGACGTCGTGTTTCACGTGAAGGAGATCTGCGACCAGCGAAACGTCGAGCACCCGACGATCATCAGCGAATCCGGCCGGGCGATGGTCGCGTACCACAGCGTGCTGGTGTTCAACGTGATCGGGTGGAGCGGATTTGCCCGCTTCGACCTGCCCGAGCGCCTCGGCGACGAGCAGCGCCGCGACCTGCCGGCCCCGGTCGTGAACCTGTTCGACACGTTCCTCGGCGTGAACGAGCAGAACTTCATGGAGTACTACCACGACGCGCACCTCTCGCGCGACGCGGTGCTCAACCTGTTCAGCCTCGGCTACTGCTCGCTCGAGCAGCGCAGCCTCGCCGAGCGGCTGTTCTTCGGCGTCTGCTCGAAGGTGCTGACGATCGTCCGCCGCCTCGACTACGTCCCCGACGAGTTCCAGGGGCTCGAGGCGATGCTGAGCGACACGTACTTCTGCAACATGAGCATCTTCCAGTCGATCCCCGACTCCTGGGCGATCGACCAGCTCTTCCCGATCATGCCGATCCACCAGCTCGGCGAGGAGCCGACCTGCCGCGGCGTGCTGGCCGACATCACGTGCGACAGCGACGGCAAGGTCGACCGCTTCATCGACCGCCGGCACGTCAAGAGCGTGCTGGAGCTGCACCCCTACCAGGGCGACGACTACATCCTGGCCGCGTTCCTCGTCGGGGCCTACCAGGAGATCCTGGGCGACCTGCACAACCTGCTCGGCGACACCAACGCCGTCCACGTCACCGTCGACGAGAGCGGCCACGTGTCGATCGACGAGGTGATCGAGGGGGACACGGTCCGCGAGGTGCTCCAGTACGTCCAGTTCTCCGCCGACGACCTGCTCCGCGCGATGCGCAAGACCGTGGAAAAGGCCCTGCGCGAACAGAAGCTCAGCATCGACGAGTCCCGCGTGCTGCTGAAGTTCTACGAGTCCGGCCTCGAGGGGTACACCTACCTGGAATAATCACCGCCGCCGCCTCGGCGGCGCTGATCTCTCGGCGTCGCCGGCCGCGGTGGCGGCGCGGTCGGCCGTGGGCGGGTCACCTCGCCGTCGCCGCGCGGTAACGCACCCGTGGATCGTGCCGCTCATCGCGGGGCTTGGGTCGTCCACGCCGCGGCCTACGCGCCGGACGGCCGGCGGATCACGTTCGCCCGCGTGCGCTGGGGCGCGGCGGCCGCGACGCAGCCGCGCGCGGTAGCGGCGCGTCACGCGCGATGGCCGTGCTTCAGTGCCCGTAGACCGCCCCACCGCTTTTCGATACGGTTTACGCCGTGACACGCGACCCGTTCTACGACCGCCCCCCCGTCGTCTTCGACCCCGCGTACCGCCCCGTCACGCCGCCGCCTCCGCCTCCGCCGCCGCCGCCGCCGCCGTCGCCGCGGCGGAACAACTTCGAGGTGGTGCGCAGCCTCGTCCTCACGGTCGTGTTCCTCGCGCTGCTGGCGTACTTCGCGTACCGGCAGTTCGGCCCCGCGCCCCAGCAGCGCCTCGTCACGCCGCGGGGGGAACTGGCGGCCGAGGAAAAGTCGACGATCGAGGTCTTCCAGCAGGCGAGCCCGTCGGTCGTCTACATCACCCGCCTGAACCAGGCGATCGACAACTTCCGCAAGGTCGTCGAGGTGCCCAGCGGCACCGGCTCGGGCTTCATCTGGGACGCGAACGGGCACGTCGTGACGAACTTCCACGTCATCCAGGGCGCGAACTTCGCCCGCGTGTCGCTCAGCGACCACGGCACGTACGACGCGTCGCTCGTCGGCGTGGCGCCGGAGTTCGACCTCGCAGTGCTGAAGATCGGCGCCGAGCGCACGAAGCTCCAGCCGATCCTCATCGGCACGAGCGACGACCTGCAGGTCGGCCAGCGCGTGCTCGCGATCGGCAACCCGTTCGGCCTCGACCAGACGCTGACGACCGGCGTCGTCTCGGCGCTGGGCCGCACGATCCAGGGCGTCGGCGGGCTGCCGATCGGGGACGTCGTGCAGACCGACGCGGCGATCAACCCGGGCAATTCCGGCGGGCCGCTGCTCGATAGCGCGGGCCGCCTGATCGGCGTCAACACCGCGATCTACAGCCAGTCCGGCTCCAGCGCCGGCATCGGCTTCGCCGTCCCGGTCGACCTCGTCCGCCGCACGGTCGAGCAGATCATCAGCCAGGGCCGCGTCGTGCGCCCGCAGCTCGGCGTGACCAGCAGCGACCAGCTCGGCCGCCGCGTGCTCGACCGCATCGGCGTGAAGGAGGGCGTGCCGATCCTGAACGTCGAGCCCGGCTCCCCCGCCGCCGAGGCCGGCCTGCGCGCGTTCGAGATCCTGCGCGACGGCACGCTCCGCGGCGACGTGCTGACCCGCATCGACGGCCGGCCGATCCGCTCGACCGACGAGCTGTACACGACGCTCCAGCGCTACGACGCCGGCGACACGGTCACGGTCACCGTGTTGCGCGACGGCGCCGAGGTCGAGGCCAAGGCCACGCTCCGCCCGCCCCGCAACTTCGACGCGCCGCCCGTGCGGTAGACTGTCGTTCATGGGACGCCGCCTCCTCCGCCCCGCGTTCACGCTCTGCGCCGCCGTTTCGCTGCTGCTCTGTGTGGCGGCCGGCGGGATGTGGCTGCGGGCGCCGCACCTTAGCGATGCGTGGCTGTGGCAGGACATCAAGGGGCGGCCCGCGCCGGAGGTGCCGCCGGACGCGGTGGCGGTGCGGTGGGATTGGAACGTGACGTTCGGCGGCGGTGCGGTGCGGGTCGAGCGGACGACCTCGATAATCACCAACCCCGACTACAGCGTGCCGGCCATGCCGCGGCGGTCGAAGTACGAGTCGGGCGTGCCGCTCGCGTTCCTGCCACTGGCGACCCCAGCGCCGCTCCCGCCGCAGATCCGCCGGGCGTACGTCGAGTACGCGAGCCTCGGTCGACTCGGCATGGCGAGGCTCGAATGGGACAACGGTGCAGCGCGGGTGCGAACCTATTCCGCGACGCTGCCACTGTGGCTCGCCTGCGTCGCGTTCGCGGTCCTCCCCCTGGCTTGGCACGTTCGGCACCGCCGGGCGCTGCGCCGCGCGAACCGCCGCGCCGCCGGCCTGTGCGCCGCCTGCGGCTACGATCTGCGCGCCAGCCCCGACCGCTGCCCGGAGTGCGGCGCGCCGGGCGGGGAAACGCCCGCTGCATCATCCGTGGTCTAGGAGCAATCTGAGCCACCGACATCGGGCCCTTCGGGCCTGCGGCTAAAAGGGGCTGGACGGGCACCACGGTCCTCTGTCCAATCTCCGTGCCTTCGTACCTCCGTGCCTCCGTACCTCGGCTTTCGTGTTCAACCCTTAGGTGGAACCCCAACATGCCCGCCCCGAGTGACGATCCGGCTAAACGCCTTTACGAAGCGTGCCGCGCCCTACCCGCGCGTTGCGCCAGCGCACTCGAAGCCGCCGGCGGCGATTTTCACGCGGCATTGCGGGCGATCATTGTCTCCGGCGATACGGTGTTGTCCTGCCTCGACCCCGACCTCGCGTCTGACGAGCATTACGCGCTGTGCCAGGTCCGGTCGATGCTGGACCACCAGCTGAAGATGGCCCCGCAGGAGCGGGCGTCACTCGGCATCACGGACGAGGCTCTGGAATCGCTGCGGAAGCAACTGTCGGGTGAGGTGCCGATCGCGCCGAAGATGCTGAAGATCGGCGCGAGCTACCGAGAGATGGGACTGCGCAGCCGGTACCCGGAGCGGGCGAAGGCGAAGAAGCGCGTGATCAAGGTGGGTCCGTTCCCGCGCCTCACCGCCGCCTGGGACGAATGGCGGGGGACTGACGTCTTCCCCGCATGGGCCGGCTTCCTCGACGTCCGAACGCGTCACGGCTCGCGGAAGAAATCGACGGGGAAAGCGAGCGTGCTGGTGATCTGCCCCAGCGGCGCGGACGACACGCCGCCGCCGACGAGCGAGCAACGGGCGGCGTACGAGCACCTGAAGTCGCGGGAAGCGGAGGTGGCGACGGCGGTCCGGGACGCCATCTTCGCGGTGTACGGCCCGTGGCGCCAAAGCTCCGTGGCGCAACTCGGCGAGGAGTACGCCGCGTCCCACATGCCGGCGATCGAGGACGTCGACGGCCTGCGACCCCTGATCGGCCTGTACAACGTCCTCGTCCTGCCCGTGGCGAAGGACGGCGTGGCGTACGTCGGCTTCGCGCTCGACTGCACCTGGGACGAGGAGCACCAACTCGGCGTCCTGACCCACCGATCCCGCGTGCTGACGGTCGGCAGCGCCGACGCGTCCTTCGACGGACACGCCGCCGAGGAAGACGGCGGTGCGGCAATCGGTGGTGACTAAGCAAGGAGCGGTCGTACCACGATCAGCGCGGACGACGCGCCTGCGACGAGCGTCAGGGACGCGAACGAGACGCCGAGAAACGCGGAGCGCACCTGATAGCCGCGGGCGGAAGCCGCGGTCTTTCTGCGGAGCAAATGCATTCCCGCCCTCGGTCGTCGAAGTGCGATAGGTTGATGGCGCCGGACTGCGGGCCTCGCGCGGGTACTGCGAGACCGCAAGCGCCTGCCGAACGCTGTCCGCGTCCCGATCCGCACAAACTTGTATGACCCCCTCAGCCACGCCCAGTGCGTCACCGGTCGATCCTGCCCCGCGCGGTGGGCACGACCGCATCGCCGCGCACGGAATAATCGAACGCCTCGTGCCTGCCGCGCCGGTCCGTTAGCACCAGGCGGACGTGGACGCCGTCGCCCGCGGCGTCGCCGCGTTCGATGCGGACGCGGCGCCAGTCCGTGTCGGCGCCCCAGGAGCGGATCGCGGCGTTCAAGGTATCGACGAGTTCCCCCGCGTTCCCCGGCGGCACGAACGTCAGCGAGCGGACCTCGACCGCGTGCTCGCGCCCGCCTTCCCACACCCCGACCATGCCGTCACGAGTTTCGTCGAGTTCGCCCAGCGACAGGAGCACCGCCCGTCGCAGCGGGACCGGCGGCGTTGGCCGCCCCCGGGGGCAGCGTGACGCCGGGTCAACGCGAAAGGCGACGACGAAAAAGCGGCCGCGGCTCGATCTTCGTGGCTGTTGGTTGACCGACGACCCGCTGCGGAGCCGACGGGCCGAGGGCGGCTTTCGGATCGACCGCCACGACGCGTAAACCCCGCCCCCGCCGCGACGAGGAAGAGCGCGCGAGCCGCGATCAGGAAGAGTGGCCGGCGGCGGTGGCGTTCGGGTGACAAACGGCGTCTGCTTCGGCGAAGGTCGGACACGCCGTCGCGAAGGCGACTCGGTGTCGAGCCGGTTTCATGGCGGCGGCACGAGTGTAGCGGACCATGTCGGGCGCGGCCGCGTTCACACCGTGCACCGGGTCCAGTCCTTCAGGATCAGGACGGGGATCGGCGTGTTCTTGATGAGTTCCACCGGCACGTTCCCGGCCAGCAGGCGGGCGAAGACGTTCTTGCCGGTCAGGCCGAGCACGATCATCGTCGCCGCGCTCCACGGCGGTGTTCAGGATTGCGCGGGCGATGTCGTCGCTGAACATGAGCAAATCCTGCACGCCCACGTTCCGCTCCTGCAGGTAACGCGCAGCAGGCGGATCGCGGCCTCGCCGTCGGCCTGCTCCTGCTCGCGCATCTGCCCGCCGCTGGGGGGCGAGACGTGGACGACGAGGACCTCGGCGGCCATGCGCCGCGATGTCCGCGAGCGGCTCGGCCACCTCTCTTCGCCGCGTACGGGCTGCTGACGGCCACGAGGATCCGGCTCATGCTCTCCCTCGGACGAGTCCCCCTGTGCGGCTGCGACCGCCGCGGCCCGCGCGACCCGCGGACCGGCCGCCCGACCGCCCTCCTCCCGCGATGCCCGGCCGGGCGCGCGAGGCGGGCCGGCCAGCGCGGCGACGACGGGCGGCGTCCGACGCGGCTCACTTAAAGGCAAAGCGCACGTCCGCCATCAACGCCCGCAACCGGCGCGCAACGCCTTACCCTGATGGCTGATCTCGTGCTTCTGGCCCGGCTCGAGCTCGGCGGTGGTCCGGCCGAGCGCGTCGATCAGGAACAGCGGGTCGCACCCAACCCCCGCCCCCGCGGCTCGCGCAGGATGCCTTCGACGGTGTCCTCCGCCGTCAGCACGATCCGCCCCTGCGGATCGGCCAGCGCCAGCACGCAGACGAACCGGGCGGTGCGCCGATCGTCCGGCACGTCGTGGAGTTGGTCGAGCAGCGTGCGGTTGTTGTCGGCGTCGCCCTTGCCCGTGCCGTTGAGCTGCCCAGCGGGCGCTGGAGACGCCGGGGTTGCCGCCGAGCGCGTCGACCGCCAGGCCGCTGTCGTCGGCGAGCGCCCAGAGGCCGGTCTGCAGCGCGTAGCCGGCGGCCTTGAGGCAGGCGTTGGCGCGGAACGTGTGGCCGGTTTCGTCGACGGTGCCGACGCCGGGGAACTCGGACAAATCGCGCCACGTAGCGGTCGTCGCCGAGCATCTGGCGGAACCGCGCACCTTCCCGGGATTGGCCGTCGCGATCAGCAGGTCCATGGGCGGCGTTCTTTCGTCGGGGTGAAAACGAACCCGGCCCGCCGCGCCGTCCGGCCCCGCGCGGGGGCCGGGCGGCAGGGAGACGGGCCGGGAGGAGTCGAAGGATGAAGGCGGAAGGATGATCGAGGGCAAAGCAAAGTTCGCTCAGGCACGCTCGCCAACGTCGTTCATCCGCCGCCTCGAAGCAGCAGCAGTCTGGCGGCCACCAGGTGGCCACGCCGGTGGACGCGCGGTGATGCGTCGTCGTCGTCGCCGCCGCTAGTCGAGCGATCGCAGGCGCCCGCGGCCCGGGCGGTTCTGCGCGGGGGTGGACTTCGGGACGTAGTTCAGCGACTCGTTCTGCCCGCCGCGGATGTTCTGCGGGCGGAGGAACGAGAAGCCGTCGGCGGCGCTGGTGTCGGCGCCGCCGGCCTGGACGCGGTCGCCCACGTTCTCCCCCTCGATGAACCGGCCGGGCACGCGGACGAGGAACGACGGGTCGCGCCGCTCGATCGTCTTGCCCTTCTGCACGCGGACGACGCCGTTCACCGAGTGTTCGGGGTACTGCCGCATCGTGGCGATGAGCGTCGGGTCGACGATCTCGACCTCGCTCGTCATCGGGAGCATCCGCTTGCCCTCGCTGTTGGTGATCACGTCCTTCACCGGCGGCAGGCCCGGCGGGAGCACGAGCAGGTCCTGCGTCGGGTCGGTGCTCATGCCGCGGCTGCCGGAGTTGAACTTCACCGCGTCGACCGGCCAGGCGCCGACGCAGACCGAGCTGACCGTGGGGCCGTGGAAGTAGTACGCCTGCACCCCGCGCGCGCGGGCCTCGCGCACCGCGTCAATCGCGAACTTCTTGCGGTCGGCGTGGTGCTCGTAGGCGCCGATCTGCACCGACCAGAACGCCTCCTGCGGCGCGTTGGCGAGGTTCCACTCCGGCTCGGCCACCGGGTCGGGGGCGGCGAGTTCGACGAACACGCAGCGGCTGAACGGGCGGTTGCCGGCGCCGTCCTTCATCTGGTCGATGCGCGACTTGTCGCGCTGGGCGCGGGCGCCGTCCTTGCGGTCCTCGGAGCCCGCCGAGGCGTCGATCGACCGATAGAAGCCGTAGTACAGGTTGCTGACGTCGCCGGCGTGGATCACGTACCAGTCCTTCAGGCCGGTCTGGCGGACGAGCTGCGCCTTGACGTCCTTCGACCGCTCGACGTGCTCCGAGCCGGCGATCGTCTGGCAATAGAGCGTCCACTGCGCGTCGGCCGGGGCGTCGGGCATGTCCGACGTGTTCACCTCCGCCGGCCCCGGCGTGGTCGCCGCGACGCCGGGCGCGCCGGGGGTGCCGTTCGCCTGTTGTTGCTGCTGTCCGAACTGACCCGTCGGGCTCGCGAGCACCGGCGCGTCGGCGCCGACGTTCGACGGGATGAGCTTGCGCGTCTTGCCCGACGCGGCGGCCGACGGAGACTTGTTCTCGCTGCACGAGGCGGCCAGGCCGGCGGCCAGGAGGGTGATCAGTAGGCGCGATCGCATGCGGTGGGTTCTCCGGGTGAAAAGCCGGGGCATTCTAACAGCGGGGCCGGGGTAAATCTCGGATTTTCGCGGTCGCCGGCGCGGGATCGGGCGGATCGGGGTCCCGATGAACGTCAAAGGCGAAGACCCGTGTAGCGGGCTCGCTCCCGAGCCGTGTCTGGCGGCGCACCCTTACCGATCGCCCGCTGAGCGAGGCAGACGCTCAACGCAATTTCTGCTGGTCCGGCACGTCTCCGGGACAACGCGCGAACAGCGGGCAATCCCGCCCGCTAAACGGAAGACGTTGCGGGCTCGCGGTTTGTCGCTACGGGAGCGGTCGCGACAGCGCGTCGCGCTGGATCGCCAGGAGTTGTTCGCACCCGGCGACGCCGAGGTCGAGCATCCGCTGGGTGGCCTGCCGGTCGAACCCGCCGCCGTTCTCGGCCGACCCTTGTATTTCGACGAACTGGCCGCCGGCGGTGTAGGCGATGTTCATGTCGACGTTCGCCCGCGAGTCGTCGTGGTAGTCGAGGTCGAGGCGCACCTCCCCGTCGACCACCCCGACGCTCACGGCCGCGAGTTGGTCGGTCAGGGCGGCGGCCGGGTCGTAGAAGCGCGGGTCGTACCGCGCGGGCAGGGGCGGGGCCGCGGCGCTGGCGTCGGCGCCCGGATGGGCGGGCGAAGTGCCCCGCTGGCCGGTCGGCAACTCCTTCGGCAGCCGCGCCAGCGCGTCGACGAGCGCGACGTACGCCCCGCAGATCGCCGCCGTGCGCGTGCCGCCGTCGGCCTCCAGCACCTGGCAGTCGACTGCAATCGTGTGCGGGCCGATCCTCGACAAATCGATGATCGCCCGCAGCGAGCGGCCGATGAGGCGCTGGATCTCGGTGCCGCGCGAGTCGGTGTGGCCGATCTTCGGCCACGGCTTGCGCTGCGGCGTCGACGCGGGCAGCATCACGTACTCTGCGGTGATCCAGCCGCCGGCGCGGTCGTCCCGGAACCAGGGCGGCAGGTCCTGCGTGACCGACGCCGTGCAGAGCACGACCGTGCCCCCCTGCTGCCACAGCACCGACCCGGCCGGCGTCCTCGTGAACCCGCGGGTGACGGTCACGGGGCGAAGCGTGTCGGCGGCTCGTCCGTCGTTGCGCATGGGGAGGGACTATATCCGGCGGACCCGATCGCCGCTCGTGCGCTTCGCGGACGCGAGGGCACAGACCGATTCGGGGAGCCGACGGTCGGCGGACGGGGTTTGATTCCCGCACGCTCAACGCCCCCGCCATTTGCTCAAGCGTCGCGTGCGGCGGTTCCGATAACTACGGGTACAGCGGGATTGGAGGAGACAACGGATGAGCGAGATCGCCGATGTGGCTCAGCGACTGCGGGTGGTGCGGGAGGGGTGCCGCCGGTTCCTTCAGTTGCACGCGATGGAGGTCGCGGTGATCGGGCCGGCCCTCGACCGAATGGCCCGCGACGTCGCCGGCGCGCCCGGCGCGGACTACGCGGACGCGGGGCCGGACTTCGACCCGTTCGACGAGGACGACGAACGCTGAACGCGCTTGCCGGCCGCGGCCCACGCCGCGATGCTGCTGGCGCGCGTGCGAAACCGGTAGGCTCCCATGGGTCGAATCTCTTCCAGCGTCGGGGTGGTCAGCGGGATCAACCACAAGGACATCATCGACCAGCTGATGTCAATCGAGTCCCGCGGCAAGAGCCAGATCCAGACCCGCATCGACTCGACGAACGAGCGCAAGCTCGCCTACACCGACCTCAGCACCCGCATCACGTCGCTGAAGCTCACGGGCACCGCGCTCAAGAAGCCCTCGACCTTCCAGGCCTCGACCACCACGAGCAACAACGAGGACGTGCTGACCGCCACCGCCACCAACGGCGCGTCGGTCGGCAGCTACCAGTTCCAGGTCGCGCGCCTCGTCACCACCCAGCAGGCCGTCACCGGCGGGTTCGCCGACTCCACCACCGCCAAGGTCGCGCGGGCACGCTCACGATCGAGAACGGCGGCGGCGAGCTGACGAGCCAGACGATGCTCTCGCAGCTGAACGGCGCGCGGGCGTGCGGCGGGGGCAGTTCCGCATTACCGACCGCAGCGGCGTCGAGCGTGATCGACGTGTCATCCGCCGTCAGCGTCGACGACGTCATCAAGAGGATCAACACGGCCCTCGGCGTCACCGTTCGCGCCAGCGTCACCGGCGACAAGCTCGTCCTGACCGACCTCACGGGCAAGGCGGCGAACGACCTCTCCGTCGTCGACCTCGCCGGCGGGTCGGCCGCCACGGACCTGGGACTCGCCGGTGTGGCGGCGGTCGGCACCGACACGCTCACGGGCAACGACATTCACTCCGTCGGCGCCGGCACCCTGCTCGATGACGTCAACGACGGCAGGGGCGTCCGCCGCTCGGCCACCGGCGTCGACTTCCGCGTCACGCTCGGCGACGGCACGTATGTCGACGTGACGCTCGGGGCGGCCAAGTCGATCGGCGACGTCCTGGCACTCATCAACGCCGCGGGCGGCACGAAGCTCAAGGCCGAGACCGTGCCCGGCGGCAACGGCATCAAGCTGACCGACACCTCCGGCGGCGCCGGCGCGTTCGCCGTCGCGGCGCAGAACGGCTCGAAGGCGGCCGCGGACCTCGGCATCGATCGGACGGGCACCGGCGGCGCCATCAACGGCGGCGACCTCGTCGCCGGCATCAACACCGTCATGCTCTCGAGCCTGCGCGGCGGGACGGGCATCCCGCTCGGGCAGATCACGATCACCGACCGCGGCGGGCAGAGCGCCACCGTCGACCTCTCCGCCGCCCGCACCGTGCAGGACGTGCTCGACGCCGTCAGCAACGCCAGCGGCGTGCGCGTGACGGCGACGCTGAAGGCGTCGGGCAACGGCATCCAGATCGGCGACGACTCCGGCGGCGCGGGCGACCTCGTCATCGCCGACGCCGCAGGCGGCACGACCGCCACGGTTTTCGGCGTCGCCGGCACGTTCACCGCCGCCACGCCGAGCGCGGTCGGCGCGAACCTTCAACGCCAGTGGGTGAGCGAGAACACGCTGCTCGCCAACTACAACGGCGGCAAGGGCGTGACGCCCGGCTCCTTCAAGATCACCGCCGCCGACGGCAAGACCGCGACGATCGACCTCACGCAGGAGACCGACCTGCGCCTCGCGAACGTGATCGACGAGATCAACGCCAAAGGCATCGGCGTGACGGCGTCGATCAACGCCAACGGCGACGGCCTGCTGCTGACCGACACCTCCGGCGGGGCGGCGAAGATGAAGGTCGACGAGATCGACTCCACTACGGCGGCCGACCTCAACCTCAAGGGTGCCGCCGCCGCCACGGCGATCGACGGGTCGATGGAGCGGACGGTCGTCGTCACCGCCGACGACACGCTGACGAGCGTGCAACAGAAGCTCAACGACCTGAACTTCGGCGCGACCGCCACCGTCATCAACGACGGCTCGGCCAACGCCCCCTACCGCCTGTCGCTCACCGCGAAAAACTCCGGGCGGGCCGGGCGCGTCGTGTTCGACGGCGGCGCGACGCGCGTGGGGACGAGCAACCTCGTGGAGTCGCAGGACGCGGCAGTCTTCCTCGGCAGCGGCGAGACCGGCGGCCAGCCGCTGCTCGTCACGTCGAGTCGCAACCAGATCGCCAACGTCATCCGCGGCGTCACGCTCGACCTGCACGGCACGACCGACAAGCCGGTCACGCTCAGCGTCACCCGAAGCGCCGACGCGATCGTCGAGCAGTTGACGAAGTTCGCCGAGAGCTTCAACGAGACGGTGACGAAGCTGAAGGAACTGACGAAGTTCGACACCGACACGAACAAGCGCGGCCTGCTGCTCGGCGAGTCGACCGCGCAGACGATCGAGAGCAACCTCTACGCGATGTTCTCCGGCGTCGTCGGCGAGGCCGGCTCGTTCCGCGCCATGGGCGACGCGGGCCTCAAGCTCGCGGCCGAGGGGAAGCTGGAGTTCGACGAGGAGAAGTTCCGCCAGGCGTTCGCAACCGACCCCGACTCGCTCCAGAAGCTCTTCACGAACTCCGCCGAGGCGCTGACGAGCGCGACCCCCCTCTCCCGCCTCAACACCGGCCGTGGCGTCCGCACGGCGGCGGGCGGGCTGCCGGACTTCCGGGTGACGACCAAGGACGGCACGGCCGTCGACGTGACGCTTGCCGGCAAGCAGACGCTCGGCGACGTGCTCAACGCGATCAACTCGGCCGGCGCCGGCAAGTTCAAGGCCGAGATCGGCGCCGACGGCGCGAGCCTCAAGCTCAGCGACCTCACCACGACCGGCACCGCCGCGTTCGGCGTCGTCGCCCTCAACGGTTCGGTGGCCGCCACGGATTTGCAGATCAGTGGGGCCGGGACCGACGGCGTGATCGCGGGGAAGAAGGTGTTCGACGTGAGCCGGGCCCTGTCGCTCGCGGCGGGCACGGGGATCGGCTACCTCATCGAGAACAGCATGGCCCGACTGATCGACCCGGTCGACGGTGCGATCAGCCGGGAGAACAAGACGCTCGACGAGAAGACGGCCCAGTTCCAGGACCGCATCGAGTCGCTCGACAAGTCGCTGACGTCGAAGCGCGGGCGCCTCGAACGGCAGTTCGCGCAGATGGAAAGCGTGCTCGCGAACCTCCAGAACCAGCAGTCGTCGCTGTCGTCGCTCCAGACTTTGGCAGCGGGCGCGGGTCGGTAGACGACCGACCGGTAAAAGCGTGGTGCGGCGCACAGACGGCCCCGACGAAGCGCACACGCCTGCGACGTGGGGCGGACAAGGACTTCAGATCAAGACAGGATGATCATCTTCTCGACGCGCCACGGCGACGCAGAAGATCCGCGGGCATCCGCGCGCGTCCGGCGCGATTACCTCGCCCCGTTTAACCCGCGCCGGTCGTGTAGCCGATAGGTGGAGGGCTTCGCCTCCAGGGAACTCGACCGCATGAACCCAACCGCCGCCCAGAGCTACCTCCGCACGAAGGTCATGACGGCCACGCCCGAGCAGTTGCAGATGATGCTGTACGACGGCGCGCTGCGGTTCGGCGAGCAGGCCCGCGTGGCGCTGCTCGAGCGGAACTTCGAGAAGAGCTACTCGATGATCTCGCGGGTGCAGAAGATCCTCGGCGAGATGAGCGGCGCGCTGAAGCACGACGTGGCGCCGGAGCTCTGCGGCAAGCTCGCGTCGCTCTACAACTTCGCCTACAAGAAGCTCATCGAGGCGAACGTCGACCACAAGCTCGAGTCGCTCGACGAGGCGCTGCAGGTCCTGCGCTTCCAGCGCGAGACGTGGGCGATGCTGATGGACCAGCTCGGCAAGACCAAGGCCGCCGCCGCCGCGGCGAAGATCAACATGCCGGCGCCAGACAAGCGGATGGAAGCGACGATCCGCCTGTCGGCGTAGACAGATCCGAACATCGCCCTCGCGCCGAACCATTGCCTGTCAAACGTCGCACGTCGCCCCGTGGCCACCCGAGGTGGCCACGCCACTGAATCCGTCCCAAGCGTTCGCTGATCCTGACTGGCACTGGTCGAACGAGCTTCGCGCAACAGGATTGTGCGGAGCATTTCCCGTCGGCCTCACCTCCACCCGAAGAATCCCTTCGCGTTTGCGGTCGTCACGCGGTCGAGTTCCTCGACGCTCACGCCCTTCATGCGCGCCCAGCGCCTCCGCGACGTGCACGACCAGGGCCGGCTCGTTCGTCTTCTGCTTGCGCATCGGCTCGGGGGTCAGGTACGGCGCGTCGGTCTCGACGAACATCCGGTCGAGCGGCGTGAGGGCGGCGGCCTCGCGGATCGGGTCGGACTTCTTGAACGTCGGCGCCGGTGAAGCCGAGGAAGTACCCCGCGTCGAGGATCTTCCGCGCTCGGCCGCCGTGCCGGTGAAACAGTGGAACACCGCCCGCACCGCCGGGAACCCCCGCATCACCGCCAGCGTGTCGTCGGTCGCCTCGCGGCTGTGGATGACGACCGGCTTGTTCACGTCTGCCGCGAGTTGAAGCTGCGGCTCGAAGAACGCCATCTGCCGCTCGCGCGACGAGAACTGGTGGTGGTAGTCGAGCCCCATCTCCCCCAGCGCGATCACGGCCGGGTCGGCGTGCAGGTCGCGCAGCCGGGGTAAATCGTCGACGCTGGCGTCGTGCGTGTAGTTCGGGTGGACGCCGATCGCGCAGCGCACGTCTTCGCGCCTTTGGCACAGTTCGATCGCCCGGCGGTCGTCGACGACGTCGGTCCCGATCGTGATGAACCGGACGACGCCCGCCGCGCGCGCGCGGGCGAGGACGTTCTCGAGTTGCGACTCGAGGCGGGTCGGTGAGGTGGCAGTGCGTGTCGATCATCGTGCTGCGTCCGTCACGACCCAAACGAGCGTCGGTTCCACGATCGCCGACACGCGGCTCCGACGCGGCGTCCGCGTCGGCGTAGTAGCCGCCGGGGACGAAGCGGGTCGCCGATCGGGGTCGCGAAGAGCACCTCGACGCAGGGGACGTCCCGATCGCCCGCGATCTCGCGCACCTCGTCCGCGTCGCCCGTGCCGGGCCACACGTCACGGTCGAGCAGTTACGCCTTGCACGGCAGCGAGCCCCCGTAGAGCCAGGTGCCGGTTCGGCGGCGCGACCGACGTCATTCCGGTCCTTCACTGCGGCTCACTTCACGATCAGAACGTCGCCTCGAATGCGTGCGGCGTGTGGCGGATCTGCGGGTCGCGGCCGGCGGGCCAGACGATGCCGATCACGTCGAAGCGGGCGGCGGGCGGTGTTGCGCCGTAGCGGGAGAGGAAGTGCCGGGCCGCCCGCGTCAACTGGTGGCCTTTGTGCGCGTTGACCTGCTCCTCGGCGCGGGCTCGTCGTACGCGGGTCTTCACCTCGACGAAGACGAGCGTCTTCCCGTCGCGGGCGATGATGTCGATCTCGCCGAGGTCACACCGGTAGTTGCGGCAGAGCACGCGGAAGCCGCTCTTGCGCAGGAAGCGTGCGGCCGCGTCCTCGCCGCGCCCGCCGAGCGTGTCGCCCAGCGGCCGAGCCGCGCCCTGCACCAGCCTGTTGAGCCACCCGAGCATGGGAAAAGCGTACGGCATGGCCGGCGCGCCGGTGCAAGCGGCCATGACGACGACCGATGGATTGGAGTCGCAGCGCGGCCTGCGTTGCTGCTCCGCCGTTCCATGTAATCGGAGGAGTGGGTTGCGGGTGAGTCGCCGATCGGAGGCGGGACGGGTGGCGGGCTGAAACCCTTCGCCCACACCAACACCCCGCCACCTTCTCCCGGCGACACCGGCGGCCGCGGCTTGCGCATGACAACGGCTTGGGCGGGGTGCGCCCAAGCCGTGTCGGTCGTCGGTTTGTGCCGCGGCGGCGGGTTAGCTCCCGGTCGCGGCGAGTTCGGCCTCGGGCTGCGTGGGCTGGGCGCCGGCGCCCTTGACGTCGTCCTTCTTGGTCTTGCGCGGCTCGGTGAGGCGGACGGCCTTGCCGACGCGGTCGCGCAGGTAGAAGAGCTTCGCCCGGCGGCTCACGCCGCTGCGCTTCACCGTGATCTTCGAGATGAACGGCGAGTTCACCGGGAAGATGCGCTCGACGCCCTCGTTGTTCACGATGCGGCGGACGGTGAACGTCTCGTTGGTCCCGCGCTTCTTCATGATGACGGTGCCGGAGAAGACCTGGATGCGCTCCTTGTCCCCTTCGATGATCCGCGTGGCCACGTCCACCGTGTCGCCGATCTCGAACTGCTCCGCGTTTTCCTTGATGTGGGGTTTCTCAATGCCCTCGAGAATTCGGTTGATCATGGTGGAACTCCTGTCTGTCGTGACGCGTGAGGAGTGACGCGTGAAGCACGCCGTTTCACGCGTCACTCCTCACGCGTCACGTCCGGTTCGTTATCGTCGTGGTCGTCGTCGACTCGCCTTCGTCGCTCGTATGCCGCCCACAGGTCGGGCCGGCGCTGCCGTGTTCTGGCCTTCCGCTGTTCCTCGCCACGCGGCGATCAGCCGGTGGTTGCCGCTCAGGAGCACGTCCGGCACCGGCATGCCGCGGAACGCGCGGGGCCGGTGTACTGCGGGTACTCCAGCAACCCGTCGGCGAACGTCTCGTCGATCGGCCCCTGCTCGGCACCCAGCACGCCGGGGAGCAGTCGCACGACCGCGTCGATCACCACGAGCGCGGCCAACTCGCCGCCGCTCAGTACGTAATCGCCGACGCTCAGTTCCGTCGGCGCCAGGCCCTCGATGATCCGCTCGTCGTAGCCCTCATAGTGGCCGGCGATGAACAGGAGCCTGTCCTTCTTCGACAGGTCCTCGGCCGTCCGTTGATCGAACACCCGGCCCTGGGGCGACAGCAGGATGCGCGTCGCGGGGCGCGGGTCTTGTTTCTCGGCCGCCTCGACCGCGTCGAACACGGTCTGGCACATCATGACCATGCCATGCCCGCCGCCGAAGGGCTTGTCGTCGACCGACTTGTGCGCGTCGGTCGCGAAGTCGCGGACGTTCGTCAGGTGGTAGCTGACGAGACCCTTCTCGGCGGCCCGCTTCGGGATGCTCGTGCCCAGCACGGGAGCGAACATCTCCGGGAAGAGGGTCAGGATGTCGATCCGGAGCGGCATCGTCGTCGGGACCATCAGTTCGGGGTTCAGCGTCCGGGGAGCGAATTCCTCCCGAACCCTGAACCCCGAGCGTTTCATCCCAGCGTTAGGCTTTCTTCTCGCCCTCGACGGGCGCGGCCTTGGGCTTGCCCGGCTTGGGCAGGCGCAGCATCTTGTGCTCGATGCCGTTCTTCTTCAGCAGTGACGACACCGTCTCCGACGGGATCGCGCCGACGTCGAGCCAGTGCCGGCAGCGGTCGAGCTTGGCGACGAACTGCTTGCCGGCTTCCTTGTTCTGCGGGTCGTAATAACCGAGCTCCTCGATCACCCGGCCATCGCGGGGCGAGCGGGAATCGATCGCGTTGAGTCGGAAGAAGTTCTTATGACTCCGACCCATTCGCTTCAATCGCAACTTAACGGCCATTCCAAGTCTCTCCGTTGATCCCGAAATTAGTGGAATCCGTAAGTATAGCGGCGACGGCTTTGGATACAAGACGTGCGGATTCGTCTGAAATGACCCGTCCGGCGAGTCTTCAACACCTCGTGCCGCGACGGGGACCTAGACGACGCAAGGTTATGCGATTACTGCGCTTCCGGAAACAGGACCGGACCTCGTCGGCAGGAAAGCTGACGATGCCAGCCAGAGAGGCACAGCGGCACAGAGGAAAGGCGGTTGCGGCGTCGGATGCGGCAGAGCGAGACGACTCAGCGGTCGACGCTGACAGATGACGCGGCTTCACCCCTTCATCCTGATCTGTGGCCCAGCGCGATCTGCGGCAATTCGTTTCAACTCGCCTCCGTGCCCTCCGCGGCCTCCGCGGTCGAAATCCTCTGCGTCAGGCTCAACTCGGTCGCGGGAGAACCTCAATCCCGTCGCCGGTCCTGACGGTCCCTTCCGTCACCACTCTCGCCAGCCACCCGCTGCGGCCGACGATGAGCTTCGGCAGATCGGCGGCCCACTTCTTCAACTGACGGCACGGCACGCGGACCTCCGTGAGTTCTATCACGCACTCGCCCACCTTCAGGCGGTCTCCTTTGGCCAGTGATTGAAGGTCGAGGCCGCGGGTGGTGAAGTTCTCGCCGATCTGGCCGGCCGAGACCTCGGCTCCCTGCTCGCGGAGCCAGGCGTAGAGTTCTTCGCTGTAGAGGCAGACTGCGCGGTCGGGGCCGCCGTGGTACTTGCGGTTCTTCTGCCAGTCGCCTGCGACGCCGTCGATCGTCACCCGTGCCGACGCGATCGGCAGCTTCGGCATTCCGCCGGGGGAGATGTTGAGCTGGGCCAGAGTCGCGGGCATCGGTGGACCATTCTACGGCCGCGTGCTGGATGAGCGAGCCCGCCGGTGCGTCGCGCTCCTTACCCCCTCTCCCCCGCACTCGGGGGAGAGGGCAGGGGTGAGGGGCATCGCGCTACTGGCGTCCCTCGTCAAGGCACATCACTCGCGAGATGCCCTCGCACCCCGACGTTACCGACAATCGTCATCCCGAGCGCAGCGAGCGATCTCGGGTAAGGGAGCGGTACTTGTGTTCCCGAGATCCCTCGCTGCGCTCGGGATGAGACGCCGCACCGGTTCTGAATCAGCTTGCCCTACCGCGGACGATGATTTCGGCCGCTCACTGCGAGCCACGTCCCGCGCTCAAATCCCCATCTACTACTCCGTTTCGCGCCACGCTATCCTGCACCCATGGCTGAACCTCGCCGTGTGGCTCTTGTGACCGGCGGCGCCAAGCGCGTCGGGCGGGCGATCGTCGAACGCCTCGGCCGCTCGGGGTTCGACGTCGCGTTCACGTACCTCAGCAGCGAAGCCGAGGCGAACTCGCTCGTGGCGGTGCTGGACGGCGCCGGCGCGCGCGGCAAGGCCATTCGCGCCGACCTGACGAAGCCGGAGGAATCGGCCGCCGGAATTTATCGCGCGGTGGAAGAGTCGTTCGGCCGGCTCGATGTGCTCGTCAACAACGCGTCGCTCTACGAGCCGAACGCACTGGCCGACACCGGCGTTGCTCAGGCCCGGCGGCTGAGCGCGATCCACGTCGAGGCCCCCCTGCTGCTGTGCCAGCACTTCGAGGCCCGCCTGCGCACGTCACGCGGGCACGTCATCAACATGGTCGATTTGCTCGCCGAGCGCCCGTGGCCGCAGTACCTCACGTACTGCACGACAAAGGCGGCCCTGTGGAACCTCACGCTTGGCCTCGCCCGCACGCTCGCGCCGGACGTCACCGTCAACGGCATCGCGCCCGGCGTCGTGGAGTGGCCGGACGATTACCCGGAAGCGGAGCGGCAGAAGTACCTCAAGCGCGTCCCGCTCGCCCGCGCCGGCACGCCGGGCGACGTCGCCGAGGCCGTCCATTTCCTCTGCACGGGCGGGTCGTACGTAACCGGACAGATTCTCCGCCTTGACGGCGGCCGCTCGATCACCTGATCGCGCCGCACGTTTTCGCCGCCGCCGGCCGGAACTCGGGGTATAGTTTAAGTCCCCGCACGGGGGATTCGTTCACCATCGCGATTTACAACTGGGAGCACGTTCATGCAGCGGACGCTTGCCGCGGCCGGGAGTCTGTTCGTACGCCTCGCCCGGGACGAGTCCGGCGGCGAAGCGATGGATTACGCGGTGGTGGCCGGCGCGGTCGCCACCGCCAGTTTCGGCGTGATCGGATCGGTCGGCGAGAAGGTCACCGCGATGTGGCAGGCGCTCGACGACGTGCTCGCCGCGATCGGGTGAGCGTGCCGGGGGTGTTCCGGACGTCAAGTAGTGACGTCTGGCGCACCCGGTTTAGCGGGCCCGCTTCCGGCCCGCGTCCCGAGAGACGCACCTGGATGGGGCCCGCAAGCGAGCCGGCTAAACGAAGATCGCAATGCGGCCGGCGCAACGCCCCGTTCCGAGACACCCGACTCCCCACTCCCCTACCCCCCCACTCCTCCACTCCTCACTCCTCCGCATCGCGGCCCAGCACTTCGTCCACCACGGGCTTGATCGCGTCGTAGTCAAAGCCGCGCCGCTGGAGCATCCCGACGAGCCGTCGCCGGGCGACCATGGGGTCGAGGCGGCGCAGGCTCGGGGCCTTCTTCTCGGCGAGTTGCCGCGCGACGGCGGTGCTGTCGTGGGCGTCGTACACGGCGTCGAGCGCCTTTTTCGCCGCCGCGCTCGCCGCACGCCGGCCCGCGTCAGTTCCATCGATGCCCGGCGTTTGCCGTGGTGCTTGTGCTTCGCGATCGACTGCACCTTGCTCAGCCGCGTACGCCTCGTCATCGACATACCCCATGCGGACGAGGTCCTCCATCACCGCCTCGACCACCGCCGGCCCGTACTCCCGCCGCACGCCAGCTTCCTCGACAGTTCCGCCCGGCTGTGCAGGCGCGAGCCCAGGTACTCCATCGCCTTGTCGAAGCATTCCTGCTTCACCTCGCCGAGCTCGGATCTGCTCCACCTGCTCCGGCGTGAGCGTCATCCTCCTGCAGGCGGAACTTCGCGACGACGTTCAAGTTGCACCCGAACGCGAACGCGCCCGTCGAGGTAAACGCTACGCCGATTCGCCCGGCGTTTCTGCTCGGTGATCTTCGTGATGAGCGGCATGGGTCTGGGCCGATCCGGGGTTACCTGGCGTCGAAGTCGGACCACGACGAGTACGCCGCGTCGCCGCGGGCAGTCGTCGCCTTCGCCGACACGCAGTGGAAGCCGGCGGGAACGCCCCGCCAGACCAACTCGAACGTCGCCTCCGGCGTCCTCGCCGATCTTCGTCGGCCCGTCGAAGAACGCCCCGCGCCACGTCCGCCCCCGCCCGCGCCACCCGCGCCCGTCAGCGCGACGTCGCCGCCGGCCTTGTGGGGGGCCGGCGCGCTCGAGCGTCGGGCGCGGATCGGCCGCGGCAGGCGCACCACCCGTTTGGTTGGCACGATCTTGCGGATCGAGCCGTCGGGCTCGAAGTACATGCGGTCGACGAACACGCGCCGGTCGCCGTCGCCCTTCCCGTCGTCGTCGACGAACGCCATCGGGTCGATGCTCGACAAATCGGGCTGGTACGCGACGAGCGGCTTGCCGAGCGGATCTTGGAACGGCCGGGTCGGCGCGTCGGCCACGGCGACGCCGACCTGGTCGTCGGCCGAGAAGTAGAGGTAGAACTTGCCGTTCCGCGAGGCAATGCCCGGCGCCCATCGCAAGGACTTGGCCCACGTCGTGTCGGCGAACCGCAGCACCTGCCCTTGGGACTTCCAGTCGCGCAGGTCCGGGGACGACCACACGGTGAAGCCGTTCTCCGTCTTCCCCAGCAGGCCGGTGTACTCGCTGGCGTAGAGTAGTACCGGTCGCCGAACAGCACCAGGCTGGGGTCGGCTCGACTCCACCTGCGGGAACAGCGGGTTCCCCTCCAGGTCGCCGCGCCGCCGCCGCCGCCGGCGCCGCCGGTGCCGCCGTCATCCCCGCGCGCGCGACCCCGCCGAGCGTCAACAAGACGAGCACGAGCGGCATCGATAGCGGCATTGATAAAGCACTGCGTCCAGTCACCCGACCTCCACGGAACCCCAGCCCTGGCCGTGCCGTTGCCCACCCGAGCCGCCGACAGCCTTACCTACCCCGGCGACGGTCGGGGCGTTCACTTGCCCCGCCGCCGCGGATCCACCCGCGCGGGGCGTCACGTCGGACAAAGCAAGAGTCCCCGCCAGCGCGTCGGCGGGACTTCTGTTTCGGATCGATCAATCGGCGGGACGAGCCGCGGTCACACCTCGCGGCGACGGCGGCATAACAGTGCGGTCAACCCCAGCGCGCTGATGACGGCGACGCCGGCTCGGGGACGACCGTGATCATCCCCGGCCCGGAGAAGAACTCGTCGTTCTTGTTAGTCGCCTGGCTCATGCTGCTCCCGTACGTCCCCGCCGCTTCGGCGTCGAGGTCGAAGCCGAGGATCAGCCGGCCGACGGCTTCGTTCACGTCGGCGCCGAGGATCACGACGTCACCGGCGCCGGTGATCGTCAGGGTGGTGGAGTCGTTGATCGCGTTGACGACACCGCCGACGATCGAGAGGCGGGCCACCGAGTCCGGGCTCGTCTCGCTGCTCACCCTGACGTCCCCGGTGCCGAGATCGGCCGCGGCGCTGCTCACCTCAAGGACGCCGCCGGCCACGAGCGTCCCGCCGGTGTAGCTGTTGTCGGCGTTGAGGCGCGCAGGAAACCCTGGTCGAGATTGCTGTTGGGCGGTGAACGTGAGCTTGCCCGGGCCGCTGATCGAGCTGGCGAACGTGAGCTGGCCGTTGGCCGCCACCCCGCTGGTTGCCGTTCCGGGCAGCGCCGCCTGCACGTGAACGACCGTATCGGACTGCAGGACGGTGTTGTTCTGGATCGTCGAGTCCGTCCCGGTTTCCGGGCGGATCGCGCCGGGGAACTGCGCGAACGGGCCGGAGGTCGGGCCTGCGCGCCGTTGAGGTTCAGGGGCATGGCGGCGGCGTCGCCGAACAGGAACGTGCCGCCCGCCTTGAGGAACAGGAGCTGCCCGCCGGCGTTGACGGTGAAGCTGGACGTGGCGAACGGCTGTCCGGAGGAAGAGATGCGGAGGCCGCCGTTCAACACGGTCGGGCCCGTGTAATCCTTAACCCCCGCGTTCGCCCCGCCCGAGGCCAGGGTTAACATTCCGTCACCGTTCTTGGTGAAGCCGCCCCCGCCGGACAGCGAGCCGGTCAACGAAATGGCGCCCGCGGCCGAGGTGGCCGTCACGTTGCTGACGTCGACGACCAACCCGTTGACCATCGTCATCGGCGCGGTGATCGTCAGGTTGCCGGTGCCCCCGCCGTTGACGGTGACGGTCGCCGGCCGTGCCGGCGGCGTCGAACGTCAGTTCACCGGCGGCGCCGCCGGTCGAGATCGTCGTCGACGCGGTCTTGTCGCTGGTGTACGTGAGCGACCCGACGGCGATCAGTTCCGCCCAAACCCACGGTCCTCGCGGCCGTCGGTCGGTGAAGATCGCCTGCGCTTCCCGCCGTCCGGGTAATCGGGATTGGAGCTCCAGTTCGTTGCGACGTTCCAGAACTGAGGCACGGCGGGTTGCCGCCGCTGGCGGCGGTCCCGGCGGTATTCGTGTAAGTGGCCGTGATCGCCGCGGCGTCTGCCAGGGCGGCCGGGGCCGTCGCGCTCGACACACCCCGCCGCGTGCAGGCGGCCGACAACAGGAGGACCCTTGCTCTGCTTCGACATGTATTTCCCCGGCGGTGACGTGACAACTCGCGGTGACACAGCCCCGGCGGTCGCGGGGCATCCTCACCGCCGGCCGAGGAAAGTCTTCGACAGGCCGGGAGCAATGGCATTTCCGTTAGACCGTCCGGAACACCCTATTCATACCCAAACGTTCGGATAAATGCATGCTAATTCTTGACGCCCGATCCCCCGACAGGGCGTCGCGTGCTGGGAAGCCCTGGCTGCGGACCCGTTCGGCCTGTCGGCGTCCCCCTCACGGTAGGTGTCCATGAGCTGCGCGTGTCCTCCCCACAACGCTGCCGCGACGCAAATTCTGCAGCGGCGTCCATGCGGCGACTACCGTAGCGACCACCTAGACCTGCTAACATCGTCGGGCGACATAAGGACGCATGCGACGACGCGTCGCGCGACTTTGATGTGCGTCGCCCCCGCGGGTGGCCGGCTGCGCGGTCGGGGCCGAGGATCGAATCCTGCTGGGGACGGGTGACCGCCTCCATCGGCCCCTGCAATCGACGAGCGGGTCGGGCCGCCCGCGTACCGGCCGGCTTCGGCGGCGGCTCGCCAGGAGCCGCAGTGCGTCCGGCGACACGTCCATCAGCGTTGACGTCGAACAGGACCTTCACTTGCCGTACCCGTACTTCTCGAAACAGTTCCTCGTACGGGCGGTCGAGCAGGCCCTTCAGCATGCCCCGCGCCGCGTGTGTGGCGGCAACTGGCTCCGGTCGAGCGGTGACCGTCGCCAATCCGTTCGCCATTCCTGAAGGGTCAGCCCGCGCGCCCGAGCTCCGCCCGGGACAACCGTTCGTCCTGACCGTCAACGTCCTGGACAGGTCGCTCACCGCCGTTTCTTCTTCTTGTTCCGGTCCTTCTTTTCCATGAAGCCGGTCTTCTTCGTCTTGATCATCGGGCCGCCGGGCATGCCCAGGTTGTTCAGGCCCCCGCTCATCAGGCCCTTCATGAGCTTCAGGCGGCTCATCATCCCCATGCCGCCGACGGCGCGCATCATGTCGCGGCTCATCTCGAACTGCTTGATGAACTGGCTGACCTCGTTCAGCTCGACGCCCGCGCCCCGCGCGATGCGGCGGCGGCGCGGGCCGTCGAGGAGGTCGGGCTTGTGGCGCTCCTTCTTGCTCATCGAGTCGTAGATCGCGCGCATCCGCCCCATCTGCCGCTCGACGTCCCCCTCCTGCATGCCGACGTTCTTGGTCATCTCGCTCATGCCGGGGATCATCCCCATGACCTTGCTCATCGGGCCGAGCTTCTTCACCTGCCCCATCTGGCTCATGAAGTCGTCGAGCGTGAACTCGCCCTTCTCCATCTTCGCCTGGAGGCGGGCCGTCTCGTCCTGATCGAACTTGGCCATCGCCTCGCCGACGAGGCCGACGACGTCGCCCATGCCGAGGATGCGTTGGGCCATGCCCTCGGGGCGGAACTCCTCCAGCGCGTCGAGCTTCTCGCCGACGCCGAGGAACTTCACCGGCTTGCCCGTCACCATCTTGCTCGACAGCAGCGCGCCGCCGCGGGTGTCGGAGTCGAACTTCGTGAGGATCAGGCCGTCGATCTCGAGCTGCTCGTTGAACGCCTTGGCGCTGTTGACCGCGTCCTGCCCGCTCATCGAGTCGAGCACGAGGAAGACCTGGTGCGGGTTGAGCTGGGCGTTGACCTCCTTCAGCTCGCCCATCAGCTCGTCGTCGATGTGCAGCCGGCCGGCGGTGTCGAGGATGACGACGTTGCGGCCGGTCGCCTTCGCCTGCGCGACCGCCGCCCGGCAGACGGCCACCGCCGCGCCCTTGGTGACGTGCCCGTGGGCGGCGGCCTTCGACGGGTCGGTGTAGACCGGCACGCCGACCTGCTCGCCGAGCACGCGCAACTGCTCGATGGCGGCCGGGCGCTGGAGGTCGGCGGCGGCGAGCATCGGGTGCTGGCCCTTGCCCAGCAGGTACTGCGCGAGCTTGCCGCACGTCGTCGTCTTGCCCGACCCCTGCAGGCCGCACATCATGATGATCGTGGGCGGCGGCTGGACGAGGTAGACCTGCGTGTCGACCGGCCCGAGCAACTCGACGAGCTCGTCGTAGACGATCTTCACCATGAGCTGGCCCGGCTGGAGGCTGCGGATCACCTCCTGGCCGATCGCCTTCTCCAGCACGCGGTCGGTGAAGTCCTTCACGACCTTAAAGTTGACGTCCGCCTCGAGCAGCGCGGTGCGCACCTCGCGGAGGGCCTCGCGGACGTTCTCCTCGCTGATGCGCCCGCGCCCCGAGAGGCCGCGGAACACGTCGGTGAACTTCGTCGTCAGGGAATCCAACATGAACTGAGTCCTTTTCGCTCGCTCTCGGTCGCCGTCGCGGCGCGTCGGTCCGCGCCGCCTCGTCCTGCCGACAGATTATGCCCCGCCGCGTGCCCCGTGGAAATGGCCCCGACACGCCACCGCCCCGGCGGCCCCGCCGCCGGGCGTGCCTTCGCGGGCGCGGACGGCGAGTTCGCCCCGCTTCCGATCGTGAAATCCTACGTCGCGATCGCCCATTTCTCGCGGACGAGAGGAGCGCCTTTCGGCTGCGGCGAAGCCGCAAGTCGTTGCTGCGGGAGACACGACGCTGCAGGAGACTCGACGCTGCGCGTCGAGTGCGACGCAGACGTGGCCACTACGGGAGATGATCGTGCGACGCGCGCGTAGGCGGCCGCGACTCAAGCGGCGCCGAGGCGGAGGAGCAGATCGACGACGACCCGCTGATACTTCGGCATCGTGGTGGGGCGTGCGCCGTCGGACCAGGCCCGTGCGCGTGCCACAGGGGTCGCGCCGCCGCTCATCACCGGCGCGCGAAGGTCGGCACCGTGAGCCGCCAGCATTTCGACGGCGTCGCGATTGCCGTCGGAAACTGCCACATGGAGAGCTTGGCCCGCGCAGTTCGCCGGCACACGCCCGACCGCACGCGGCGTCGTGGCGGCGAGGTCGAGCCGACCCAGCGAGATCGGGACGAGGTGGTTTAAACGGCTCTAGCCGAGACACCATTTCGCCCGACATCTTTCCGGGACGTCGTCTCGGCGTTAACGCGCCGGTTCGGTGACGGGAAATCCTCCCGCCGGCTGCGCGGTTCGGCGGGCGGGCGTGACGAGCGACACCACGATCAGCACGAGGAACCCGAGCGGGATCGTCACGAGGCCCGGCTGGCTGAACGGCATCGGGGCTGTCGTCGGGTCGAGGGCGGGGAAGAAGTACTTCTTGTAAATGTTCAGGTACGCCGGCTGGGTGAACGCGAGCCACAGGAGCGACGAGAGGAGCCCGACCGTGATCGCGGCCGTGATCCCCTGCTTCGTCGTGCGCCGCCAGAAGAGCAGCATCACCAGGGCGGGCAGGTTCGCGCTCGCGGCCACGTTGAAGGCCCAGCCGACGAGGAACGTGGCGTTGAAGTCCTGGAAGACGACCCCCAGCACGATCGCGAACACGCCGACGACGACGGCGGCGATCTTGCCCGCCCGCACCTTGCCCCCATCGTCCATCTCGATCTTCAGGAAGTTCGTCATCAGGTCGTGGGCGACGGCCCCGCTCGCGGCCATGATCAGGCCGCTGACGGTGCCCAGGACCGTCGTGAACGCGATCGCGCTGATGATCGCGAACAGCAGTTCGCCGAACTGCCGCGCCAGCAGCGGGGCCGCCATGTTGCTGTCGGTCATCGGCGCGATCGTCGTCATCGCGCCGAGGCCCAGGTAGAGCGTCAGGATGTAGAAGAACCCGATGCTCGCGATGCCGACGACCGTGCTCTTGCGCGCCGCCGCCGCGTCCTTCACGGTGTAATAGCGGATCAGGATGTGCGGCAGCGACGCCGTGCCGGCGAACAGCGCCAGCATCAGCGAGAGGAAGTCGAGCTTCTTGACCAGGCTGTCGCTGCGGACGCCGGCGAACAGCGGGTTCGCACCCGGGTAGAGCAGGTCGGCCCCGGTCAGCGTCTCCCCGTTGGCGTTCGTCGTCACCGGCGTGAACGTCGTCTCCGCGGTCGCCGCGGCGCCGGGCGCGGCCGCCACGGGCTTCCACTTCACGATCTCGCTCTTCTGGATCGTCGCGATGTACTCGAGCGGGCCGACCGGGCCGGTCGCCTGCTGGCCGTCCGGCAGTTTCGTGATCGTGCCGATCGGGAACGTGCCGCCGCGCGCCGAGCCGTCGTTGGACGTGGTCTGCGCCGTGGCGACCGCCGCCTCGGGCCGGGCGACCAGCCCGCGGCGGAGGATCAGGATCGTCAGGATCAGGCAGAAGAAGACGAGCAGCGACCCCTTGATGAACTGCACCCACGTCGTCGAGACCATGCCCGCCGTCGCGACGATCATGATCACGACGACGCCGACGATGATCACGCCCGCCCAGTGCGGGAACCCCAGCAGCGGCGTGATCAGCGACCCCGCCCCGACCATCTGCGGGATCAGGTAGAGCAGGCTGACCAGCAGCGTGCTGATCGCGGCCGTCAGCTTGATGCCGCGACTGTCGAACTGGCTGTCGAGCGCGTCGGCGAACGTGAACTTCCCGAGCCGCTTGATCGGCTCGGCGATCACGAACAGCGCGACGATCCACCCGGCGAGGAACCCGATCGAGTAGAGGAACCCGTCGTACCCGAAGAACGCGATCATCCCGCAGATGCCCAGGAAGCTGGCGGCCGAGAGGTAGTCGCCCGCGAAGGCGATCCCGTTCACGAACCACCCGACCTGCCCGTGGGCCGCGTAGTACCCCTTGGCGCTCTTGGCCTTTGACCCGAGGTAGAAGCTGAGGACGAGCACCGCGCCGACGAACACCGCGAAGACGGTGAACGACAACGGGCTGGCGGCCGCGACGACGAGCGGGGGCAGTGCAATGGTCATCGTCACGGCCGGCCCTCCGTGAGGGAGGTGGCGTCGCCGTCCGCGTGCGCGAGACGGGTCGCGACCATGTAGACCAGCGCGAGCACGAAGGCCGCCAGGATCAGGCCCATGCCGTAGACGATCGCCAGGTTCACGCCGCCGAGCACCGGCTGCTTCATGCGCTCCGGCGCGAACGCCGCCAGCGCCATGAAGCCGCCGTACAGCAGCACGTAGAGCGCGAACAGCCACAGGCCGTAGCGGACGTTGCGCGCGATCGTGGGGGCGTGGTGGTCCGGATGCGGTGCGTCCGCGGACGGGCCGGGCGAGTCGGTCATCGGGCGTTCTCCTCCGAAGTGTCGCGACGGAAGCTACGGCCCCGCCGCTTTTTGCACAAGATGAGCGGGCGGCATCGACAACCACGAACCGTGCCGACGCGGGCGGGCCAGCGTTCGTGGGTGGACCGAGCGCCGAAAAGGCCCCGGGTCTCGCGGCTGTCGCCGACCTCGCTTTCCAGCCTCGTCTTGTAGTTGGGACGCCTGCGTCGCGGTTGTGGCGCAGCCACAGGCTCTCGCGCGAGATCCGCGGGTGCGCGTCGACTGCGACGCAGGCGTCGCAACTACGTTTGGAGCGGCGCGGCATCGGCCCCATCAGATAGGTCACGGCGGCCGCCGACGCGAAGCCGCAGTTCCCACCGGCTAATGTTCGCGAAGGCGCCGCCCCCCAAGTTGCGGGAACATTTAGCCAGACCTACAGTAAGACTTCTTGATGGTCGTCCGTTCGCCCCCGCGCTGCGAACCGGTCTGTGCTGTGGACGTTTCCCTTCCGGCGAGGCAAAAGATGAAGCTTCGGCTCGCGGCGGTGCTCGCTTCTACTCTGTTCCACCCGTTCATCCTCCGGCCGGCCGTGGCCGAGCCTCAACCCGCTCCGGTTGCCCACGCGAAGCCCGCCACGGCCCAACCACCGGTCGCCGGTGATTCGCTCTTCGACCCCAGCCGGCACATGCGCGTGTCGGAGGTGCGCGCGGGGATGAAGGGGTACGGCCTGTCGGTGTTCAGCGGCACGAAGATCGAGCGGTTCGACGTCGAGGTGATCTCGGTCCTCAACAAGTTCAACCCCGGCGGCGACGTGGTCCTCATCAAGTGCAAGGGGATGAACCTCGAGCACACCGGCGCCGTCGCGGGGATGAGCGGCTCGCCGGTCTACCTGAAGGACGACCAGGGTCGTGAGCGGATGATCGGCGCGTTCGCCTACGGGTGGCCGCTGACGAAGGACCCGCTCGCGGGCGTGCAGCCGATCGAGTACATGCTGCGCATCCCGGCGGCGTCGAAGAACAGCCCGATCAACTCCGTCCCCGCGGCCGGCGGCGCCAGCGGCGTGGGAGCCGCGGCCCCGCACAACCGCTCGCGCGGCGCGAAGCTGCGCTGTTCGCTTACCGACTCGCCCTACTACCCCCGCCTGAACTTCGACGCCGCCCGCACGCACGCCCGGCGCGCCGCCGGCGAGCGGGCCGGCCTCGGCGCGAACGCGGGCGGCGTTCAGCTTCGCCCGCTCGCGACGCCGCTGATGACGTCCGGCTTGTCGCCGCGGATGCTTGAGCAGGTCGCGCCGCTCTTCGAGATGATGGGCCTCACCCCCCTCCAGGCCGGCGGCGGCGGTGGAGGCGGTTCGCTGCCGCCGGGGCAGGCGACGCCGAAACTCGAGCCGGGTTCGGTGATGGCCGTGCCGATGATCCTCGGCGACAGCGAGATGACCGCGATCGGCACGACGACGGAGGTGATCGGCGGCCGCGTGTTCGGCTTCGGGCACCCGTTCAACAACGAGGGCCCGGTCGCCCTGCCGATGGGCACCGGCCGGGTCGGGCACATCATCCCCAACTTGCAGACGAGCTTTAAGCTCGGCTTCCTCCACGAGCAGGTGGGCCGCCTCACCGCCGACCAGCAGGTGGGCGTGGCCGGGGAGATGGGCCAGTCGCCGCCGATGGTGCCGATCGACTACAAGATCGTTTACGCCGACGGCTCGCCGCCGCGGTCGTTCCATTTCGACGGCGCGCTACACCCGCGCTTCACGCCGCTGATCTGCGGCGTGTCGCTCATGAGCGCGCTGTCGGGCGCGCACGATTTGCCGCAGTACAACACGCTCGACTACGACGTGACGCTCGAGTTCAGCAACGGGCAGACCGTGCGCGTGAAGAACCGGGCCGTGAACACCAGCCCGATGGAGGTGTTCGCCGAGATCGGCATGCCGCTGATGACGGCGGCGGACAACCCGTTCGAGCGCGTGCTGGTGAAGCGGGTGACCGGCACGTTCCACGTCTCGGGCGAGGCGAAGGACGCGCAGGTCGTCGAGGTGAACATGCCCAAGAGCCGCTTCCGGCCGGGCGAGACGATCCGCGGCTTCGTCACGTACAAGCCGTTCCGGGGCGAAGAGTCGATCCTCCCGATCGAGCTGCAACTCCCAGCCGACCTGCGCGAGGGGGACTACAAGCTCGTCGTCTCGGACTACCGGCGTTACATGCAGGACGAGCAGCAATCGCGTCCGTTCCGGTTCACGGCCGAGAAGGTCGAGGAACTGTTCGACGTCCTGCGCGACGTGACGGCCGTGCGGCGCGACGCGCTGTACCTCCGCCTCGTCCGCCAGCCCGACGGCGTCGCGATCGGCCGCACGGCCATGCCGCAGCTTCCCTCGTCGCGCCGGACGGTGCTGATGGGCGCCGGCCGGAGCAACACCACGCGGTTCGTCAGCTCGACCGTGAAGGCGATGCCGGTGCAATTCGTCATGACCGGCGCGAGCGAGTTCACGATCACGGTGGACCCGAAGGCGAAGGTCGGCGTCGGCAAGCCCGGGCCGGTGCGGCTCGACGCCGACGAGGCCGCCGCCCCGGCGGAACCGGTCGTGCCGAAGGCGGCGCCGGCGGGGCCGACGCCGGATGCCGGCAAGCTTCCAAGGGCGTCGGCCGACTAACGTGCGCCGCAAGTAAGAAGTTCACGAACGACGCAGGTCGAGGCGTCGCATCCTGAAGACATTTACACACCGTCGACGCGGCGTCGAGCAACTCGCGACCGATTCAACTTCAGGTGTAACAGCCCTCGGTGTTGGGGCACCATGACCGGCGTGGCCACCTGAGGTGGCCACGCCACTGAGTCCGCGTGCGATCCGCACCGGAACCGCTGTCGCATCGCATTCGGCAGACGAACGGAGAACCAACGCATGAGGCTCCCCTTCCCCGCGCGCGATCGTCGCACTCTGTGCCGCCGCCGCCCTCGCCGTCTCGCTCGTGGTCCCGTCGCGGGCGCCGGCGGTGTCGACGAGCACGTGGTCGCAGACGAGCGAGAACGACTTCAAGGACGGCACGTTCGACAACGTCGTCGCCACGAACCTCGGCGACCTGAAGCTGTCGCGCGCGCGGTGCAGACGCTGCTCGAGCAGGACCCGCGCATCAGCTCCGTCAACGCGCTGGCCGAGGCGCCCGACGGCACGATCTACGCCGGCACCGGGCCGCACGGCATCCTGCTGCGGATCAAGGGGACGACGTTAAGCCGGTCCTCACGCTCGACGACGACGGCAACATCTTCGCCCTCGCGTTCGACAAGCAGGGCCGGCTGCTCATCGGCACCGGCGGCGACAGCGGGCGCGTGCTGCGCGTCGACAAGCCCGACGCCGGGTCGAAGCCGACGGAGGTGTTCAAGGACGGCGTGCAGTACGTGTGGTCGGTGCGGGCGACGACCGACGGGTCGGTGTACGTCGCGACGGGGCCGACCGGACAACTCCACGAGATCAAGCCCGACGGCACGAGCCGGGTGCTGCTCGACACGACCGAGAACAACGTCCTGAGCCTCGTCGCCGACAACGGTGACTTCCTCTACGCGGGGACCGATCCGAACGGGCTGATCTACCGAATCAATCGCAAGACCGGCGAGGCGTTCGTCTTGTACGACGCGGTGGAGAGCGAGGTCGCCGCGCTGGCGGCTCGACGCGCGCGGCAACCTGTTCGCGGCGACGGCCGAGGCGCGCGAGGACCAGGCGGGCGGTCGTCCCGCGCCGGCGGCGGCGGAGCAGGTGGGCCGGCCGGAGGGGGCGCATCGGGCGTGCCGCTGCCGTCGCAGCCGCCGACGAACCCCGAGCCGCCGAAGCTGCCCGACGCGACGCCCGGCCAGCCGGCGCCGATCCCCAAGGCCGCGCCGTCGGCCGGGATGCCGTTCGACCTGCCGAGCAATCCGTTCGCCGCCGCCGCCGCTGCCGAGGGCGGGGAGGACGGCGGCGACGTGGAGTCGCCCGGCGGCCCGCCCGACGCCGCACCGGGCGAGCCCCCCGCCGGGCGCCCCGACGCCGGGCCAGCCGCCGCAGCCGAGCCCCGGCCCGGGCCCCACGCCCGGCCCCAACCCGCCGCCGTCCGCCCCGCCGCGCGCCGCCCCGCGACCGTCGGCGAGAACAACGTCCCCGGCCGCCAGCCGCCGGTCGACGCCCGCGCCGCCGGCCAGCCGCGGCCGGAGGGGAACGCGGTTTACCGGATCGACACCGAGGGGTTCGTCAGCGAGATCTTCCGCCAGCCGGTGCTCGTCTTCGCGATGGCCGAGCGGCAGGGGTCGCTCCTGCTGGCGACCGGCAGCGAGGGGAACATCTACCAAGTCAGCCCCGCCGCGGAAGAGACGATCGTGCTGGCGAAGGTGAACCCGAAGCAGGTCCTGTCGATCCTGCCGGCGAAGGACGGGCGGATCTACCTCGGCCTGGCCAACGCCGGCGGGATCGCCGCCATGAGCCTGGGCTACGCCACGACCGGCACGTTCACCAGCCCGGTGCTCGACGCGACGCAGGTGAGCCGCTTCGGCAAGATGCAGCTCCGGGGCCTGCTGCCGGGGCAGACGTCGCTGAAGGTCGCCACGCGCCAGCAGCAACGTGCGCGACGCGACGGCCGGGGGCAGTTGGTCGCCGTGGACGAAGGACGTGCCGGCGACCGAGTTCGTGCAGGTCGACGCGCCCGACGGCCCGGTTCCTCCAGTACCGCCTGACGTTCACGAGCGGGGGCAAGGCGTCGCCGATCGTCGAGGACGTGAGCGTCGCGTACCAACTCCCGAACCTGCCGCCCCAGGTGAAGTCGATCAAGCTGACCGCCGTGCCCGACCCCGCGCCGGCGGCGTCGGGCGGGGGCGAGGCCGAGCCCGTCCGCGTGCCGAGCGCCCGCCGGCAGACCGTGGCGTGGGAGGCGTCCGACCCGAACGCCGACACGCTCACCTACGCGCTCTACTTCCGCCGCGGCGCGGGCAGCCCGTGGATTCTCCTGAAGGAGAAGGTCCGCGAGACGCAGGCCGAGTGGGACACGCGCTCGATCGCCGACGGGCGGTACGAGGTGAAGGTGGTGGCGTCCGACGCGCCGTCCAACCCGCCGGGCAAGGGCCGCTCGTCAGGCCGGGTAAGCGACGCGATCGTGGTTGACAACACGCCGCCGGTCGTCGGCGACGTGAAGTGGAGCCAGAAGGGGCGCGGCGATCGAGGTGACGCTCAAGGCGGTCGACCGGTCGAGCGTGGTGGCGGCCCTGGACTACAGCGTCGACTCCAGCCGCGATTGGCAGGCGGTGCTGCCGGCCGACAACATCTTCGACGGCCCGGACGAGGCGGTGAAGTTGACGCTCGGCAACCTGCCGCCCGGCCTGCACCAGGTGACGGTCCGCGCGACCGACGCCAAAGGGAACCAGGCGTTCGAGAACGTGTTCGTCACCGTCGAAAGCCCGCGGCGGCGAAGTGACGGGAGACGGCCCACGATGACGGGCCATGCCATTTAGAATCCGCTCCAGACCACCGATCGCCCCTTTTAGCCGCAGGCCCGAAGGGGCCGCTGCCGGAGTTCCAGAAGGGTCTCCGTAGACAATTCGCACCCCCAGACGCGAACCGATGACGGACGCGACGAAACCCCAACGCCCACCCCGTCGTTCGGCGGTCGACGCGAGGAGCTTAGCCGGTGCCGCAGGCTTGCGGACCTGGCTCTGAGTTGTCCAGCCCGCTTCGCACCGGGTGTTCGATGGTGGTCTCGCGACTCCTTTCGCGCGCCGCTCCCCTTGACGAAACGCCGCCGTTCCCTACATTACTCGGCCCGCGTTCGCATGCCGGCCGGAAGTTGGTCGCGGTGGGCGGAGAGGCTTCGAGTCGAGGAATTACGCGATGCATTACCCCCACAGGAAGAGCGCGATCAAGCGGGCCCGCAAGCTCGGGTTCCGAGCCCGGATGCGGACGAAGAAGGGTCGCCAGATGATCAACCGCAGCGCGCGCCGGCCGCGCCGTGCAGGTGGTCTGACCCGCGCCGTCGTTCCCGCCCCGTCCGCGAACGGCCCCGCCTCCGCTCCCAATCGCAAATGAACGTCTGCCAGCCCGCCGGGTTCGTCCCGCCGGGCTGGTGCGCGCGCCTGCCACAGGGTGAAAGACTTCGCGGCAACACCGCCGTCTAACAGGGTCTGATCGTCGGGACGCTAGGCCCGCTACTCGTCGTCCACGCCGAGGATCTCGTCGTCGGCGGCGAGCAGTTCGAACGCCGCCTCGTCGAGTTCGACCTCGGCCGGGTCCTCCGCCTCAGCGTCCGCGACGGTTACGACGGCTTCACTGAACACCGCCCTGCCGCTGCCGTCGTCTCGACGACGTCGTCCTCGGGTTCTTCCTCACCGTCGTCGGTGCCCTGCGACTCCATCCCCGGCCCCGTCACAGCGTCGTCCGCGTGCTCGTCGGCGGCAGCGGCGTCATCCTGATCGCCGACCTTCTCTGCGTCCGCTTCGCCGTCTAATTCTGTGTCGTCGTCTGCGTCGCATTCGCGTCATCCACGTTCTCGTCGTCCGCTCCGGCGGCGAACACCTCGGACGCTCGGGTTCGTCGTTGACCTCGGCCTCCGCGGCGGAATCCTCAACTGGGTCCAAGTCGGCATCGGCGTCCGCTTCAGTCGCCCCGGCGGCGGCCAGAGGTTGCACGTCGCCCTTCTCGTCATCCGAATCGTCGTACCCGTCGTCGTCCGCGCCGGTGACGTGGCCGGCGGTCGTCGCGGTAAAGGCCGCGCTGTCGAACTCGACCGCATCGGCGATGGCGGCATCGGCCGGCGTCGGCGCTTCGCCGGACTGCCTTCCCCGGCCGGCGCGTCGTCCTCGTCGTCGTCGTCCGCTTCGCCCGCGGGGAGTGCTCCTGCCCCGGCCGCCAGTGCCGCCGTGGGGGCCCACGCCTCCTCCGCGGATCCGACGCGTGGGCGAACGTCGTCGTCGCTCGACGTCACCTCGTCCCACACGTGTTCGTACCTCTGCGGGGCCGAGAGCGGCGGCACGCCGACGTTAGCCACGGCGTGCGAAGCGGCCACGGTCGCCTCGCCCGCGACGCGGTCGCCGGTTCGGGCGTCGTCGACATCGACGGATTCCTGTTCGTCCGCGGGGGCCGTCGCGGCGACCGCTGGCACCGGCACAACACTCGGTGTCTGAGCAGCGCCCGGTGACACCGCCGCGGTCGATTGCTCCGCCGGCTGCGGCTCGGTCGCGGCCGCCCCCGAAAGAATGGCGGCGTAGAAGCCGACGGTGAAGAACCCCTGCTGCTGTTGGTACGGAAAGTCGATCAGTTGGCAAAACGCCGCGACGAGCGCCTGCGCGTCGGGGTCGGCCCGTTCGGCCGCCTGCACGTCGAGCTGGTGCTGGCGGTCGCGGAACCGCAGGGTCTGCACGAAGCGGCCGGTGGATTCGCCGGTCCAGTTGGAGCCGACCTGTTCGTACACGTCGAACCCGTCGCACCCGATGCGCCAGCGCCGCCCGGAACCGCGCGAGCAGTCGCGCGTGCTCGGCGCGCTTTTCCTTCGGCACGACGTAACTGTTGGTCTGAAGGAGCATGCGTTTGCGTCGGTTCGGCGGTCGGCCGCGGGCGGGACGCGTCGCCGGGGCGGCGTCGTTCGAACCGCCTGCTCCGGCGCCTTTTCGCAGGCGAACAGCGTACGTGCCGCGTGCCGCGTTCTCTTTCGATTGGTTCACGGCCGGGGCCGGAGGGCCCGCCCCAGTAGGCGGCGGCTGACGGGCCTGCCTCGGGCGATCTTCGCCGAAGAGCCGGGCGCGTTCAAACCGCGGCATTGCGCCCGACGCCGCCGACTACTTCCGCGGCCCGACGGCGGCTTGGTCCCACGGCTCGAACCCGAGTTTCAGCGCGGGCGAGTCAGACTTCAGGTTGAAGTTGTCGAGCGCCAGTTCGACGAACTTCGGGTCGGCCAGGAGCGAGTTGCGATCGAGTTTCTTCTCCTGCCATTGCGCGAACGTGAGTGGCCCGAACGGGAAGTCGCCGGCTACCGTCCGGCCGTAGACGTTGCGGTCGAACGCCACGTTGTAGCCTTCCCAGTTGCCGCCGAGCACGGCGCCCTCACTCCAGTAGACGACGTTGCGCTCGAACGTGAAGCTGCGGTGTTCTTCGGGTCGCGTCCGCTGCACCTGGTGAACCTTAGCCAGTGCGAAGACGTTGTTGCGCACGACGTTGTCCCGGCCGTAGTGCTGGTGAAACCCGCCGTGCGTCGTGCGGTAGACGACGTTCTTTTCCGCGAGGATCTGGGCGCTGCCCTCGTCGAAGTAGATGCCCCACCCGCCGTAGTTCTTGCCGGCGATGTCGTGGAAGCGGTTGTAGCGGATGACCGCGCCGGGCTGGTGGCCGAGCGTGTAGATGCCGCCCATGTCGCTCAGCACTGTGTCGCGCCCGCCGGACCGGCCGCCGATGTGGTGGACGTGGTTGTGCTCGATCACGTTGCCGGCGCACTGCGCCGGCTTGTAGCCCCAGGTCCAGCCGACCGAGATGCCGGTGTAGGACAGGTCGGCGATCTCGTTATACGCGATGCGGTTTGCCGACGCGTGCCCGATCCAGACGCCCACGCTGCTCGGGAAGAGGTGCCCGCACTCGACGATCCGGCTGTCGCTCACCTCGTTGCGGCCGGACTGCTCGTTCGGGTCGGCGAAGGGCTCGGTGTCGCCGATCCGCACGCCGCCGGCGCCGAGGCGGGTGAACGTGCACCGCGAGACGACGTTGTGCGTCGACCCGCGGCCGAGGACGAGGCCGTAGTTGCCGGCGTCGGCGAACGTGCAGCGCTCGAACGCGCACCGCCGCACGCCCTCGCCGGAGACGGCGCCCGGCACCCCGACCGCCGCCTGCGCGTAGCCGCTGCGGCCGGGCGGCGCGCCGGGGCGGTCGAGGCCCCACTCGCTGTGCGAGAACGTGAGCCCGCGGAACCGCACGTGCTCCACGAAACGCCCCCGCTGCGGCTCGCCCGCCAACACGAGCACCTGCGTCAGGTTCGGCAGGACGCCGGCCGCCTTGGCCGCGTCCTCGCCCGCCTTCGGAAGGTAGGTGAGCGTGCCGGATTTCTTTTCGAAGTGCCATTCGCCCGGCTGGTCGAGGAACTCGGCGGCGCCCTCGAGGAAATAGCTGTCGCCGACCTCGGGCGTGTGCATCGTCTTGCGGCCGAAGCGGACGAGGCGGTCCTTCGCGTCGATCGCCTCGATCGGCAGTCGCGATTCGACCCAGCGGGTGAACAGGATCAGCTCGGCGCCGGCGAGGTCGGCGATCGGCTGAATGTCGCCGCCGCGAAAGCGGAAGTTGGTCTGACCCACGTGATGGGCGCCGCCGGGCTTGGCGTCGGGCACCTCGGCGACGGCGAGGTAGCCGGGCGTCCGGGCCCGCGTTCGCGGTTGCCCGTTCAGCCAGAACTCGCGGGGCTGGCCGGGCGCGTGCGTCCACCCGGGCACCTTCGCCACCCACGCCGGCTTTCCGCCGACGATCCGCACCTGCCATCCCTTCACGGGGATGCCCCCGCTGATCACTGGCGACTCGTTTTCGTGTGCGGCATACGTCACGGGCGCCTCATCAAACCCGCTGTCGTCGGGCGTGAGGCGGAACGGCTCGGCGAGCGTGTACGTGCCGCCGCGGAATCGGATCGTGACCGGGCCGGGCAGCTTACCGCCGCCTTTCCGCTTCAATTCCCGCACGGCGTCGCGGGCGCGGGCGGGCGTCCGGAACGGGCCGGACTTGCGAGCGACGTCGGCGTCGGCACGATCGCCGGACCACGCGTCGTCTCCCGCGGGCGAGACGTAGAACGTGCGGCCGTTGTCTTCAGCAGCGGCGGCGGAAGGAGCAGCGAGCGCGACGGCGAGGTTCGCCGTCGCCAACGCCAGCAGCAGGGATCTGACGCGGCGGAGCAGGATGGGGAGGGGCGGCGTCTGTTTCACGGGTGGCATTGTGCGAAACGTAAGCGGTCTCCCCGCGGTAGGGCAAATGCCGGCCGACGACCGCCGCACGCGTAGCGCGTCTCATCTCGCGGACGAGTGACGCAGCAAGGCGGCCTCGACCGGGTACCGCGGACATTGCCCGCGCGCACCGCCGGAAGTAGGATCGGCCCCCGGATCGTTCCGCTTTTCACAAGCCGCGCGCGATAGAGGAACCAACCGTATGCGACTGCGACTCCCTTCCCCCGGAAAACTCGTCGCCCTTCTCATCCTAATCACCGTCACCTGCCCGCCTTCGATCGCCCGTGCGTCCGAGGCCGACCTCGTGTTGCCCGACCTGCGGACCCAGGAGTTTTTCGGCATCAACGGCCATTCCCTGCTCACGCTCGGGCTGGCGATCGCGGCCCTCGGCATCGTGTTCGGCCTCGTGATTTACACGCAGCTCAAGAAGCTCCCGGTCCACCGCTCGATGCTCGAGGTGTCGGACCTGATCTACGAGACGTGCAAGACCTACCTGCTGACGCAGGGGCGGTTCATCCTCATCCTGTGGGTCTGCATCGCCGCGGTGATGGTCGCCTACTTCGGCTTCCTGCGCGGCGACGAGGCGCACGACGTGCCGACCAACGCGGCCGGGGCGATCGAGGCGGCGCGCGACGATGCCGCTTTCCCGACCAACGCGCCCGGCGCCGGCGAGACGGTCGCGGTCCAGAACGCTGGCGACCTCAAGGATTACTCGAAGCCGACGCAGGTCGGCGTGATCCTGCTGTTCAGCCTCGTCGGCATCGCCGGCAGCTACGCCGTCGCATGGTTCGGCATGCGCGTCAACACGTTCGCCAACAGCCGCACCGCGTTCGCCTCGCTCGGCGGGCTGGCGCGGCCGGTCTACGCGATCCCGCTCAAGAGCGGCATGTCGATCGGCATGGTGCTGATCAGCGTCGAGTTGCTGATCATGCTCGTGATCCTGCTGTTCGTGCCGCGCAACTTGGCCGGGCCGTGCTTCATAGGCTTCGCGATCGGCGAGTCGCTCGGCGCGGCCGCCCTGCGCGTGGCCGGCGGCATCTTCACCAAGATCGCCGACATCGGGTCGGACCTGATGAAGATCGTCTTCAAGATCAAGGAGGACGACGCCCGCAACCCCGGGTGATCGCCGACTGCGTGGGCGACAACGCCGGCGACTCCGTCGGCCCCACCGCCGACGGGTTCGAGACGTACGGCGTCACCGGCGTCGCGGCCATCACGTTCATCCTGCTCGCCGTGCGCGACCCCGCCATCCAGGTGCAGTTGCTCGTCTGGATCTTCGTGATGCGCCTGCTGATGGTGGTGACGAGCGGCCTGTCCTACTTCATCTCCGAGGGCGTCGCCCGCGGCAAGTACCGCACGGCCCGCACGATGAACTTCGAGCGCCCCTCACCGCGCTCGTGTGGATCGCCTCGATCACGTCGATCATCGCCACGTACGTCGCGTCGTACGCGCTCATCGGCGACATCAGCGTCAACGGCACTCCCAACTCCGAGCTCTGGTGGAAGCTGGCGACGATCATCACCTGCGGCACGCTCGCCGGCGCGATCATCCCGGAGGTGACGAAGATTTTCACCTCCACCCACAGCCGCCACGCGCGAGGTCGTCACCGCCAGCAAGGAGGGCGCGCGTCGCTCAACGTGCTGTCCGGCCTTACGGCGGGCAACTTCTCCGGCTTTTGGGTGGGCGGCGTGACGATCGGCGGCCTGATGGCGATCGCCTACGGCATCTCCGCCACCGGCGACCCGAGCACGAACCTCGCCTCGATCATGCTCGCGCAGTCGACGGCGATCTTCGCGTTCGGCCTGGTCGCGTTCGGCTTCCTCGGCATGGGCCCGGTCACGATCGCCGTCGACAGCTACGGCCCGGTGACCGACAACGCGCAGAGCGTGTACGAACTGTCGCTGATCGAGTCGCAGCCCGACGTGCGCGAAGTCGTCCGCCGGCACTACAACGTCGACGCCAACTTCGAGCACGCCAAGACGATGCTCGAGGAGAACGACGGCGCCGGCAACACGTTCAAGGCGACGGCCAAGCCGGTGCTGATCGGCACGGCGGTCGTCGGGGCGACGACGCTGATCTTCTCGATCATCATGCTGTTGACCGACGGGCTGCGGGCGAACCTCGACAAGCTCTCGATCCTGCACGCGCCGTTCCTGCTCGGCATGATCGGCGGCGTCGCGGTGATCTACTGGTTCAGCGCGCAGCACGCAGGCGGTCATCACCGGCGCGTACCGCGCGGTCGAGTTCATCAAGCAGAACATCCGCCTGGAGGGCACCGACCGGGCGAGCACCGAGGACAGCAAGAAGGTCGTGGCGATCTGCACGCTACGCATGCAGGCGGGGATGTTCAACATCTTCCTGACGATCTTCTTCGTCACGCTCGCCGCCGCGTTCGCCGACGAGTTCCTGTTCATCGGCTACCTGATCGGCATCGCGATCAGCGGCCTGTTCCAGGCGATCTTCATGGCCAACGCCGGCGGCGCGTGGGACAACGCGAAGAAGATCGTGGAGACGGAGCTGAAGGCGAAGGGCACCGCCCTGCACGACGCGACGGTCGTCGGCGACACCGTCGGCGACCCATTCAAGGACACGAGCAGCGTCGCGATGAACCCGATCATCAAGTTCGCCACGCTCTTCGGCCTGCTCGCCGTCGAACTGGCGATCACCCTGCGCGACGAGGACGGCTCCTCCAGCACGCTCCGCCACGTCCTGGCGGCCGCGTTCTTCCTCGTGTCGATCTTCTTCATCTACCGCAGCTTCTACGGCATGCGGATCGTCGAGGCCCCCGACGCCGGCTCCGTCGAGGCGGTGCCGGCGATCGCGGGAAGTGATCGGGTGAACTGACGAGCATCCACCGAGCGGCAACCCGGCGACGGGCCGGCAGCCGCCAGGACGCTGCCCCTCGCGCGCTCGGCCGCCCGTGGCCGCTCCGCGGTTTCGCAGACGAAGTACGAACGCTCGTTGCGGCACCGCCCTGCCTCTGTCCGACGGTGCCGCGACCGCACCGCCGAAGGGGCAGGGCAGTCGAGTGTTTCGGTTCAGCGAGGGCGAGACCGATCAGCGAGATCTGATGGGGTACGGACGCTGCACGCAGGCGTTCCTGATGCGCTCGTCGGAGCAGGGTCCCGATCAAATTTCCTACTGATCCGACTTCGAGATTAGCGGCCCCTCCGTCATCGGCACCGGGCGATCGAACGTCAGCCCCGGCTCGTGCGCCCGCCCGGAGGCCGCGGAGTCGAAAAACCCTGCATCGCGTCGAGCACCGCGAACGCCAGTTCTCCGCCGCGCGGTGGGGCCGCCCCGCCGCGATCGCCTCGGCCATGTCCGCCAGCCCGACGCCCCTGCCGTAGCCGCCGACCGACGTCGGCGCCACGTCCTGCCACTGCGCGTCGGCGGCCCGTCTGATCGACACGGTGCCGTCAAAGAGGTTCGGGTCAGGCACCCTCATCGTGCCGTCGGTGCCGTAGACGGTGATCGGGTGCGCCTCGTCGTACGTCGGGTGCCACGTCGCGAAGCTCTGGATGATCGTGCCGACGACGCCGTTGGCGAACTCGATCGTGCCGCAGACGTGGTCGGGCGTGCGCACAGCGATCCGCTGCCCCGCCTTCGGCTGACTCGTAATCGTCCGCTCCGGCAAGGCGATCGACACGGCGCCGCTCAGCCGCCGGATCGGCCCGAAGAGCGTCATGAGGGCGGTGAGGTAGTACGGCCCCATGTCGAACATCGGCCCGCCGCCCGGCTCGTAGTAGAACTCGGGGCTGGGGTGCCAACTCTCGTGCCCGCGCCCCATCATGAAAGCCGTGAACGCGACGGGCCGGCCGATCGCGCCGCCGTCTAGCACGTGGCGCGCCGTCTGCACGCCCGCGCCCAGCACGGTGTCCGGCGCGCATCCGACGCGCAGCCCCCGGGCGGCCGCCACGTCGAGGACCGCCCGCCCCTCCTCGCGCGTGACGCCGAGCGGCTTCTCCGAATACACGTGCTTCCCCGCCTCCAGCGCCCGCATGGCGACGGCCGCGTGCGACTTCGGCGGCGTCAGGTTCAGCACGACGTCGGTCGCACGGTCGGCGAACAGTTCGTCGGCCGACAACACTCGCGGCACCCCGAACTCCGCCGCCTTCCGCCGCGCCGCGTCGGCGTCGAGGTCCGCGCAGGCGGTCACGAGAAGTGACGGGAACTGCCGAGCGTGCTGAAGGTACGCGCCGCTGATCGCCCCGCACCCGACGATCCCGATCCGCATGGGCCTGCTCATCCTGATGCCACTCCTCGGCTCGCGCGTTCTTTCCGCGTCTCTAGTCGCCCGCCGGTCATTTCCACTCGGCCGGCGTCGCGAAGTGAGTGTCGTCGCCAGCCGCCGCGTCGGGTGCAAATCGCTTCTGCCCCCACGCCTGCCACGCCGCCTGCACGGCCCTCAAATCAGTGCCGCACTGGCCGAACGCGGCGTCGGCGGTGGCGCCGTCGGCGACCGCTCGCGCGATCTTCGGGAGCCACGCCGGCTTTTCCTCAACGAGGTAGGCGATGAGGCTGGCGAGCTGCGCGTAGTTGCGCACCGTCGGCCGCCCGCCGAGCAGGTCCGGCAGCGGCCGGAACAGGCCGTGACCCTCAGCGCGAATCGGTGCGGCGAAGGCGCGCGCGAACGAGCCGGCTTCGAGCGACTTCGGGTAGACGCACAACTGCACGTAGTTCGCAATTCCTTCCTGGAGCCACGAGTGCGCCGGCGTGCCCGGCAGGAGCCGCAGGTCGTGCGCGACGATCGCGTGGACCGATTCGTGCAGGTAGACCGGCCGGTCCGGACCGACCTTCGGATCGTAGCTCGACGTGGAGATGTCGTAGACGGTGTATCCGCCGGCCTTCGGCGCGCCGATCGTCGCGCCCCACGCCGTCCCCATCCGCTCCCAGAAGCCGACGTACCCGGCTGCGTCCTTGAACACGAGCAGCGCGGGCGGCGTCGCGTCGTCGATCGGCCGCACGGCGTCGCCGAAGAGTCGCGCGACGAGCGCCCGCGCCTTATGCATGTTCGACGCGTATCGGCGCAGGTCGGTGTCGGCGATGACCTCGGCCCGCGCGTCGGTCGCGACGAGCACGCCCTCCTCGGCGACCGTGCGAGCCGCACCGTCGCCGAACGCGCGGCGCTTCAGCCAGTCGACGGGCGCCGGATCGCCGGCCGGGGACGATTCGAAGCGCACGTCGTCGAGCCACACCTCGTCGGCCGGCCCCTCGACGAGCAGGACGAGTCGCCGCACGTCGGCCCAGGCGCCGACGGCTGTGTTGCCCCACCGCCACGCGCCGACCGGTGCGTCGAGTTCCGCCCACGCGTCCGACGCCGGCAGCGACAGCCGCACCTGGTGGATCGGGCGCCCGGCGGCGTCGATCGCCGCCCACCGCAGCGGCAGCGCCTTGCCTCCCGTCATCGCCCGAGCTGAAAAGCGCAGACGCGACGATTTCACCGTCTTCAAGCGCCCCACCGGGAGCGACACCGACACCCGCGCGCCATTGCCGCCCCGTGCCGGTTTGAGTCGGAGCACGTGGTCCGACTCCCCGTCAACGACAACCGCCGCCTCCGCGCCGCGAACGCCCGCGCCCTCCGGCATTCCGCGCTCGAAGTCCGCCGCGATTTGCGGGCCGTCGTCCGCCGCGCCGCAACGGCCGGCGGGCAGCAGGGCGGCACACAACATCGCGAGCAGGATCACCGTCGGTCGGGCCATTGCTCCTCCTTTGACCTTGGCAGCATCGTCCGCGGAGACCGGTAGGCGTCGGCGCGTCGAGGGCGGAATTGTACGGCAGCGCCACCGAGTGAGTGAGCCATGCTCGCGCGGGACGCTAAGCGAACGGGTACCCGTACGGTTGCTGGAGCACGTTGGCCCGACGTGTAGCGTCCGGAGGGGAGCGGTACCGACCCGAGGGATCTCGGGATGGAAGGAACGTCTCCGCGACCTGAGATCCGTCGTCGCTGTCGCTGCTCGGAATAACGCACTTTCGCTTCGGACCCTACACCTGATCGACGTGCTCTCGGTACTGCGGACATTCGCGCAAGAAGGCCCGGCGCATCGCGACGCTCGTCGTTTCAGACCGCGGACATCTTAGTGCCGCACTGGCAGGCGAACGGCTTGAGCTGGTGCGGCCGGACGCCGGAGGGGGTGCGCACTTCGATCAGGCAGCCGCAGCGCGCGCAGGCGAAGCGGTCGCCCGCTCGAGTGGCTATCGGGGCGGGCGCGGCGAGTGGGGACGCGTCGGCCGCGCCGTCGACGTCGGTGACGTCGGCCTTGCGGTCCATCGCTAGGTTGGCGAGCTTGTCGGCGAGCTCGTTCTTGTGCCGCAGGTTGTGCTCGATCTTGTGCTGCTCGAACCGGCGGAGCAGCGCCTGCGCCTCGTCGTGCAGGACCTTCATGTCTGGGTGCTTCACGCGGTACTCCCCGCGCATCTGCTTGATGATCAACTCGCTGTCGCCGCGGATCACGATGCGCTTCGCCCCAAGTTCCCGCGCCTTCTCCATCGCGGTGATCAGGGCGCGGTACTCCGCGACGTTGTTGGTCGCCCGGCCGATGAACCGTCCGAGCGTGACGAGCGGCGTATTGTCGGCAGCGCGGACCACGATCCCGATGCCGGCCGGCCCAGGGTTGCCGCGACTGCCGCCGTCGAACTCGAGCGTGAGTATTTCGTCCATAAATGGGACGCGCCGCGGCGAGGCCGCCGCGGCGCGTGTACGGGGTTCAAGATGTTCAGGGACGTCTCAACTGGCTCGTCGCCGACTCGCCCATCTCAGCCGCTCGACAGTCGCACGAGGCGAACGATGCTTCGAGCCGCAGCGACCGCAACCACGGCAGGCGGGTTCGCGTGCGCCACGCCGGACTACGATGCTTGTGCATCCGTGGCCGGCGACGTGGCTTCCGCGGCGGTCGCCTCGGCGGGTGTCACGTCGGCGTTGGCGGTACTCGCCGTCGCCGCCGCGACCGGGTCGGTGATCGACTCGGTAGACTCCGTCGGTGCGGCGGCGTCCGGCGCGCCGCCGTCCGGCTGGCCGTCGTCGCCGCCGGCGGTCTGCACGGCGACCACGCGCACCTCGCCGGGGATCCCGGCCTCACCGAGGTAATACTTCGCCGCGCGCTCGAGGTGCTCCGGCGTCTGGCCCTTGTAGATGCCCGCGAGGCGTCCATCGACGAAGACCTCGCACTCGACCGGCGTCTCGCCCGCCGCGTTGGCGCTTCGGACCGTCTCGCCCTGCGCCTTGGTCAGCGTGTCGCCGAGCTTGCCCTTCGCCCGCTGCTCGATCACCACGGGCGGGGGCGGCGGGGCCGTCACGCCCGGGTCCTTCACGCGCTCGCCCACCCGGCCCAGGCGCGACGAGATCGACTTCGGCGTCGCGCGAGTCTTGATCGCGTTCTCGACCGGCAGGTCCTCGGGGATGTACAGGATCCGCCGGCAGCTCGGGCAGAAGACCAGTTCGTCGCGCGAGTGGAGCTTGTTGTAAACGTCGGTCACGAGGTCCATGTTGCAGGACGTGCAGACGTATTCCTCGCGGCGGCGGTCGGGGCGGGCGATCGCGGCCATCGCCTCGCCGTCGTGGTGGTCGGCGAGGCGCTCGAACGCGGCCAGCGCCTTGGGCGGAAGCGCGGCGGCGGCGGCGTCGCGGGCGGGCCGCGTCTCCTCCACCTCCGCCTTCAGCGCGGCGACCGTCGCGCCACTCTGGTCCTTGAGCGTCTGGAGCTTCGCACGCTCGGTCTCGAGGCCGGCGGCGAGGCCGGCGAGTTCGGTCTGCGCCGTGTCGACGACCTCCATCATCTTCATCGCCTCTTCCTCGACCTTGCCGCGGTCGACCTTGGCGGTGTTGATCTCGATGAGGAAGGCTTGGTACTCCTTGTTCGTCTTGGCGCTCTGCTGGTGCGTGCGGAGCTTCTCGATGTGGGCGTCGCGGCTCTTCATGTCGAGGTCGAGCTGCCCCGCCTTCGACTGCTGCGTCCGCAGCGCGAGCTGGGCCGCCTTGTGCTTCTCGGTCAGGTCGTTCACGCGCCGTTCCTGCACGCGAACGTTCTTCGACGCGGCGTCGAGCCGCTCCTGCGCCTCTCGCAGCGCCTGGTCGGCGCGGAACAGTTTGACCAGCGCGATGTTCGTCGGCCCCATAGGCGAAAACCTCTACCTCGTCGGACGCGCGCACAGTTCCGTCGGCGAACCGCGGCGACACCATTCAAAAATGCGAAGGGGCCATTATGGCGATCGACCCGCGAATGTGAAGGGCACGCCGCGACCGCGGTTGCGCGTTTTGCGTAGGGAAGGGCGCCGAGAGGAACGGCGGCGTCCAAAGTTCGTCCGCCTTATTGAGAGCACGCGCGTCACACGTGCTCGTGCTGCGTCGCCACGATCCGATGACTGGCGATGTCGAACACGCCCGTGCGCGAGCCGCGCATTTTTGCCTGTCGGCAGGTCAATCGACTCAGGCTGATCCTCGCGGTTTGAGTTTGCAGCCACACCATTCATGACGACGCTGCGGAGGCTGCACGACGTGCCTCGTGATTGCGATAATGCAATGACAGACGGGAAAAGCGGCCGGCGGTCGCGGAGGACATCCAGTCCCGGATCGTCAGCCCAATGAACGGCTCGCACTTGAAGCACACAACGTTTCGGCCAAATTCACTATAGCAATATTCAGATATATTGAGTCGGTAGCAAAAAAAACCCGGACTGTTTCCAGTCCGGGCTTTCGCTTTAAGCGAGTGATTAATCGGAAGCGCGTCCGCCGCGGGTCGCCCCGGGCGTTCCCCCCGCGCGGGCCCGCGTTTGACGGCGGGTCGCGTGAGGGACGAGTGGCGTGCTGACATTTCACCCCCGGGTCGCCCCGGGGGATGTTCTAAGTTATCCCTTAGAAAGGAGGTGATCCAGCCGCAGGTTCCCCTACGGCTACCTTGTTACGACTTAGTCCCAGTCACCGAACCTGGCGTAGGCACCTCCGTGTCGAGGCGACTTCGGCCATTTCCGGCTCCCATGACTTGACGGGCGGTGTGTACAAGGCTCAGGAACACATTCACCGCGGCGTAGCTGATCCGCGATTACTAGCGATTCCAACTTCACGGGGGCGAGTTGCAGCCCCCGATCTGAACTGGGCGGCGATTTGTGCGATTTCCTCCAGCTCGCGCTTTGGGTTCGCTTTATCCGCCGCATTGTAGCACGTGTGTGGCCCTGGGCATAAAGGCCATGAGGACTTGACGTCATCTCCACCTTCCTCCGGTTTGACACCGGCAGTCCCCTTAGAGTCCCCGGCATGACCCGATGGTAACTAAGGGCAAAGGTTTCGCTCGTTAAGGGACTTAACCCGACATCTCACGACACGAGCTGACGACAGCCATGCAGCACCTGTACTAGTTGTACCCCTTGCGGGGCCTACCCGACTTTCATCGGGATAATCCTAGCGAGTCAAGCCCAGGTAAGGTTCTGCGCGTTGCTTCGAATTAAACCACATGCTCCACCGCTTGTGTGAGCCCCCGTCAATTCCTTTGAGTTTTAGCCTTGCGACCGTACTTCCCAGGCGGTCGACTTAGCACTTTTGCTTCGGCCGTGAAGCCGTCAGAGGCACCACGACCTAGTCGACATCGTTTACGGCCAGGACTACCGGGGTATCTAATCCCGTTCGCCCCTGGCTTTCGTGTCTCAGCGTCAGCAGGTTCCCAGCTGTCTGTTTTCACCGTTGGCGTTCCAGACGATATCTACGCATTTCACCGCTCCACCGTCTGTTCCGACAGCCCCTAAACCGCTCAAGACCCGCAGTATACCGAGCAGTTCCACGGTTGAGCCGTGGGATTTCACAAGGTACTTACGGGTCCGCCTACACACGCTTTAAGCCCAGTGATTCCGCCTAACGCTCGGCACCTCTGTCTTACCGCGGCTGCTGGCACAGAGTTAGCCGTGCCTTCCTCTGGGGCGGATCAGAACTTTCCTACCCCTGACAGTGGTTTACACCCCGAAGGGCTTCGTCCCACACGCGGCGTCGCTCCGTCACACTTGCGTGCATTGCGGAAGATTCGTTACTGCAGCCCCCCGTAGGAGTCTGGGCAGTGTCTCAGTCCCAATGTGGCCGGCCAACCTCTCAGTCCGGCTACGCGTCGTCGCCTTGGTAGGCCGTTACCCCACCAACAAGCTGATACGAAATCGCCCGCTCCCAGACCGGCGGACCTTTGAACACCCTCCCATGCGGAAAGGTGGTGTCATCCGGTATTACCCGCCCTTTCGGGCGGCTATCCCGGAGTCCGGGGCACGTTAGCGATTCATTACTCACCCGTTCGCCACTGGGTATTGCTACCCCGTACGACTTGCATGTCTTAGCCACGCCGCCAGCGTTCAGGCTGAGCCAGGATCAAACTCTTCAATTGAATTTCTTGGACCCGCACGATCCTCACGCCCGACGCGCGGCACGCGGTAAACCGCACACCTCACCGACCGGGACTGACAGTTTCACGAGCGGGGTTATCCTCGAAACGAGTTCGTCCTACACCGGGTAACCCAAGACTTGGTTACCCGGCTGGTTACTGCCCCCGGACCGGCTAGGGTGCCGGGGTCAGCCTGATTCCGGCCACGCCGCCCCTTGCGGGACCACGCGGCCTTCGTCGAGATTTTTGCAAGGCTCAAACACATCTTCATCTGGCTGCCCCGGACGCGCGAACGCCCGGGGACTACTCAACAAATTGATCAAGGAAGATCACTTTCTTGCGTGCACGCGAAGATGCATTCGAGATCTTGGCGACCGGCGTCTCACGATCGACTCGTTAAAGCTCACGCGACACGCCGACCAGGATCGCCCGCGCACGCCCTGGTACAAACGGGACGGCACGGACACACACCCTCGCGGCTTCCGATTATTCACTTTTCAAAGAGCAACATCATCAACACGTCGCCAAACCGACTAAGGCTTGACACCGTTTCCCCCGTCGCGAACCCTTGCAGGTCGTTCAGGGGGAGGCGAATCTTATCGCCATCTACCTCCGTGTCAACTCGGCTTCACGAAGATTTTTCGACTCTTCGCTAAGCACAAATCGACGCAAGAAGCAACCGCAGCTTCCCGCCATCAGCTGTAACCGCCGACGAGAAACTACGACACGACGACAAAGCGAGCGACTCCAATCATTACGATTGGAGCGCCGACAAGTTCGCCTCTCATTCCGTTCTTAAAGGTGCCGCGTTAGCGGCGAACGACGGCGGCTTCAACAGCGTTGTAGTTAAAGCACCACAACCAACCGGCATCGTTGGCATGAACCGACCAAGCGAGGGGTCATTATGCGGCGGGATGGAGCTCGTGTCAAGACTATTTCGGAATTTCATCGACGCGCAGAGGCAGCGTGGGCGGGCCCACCGCCGATACATGAGATCGCCGCTTTTCAATGGAATTCTTATCGGGCCGGCCGCACCGTTTTGTTATAGTTGCTGGGGGCCGGCTCCCGTCTCGACCACGTCTCCCCAGCACCGCGTCCCGCGTTCGACGAATGAAATTGCTGTTGACTCGGCGCTACGGAACTCCCGTTCGATTCGACCTCTGCACTTCGAAGCAACGCATGCAACGAACCCACTCCATTGTGCGTCTGCTCCTCCCGGCTCTGGCCGTGGCGGTCTTCATGGCGGGCGGCTGACGGCTTCGGCCGCGACGGCGGATGCGCCGGGGTCGCGCCTCGGCCCGCCGTTCCCGCCGGAGCGCCGGACGCGAACGCGTCGAAGCTGACGCCGGAACAGCTGCACTTCTTCGAGATGAAGGTCCGCCCGCTCATCGCCGCGAACTGCGCGTCGTGCCACGGGCAGAAGAAGCAGAAAGGCGGCCTGCGACTCGACTCGCACGAGGCCGTCCTTGCCGGCGGCGAAAACGGCCGGTCGTCGCGCTCGGCACGCCGGGAAATTCGAAGCTCATCGAGGCGGTATCGTACCGGAATCCCGACTTGCAGATGCCGCCGGACGATCCGCTGGCTGCCGGACGAGGTGGAAGTGCTGACGGCGTGGGTGCGGATGGCGCCCTGGCCGGCCGACGCCGCCCCGCTGGCGGCGGGTCACCGTCAGCGGCGCATCACCGACGAGAACCGCGCGTCTGGTCGTTCCAGCCGGTGAAAGATCAACCGGTGCCGCAGGTCGATGACGCCGGCTGGCCGCGCAACGCGATCGACGCGTTCGTGCTCGCGAAACTCGAGGCGGAAGGGCTGACGCCGGCAGCCGAGGCGGACCGCGTGACTCTCGTGCGCCGGGCATACTTCGATCTGCACGGCCTGCCGCCGACCCCGGCGGAAGTCGAGGCGTTCGTCGGGGACGCGTCGGCCGACGCGTGGGGAAGCTCATCGACCGCCTGCTCGCGTCGCCGCGCTACGGCGAACGATGGGGCCGCCACTGGCTCGACCTCGTCCGCTACGCCGAGAGCGACGGCTACCGCCAGGACGCATACCGCCCCACCGCGTGGCCTTACCGCGACTACGTGATCCGCTCGTTCAACGACGACAAGCCGTACGACCGCTTTGTGACCGAGCAACTGGCCGGTGACGAGTTCGCGCCCGACGAGCCGGACGTCCTCGTCGCCACCGGCTTCCTCCGCCACGGGCTTTACGAGTACAACCAGCGCGACGCCCGCAAGCAGTGGAGCGAGATCCTCAACGACGTCACCGACACGACGGCTGACGTCTTCCTCGGCTTGTCGATGGCGCGCGCTGCCACGACCACAAGTTCGACCCGATCCTCCAGGCCGACTACTACAAGCTCCAGGCGTTCTTCACGCCGATGCTGCCGCGGAACGATCTGCCCCTCGCCACGCCGCAGGAGCGCGAGGCGCACGCGAAGAAACTGGCGGCGTGGGAGCAAAAGACCGCCAGCATCCGTGAGACGATGGCGGCGATCGAGGCGCCGTCGAAGAAGAAGGTGGCCGACCAGCAGACGAGCATGTTCCCGCCCGACGTCGCGGCGATGATGCGCAAGCCGGCGTCGGAACGGACGCCCTTCGAGCGGCAAATTTCGGATCTCGCGCACCGGCAGGTCTACGAGAAAACCTCGAACCCCGGCGGCACGATCGACAAGGCGGACCGCGACAAGTGGGCGGAGCTGCAGCGAAAGCTCGGCGAGTTCGACGGCGTTCGCCCGACGCCGCTGCCCGTCGCGCTCGTGGCGACCGACGTCGGCCCCGTCGCCCCGCCCACGATCATCCCCGGCGGCGACGGGTCGCGTACGTTCGAGCCGGGCTATCTCGCGGTGCTGGAGACGCAGCCGCTGACGGTGCCGCAGATCGAGCCGCTCAAGAACTCGACGGGCCGGCGGACCGCGCTGGCGAAGTGGCTGACGCAGCCGGACCACCCGCTGACGACGCGCGTCATCGCCAACCGCGTCTGGCAGTATCACTTCGGCCGCGGGCTCGTCGGCACGTCGAGCGACTACGGCATCCTCGGCGATCGGCCGTCGCACCCGGAACTGCTCGACTGGCTCGCGCGGCGCTTCGTCGCGGACGGCTGGAGTTTCAAGAAGGCGCACCGCCTCATCATGACGAGCGCCACCTATCGCCAGGCGGCGGTGCGGCCGGTGCCGGAGATCGCGAAGCTGAAGGATCCGGAGAACCGCTGGCTTTGGCGGATGAGCACCCGGCGGCTCGACGCGGAGCAGATCCGCGACGCGATGCTCGCCGTCAGCGGCGAGCTGGCGCCGGAGATGTTCGGGCCGTCCGCGGACTCCGTCGCGCCGCGGCGGACGATCTACACGAAGATCATCCGCAACACGCGCGACCCGCTCATGGACGTGTTCGACGCGCCCGACGCGTTCGGTTCCACCCCCAGCCGCAACTCGACGATCACCGCCAACCAGGCGCTGCTGATGATCAACGGCCAGTGGCCGCTCCAGCGCGCCGCCGCGTTCGCCGCGCGGCTGCAACGCGAACTGCCGTCGAACCCGTCGGCCGACGCGAAGGCCGCCGTCGACGCCGCCTACCGCCTCGTCTACGGCCGCCGTGCCGGGCCTGACGAGCGCGCCGCGGCGCTGGCGTTCCTTGCCGCGAAACGAAACGCGCCCGCCCTCGCGGCCGATGATCAGCCGGCGGGCGCGGCACCCTCTCTGACCGGCGGCCCGATCTTCAAGACGATGCCCCACCGCGGCGGCCAGGCATTGCTCGTCCGCAACGCCAGCGCGGCCGACCTGCTGCGGTTACCCGATTCGCCCTCGCTGCCCGCGGGCGACTTCACCGTCGAGGCGTTCGTCAACCTCGAGTCGCTCTACCCCGACGCCACCGTCCGCACGATCGTCTCGCAGTGGACCGGCGACAAGAAGCAGCCCGGGTGGGCGCTGGGCGTGACGAGCGAGAAGTCGAAGTACCAGCCGCGCAACCTCATCCTCGAGCTCGTGGGCGACCCGGCGAAGGGCGGGAAGGGTTACGAGGTGATCGCCTCGGACTTGCGCGTCGACGCGCACAAGACCTACTACGTGGCCGTCAGCGTGAAGCTGACCGACACCGGCGAGAGCGGCGTCACGTTCTACCTGCACGATCTCACCGACAACGACTTCGTCACGAAGACCGCCACCGTCCGCCACAAGGTCACCGGCTTATACGCCTCGCCGGCCGCCGTCGTCGTCGGCGGTCGCGACGGCGCGAAGCACGGGTGGGACGGCCTGATCGACGAGGTGCGGATCTCGCGCGCCGCGCTGCCGAAGGAGATGCTCCTCCTGAACGGGGGCAAGGCCCCGGGCGGCAGCGTCGCCGCGCACTGGCAGTTCGAGGAACTCCCCGGAGCGACGAAGGACTCGGCGGGCGCGCAGCGCGACCTCGCCTCTCCCTCGCCGGAGGTACTTGCGAAAGCGGTCAAGCGAGCCGACGACGGCCCGTCGATGGCCGACGCGATGCAGGTCGATCCCGCCCTGCTCGACTTCTGCCACGCCCTGCTGAACTCGAACGAGTTCCTTTACGTCGACTAACTTGCGTAGACGCGACGGAATCGAACCAAAGAACCGCGGAGGCACCGACAAGAGCAAAGTCGAAGACGGCGGCTGTGAGATAGTCAATCGCTGAGAAATCGGTCGGTGGTCGAGCTCCGATCGTTTCTCCCATCATTCATCCTCGGCCTTCGCCTCTGTCTTCACTCCGTGTCTCCGTGACTCCGTGGTGCAACTCGTTCACCGAACAAGAGCGCAGTCCGGCAGTCGCAGCGGCCCTCGAAGCAAGCGGAAAGAACACATGCACGGCAACCGCACCTCGATCCCCGGCGTCCCCCACTACGAGACGCTTACCAACCGTCGCGACTTCCTCGCCCGCGCCGGCGGCGGGTTCGGGGCGATGGCGATGGCGTACCTCCTCGGCGGACAGCCGCTCCGCGCGGGCACGCCCGGCGCGGCGTCACCGCGGTCGATCCTTTACCCGCTCGCCCCGCGCGCGGGGCACCACGCGGGGCGGGCGAAGAACGTGATATTCCTGTTCATGGAGGGGGGGGCGAGCCAGATCGATCTGTTCGACCCGAAGCCGAAGCTGCACGAGCTGGCCGGCAAGCCGCTGCCGGCGAGCTTCGGGCAGCCGATCACCGCGATGGGGGAGTACGGCGCCCGCTCCTCGCGTCGAAGCGCGCGTGGAAGCAGCACGGCCAGAGCGGCACGTGGCTCAGCGACTGGGTGCCCCACCTCGCCGACGTCGTCGACGACATCGCCGTGCTGCGGTCCTGCCACGGCGACGGCATCAACCACGCCGGCGGCGTCTGCCAAATGAACACCGGCGTCACCATCGCCGGCCGCCCGTCGCTCGGCGCGTGGGTGACGTACGGGCTCGGCACCGAGAACGGCAACCTCCCGCCTTCGTCGTCCTCACCGACACGAACCAGCAGGTCGTCAACGGCCCGCGCAACTGGGGCGCCGGCTTCATGCCGGCCGTTTACCAGGGGACGAAGCTCATGCGGCGGCGGCGAGCCGATCGCCAACCTCCGCACGCCGATCGCCGTCGGCGACGACCGGCAGTGCGCGAAGCTCGCGTTCCTCGACGCGCTCAACCGCCGCCACGCCGCGTCACGGCCGGACCTGACCGAGCTCGACGCGCGGATCAAGAGCTACGAGCTCGCCTTCCGCATGCAGGCCGAGGCGCTCGAGGCCGTCGACCTACGCGGCGAAACCGAGGCGACGAAGTCGCTCTACGGCATGGACGAGGGGCACACGGAAATCATGGGCCGCAACTGCCTCCTCGCCCGGCGGATGGTCGAGCGCGGCGTGCGGTTCTGCGTGCAGGTCTACCACGGCGCGGCAGCAAGTGGGACGCGCGAAGATCGAGCCGCAACTCCGAGCTCTGCGCGCGATGGACAAACCGGTCACGGGCCTCATCAAGGACCTCAAGAGCCGCGGCCTGCTCGACAGCACGCTGGTCGTCTGGGGCGGCGAGTTCGGCCGCATGCCGATGAGCGAGAAGGGGGACGGCCGCGACCACAACCCCACCGGCTTCACGATGTGGATGGCGGGCGGCGGCGTCGCCGGCGGCATCGATCGGCTCGACCGACGAGATCGGCCTGCACGCCGTCGAGGATCGCCTCCACGTCCACGACCTCCACGCGACGATCCTGCACCTGATGGGCGTCGACCACACCCAGCTCACCTACTTCCACAAGGGCCGCCCCGAACGCGCGACGGTGAACGAGGGGGAGGTTTACAGGAAGATCATGGCGTGAGGCACCCGCGGAGAAACCACCGGGGGTCGCACGAGCGCAAAGGCGCGACAACCTTTGCCTGCCATCGTGATTTGCTAAGAAGTTTCACGACGGCGTCGGCAACGTTCGCCGCCGCGAACAGGGCAATACAACCATGCTCCCTGATTCACCGCGGCTGGACTACGCGTCTCCCACGCAACCAACTCCTGAGGGACTACGCGCTACAATTATTCAATTCTGGGGCGGATTCGCTTCGTACGGTGCTGCTGCTTTCCTGATCTTCGTGCTCGACTCGCTGTGGGGCATGCGTCTGTTGGGGCAGGTGGGGCTAGGGGCGGACTTCACGAGGCGGTGCTGTGGCTGATCGGCATCGCCTTCGTCGGGTTTATCATCTACGCCCATCGAGCTTGGCGATGGACGGCGTTCACGGTCGGCGTCATTGCCGGAGTGCTACTAACCCTGCTTGTTGCCGGTGTCGTCTTCGTCCTCTGGGCCCAAGGGATGAGTCAGCTGCACTGACCGGCGACACACCTCGGGCAAAAAGGCGTCCGCTTCCGCATCTCGACGTAATAGATCGGCAGCCGCTTTTTTAGGAAGCGACTTTCGTACGACGTCACCTCGCCGGAAAACGGGCGGTTCGCAGCGTGCGAGCGCGGCCCCGTCGTGCCAATAGTCTGGCGAATTCATTGCGACATCAAAGCGTTGATCAACCCGTGCATTCCGCTGCGGCATGTCTTCCGTTTGCATCAGGTCGCGCGCCCGCGCGGGCGCGCCGGCAGGTCGTCGCGGGCCGGAGTGGTCAGTGGATGTCCCGCCGCCCGCGCCCGCTCGGCCGCGCACCCCGCCGGTTCCCGGAGGCCGCACCGGGAGAGCAGCGCTGTGGATTAGCCGCTGTTGGCGGTCTTCACGGCCAGCGTCGCGCCGTCGCGCAGGCCCGCGGGGGCGCCGACGAGGAACGGCTCGGCGATGAGGCGGTTCTTGAGTTCAACGTCGCGGTCGCACGGGTCGGGGTGGAAGACCCAGATCTCGTCGACCTCGGCGTCGGCGAACATGCGCCGCACGTCCTGCCCGCGGCCGCGCAGGAGGGCCACGTTGCGCAGGCCGGTGTTGGCGACGCGGGCCGCTCCGTCGTAGAGGGCCTTGCACTTCCAGTCGACGCCCACGAAGCCGGTGTGTGGCCCCTTCGCCGCCACCCTTGCAAGCAGGGCCGCATCCGAACAGCCGATCTCGAGCACGATGCGTCCGTCATAGGACGACCCGATCCGACCGCGGAAAAAGTCGCCCCACCGGCCGCGGCGTGCGAAGGCGGCATCGTCGGCGGACGCGACGTCGGGATACTCGCCGAGCTTGGCGGCGTAGATGCTTCGGGGGGCGGCGGCCATGTCCGTGGACGCGGATCGTAGAGATTGCGGCGGCACATGATAGCCCGCCGGCCGGCCCGCGCGGTGCTAACGCCACCGCCACGCTTCGTGACGGCGTTGCGATGCTCGCCCGCCGCCGCGCCGCCGCGCCTCCGCGCCTCCGCGCCTCCGCGCAGAATCTCCCCAACTTCGGCTCGCGGCGATCCCCGAGACTGGCGTGGCGGCCGGTGCGCGCGGTATACGCTGACGCCCATGAAGATCCTGCAGGAGCTTTGCTCGGTCCCGACCGCGCCGTTCGCGGAGTCGCACGTCGTCGAATACGTGAAGCGCTTCGTCGCCAAGCGGCCGGGCCTGCGGCTGTCGAAGGACACGGCGGGGAACCTGCTGATCGAGCTCAAGTCGCGCAGCCGGGCGCCGCGGTGGGTGTTCGCCGCGCACATGGATCATCCCGGGTTCGTCGCCCGCGAGATGATCGGCCGCATGACGCTGGAGGCCGCCTTCCGGGGGTGGGTGCTCCCGGAGTACTTCAAGGGCGCGAAGGTGCGATTCTTCAACGCCGCCGACGGCGGGTCGGAGGTCACGGGCACGATCCAGGACTTCCAGCTCGGCCCCGACCGCGGCGTGCCGGCGTCGGTGCGCATCAAGCTGCGCGGCGCGGTGGAGCCGGGCGCGCCGGGGATGTGGGACCAGGGCGCGGGGCGGACCAAGGGCGGGACGTTCTACAGCCGGGTCTGCGACGACCTCGCCGGCGCGGCCGGCGCGCTGACGATGATCGACGCGCTTCGCCGCAAGCCGCCGGCGGCGCCGGTGGCGGTGCTGCTGACGCGGGCCGAGGAGGAGGGGTTCGTCGGCGCGATCGCCGCGGCGATCAAGCCGGAGTTGCTGCGCAAGACTGACCGCATCATCGCGATCGAGTGCTCGGCGATGCAGCCGTACGCGCCGCAGGGCAAGGGCGCCATCATCCGCACCGGCGACCGCACGAGCATCTTCAACTCCGCCCTCACCTACTTCCTCGGCCAGAAGGCTGACGAGTTGGCGAAGCGGCACAAGGACTTTAAATACCAACGCGCCCTCATGCCCGGCGGCACCTGCGAGGCGACGGTCTACGACATCTACGGCTTCACCGCCGCCAGCATCTGCGTCGCGCTGGGCAACTACCACAACATGGACACCGCCAGGAAGAAGATCGGCCCCGAGTTCATCGACGTCGGCGACTGGAACAGCATGGTCCGCCTGTTCGTCCACCTCGCCAAGACCGGGCACGAGTTCGAGCCCGGCCACAAGGCGCTGCGCGAGCGCATCGAGAAGCGGTTCGGTAGGCTGAAGCACCTGCTCTGATCGAGGCGTATTCCCCGTCCGATTACCCGAACAAGGGCAACACGATGTCAATTCGATCCGCACTGTTGCTGGTCCTGGCGGGCACGATCGCCCTCACGACTACCGGTCATGCGAGCGCGGCGGCGGCGGCGGCGGCGGCGAACGCGCGGGAATACGACCTCGTCGTCGTCGGCGGCACGCCGGGCGGCCTGATGTCCGCCATCGCGGCGGCCCGCATGGGCCACACGGCGGTCGTGCTCGAGCGGACGGCGCACGTGGGCGGCCTCCCCGCCAACGGCCTCGGCGCGACAGACATCGCCACGCGCGGCGCCACCGGCGGCTTGTTCCGGGAGTTCGTTGACCGCGTGAAGCAGCACTACGTCGACACCTACGGCGCCGACTCCGATCAGGTGCGCACGTGCTCCGACGGCTACCACTTCGAGCCGTCGGTGGCGGCGAAGGTGTTCGAGCAGATGCTGGCCGAGCAGCCGAAGGTCACGGTCCTGAAGCGGCGGCAGTTCGACGCGAAGCCGGCGAACGTCACGCTCGACGGGCAGGCGCTGACGAAGGTGCGCGTCACGAACCTCGAAGGCGGCACGACCGAAGAATACGCCGGCAAGCGATTCGTCGACGCCACTTACGAGGGCGACCTCGCCGCCGCCGCCGGCGCGCCGTTCCGCACCCGCCGCGAGGGCAAGGACGAGTACAACGAGCCGCTGGCGGGGAAGGTGTACAAGGCGTGGGGCTCGTCGCCGACGGATCTGGGCGAAGGCTCCACCGGCGAGGGTGACTACACGATTCAAGCCTTCAACTATCGCCTGTGCCTCACGCGCGTGGCGGCCAACCGCGTTCCGATCGAGAAGCCGGCGAACTACGACCGCGCGGAGTACGCGTCGATCGTGGATGACGTGAAGAACAACCGCTGGACGCGCGTCCGCGGCAAGCCGGGCGGCGAGCCGGAGACGGAGAACATCGGCCGCATCGTCAACATCGTCTGGGTTCCGAACGGCAAGACCGACGCCAACAACCAGCACGCCGCATACGTCTCCACCGATCTGCCGGAGGAAAACTATCCGTGGCCGACCGCCGACTGGGCGTGGCGCGATGGGTTCTCCGTGCGGCTGCGCGACTACACGCTCGGACTGCTCTGGTTCGTGCAGAACGACCCGGAACTGCCGGAGGACTTCCGCCGTCGCTGCGGCGCCTGGGGCCTGGCGAAGGACGAGTACGCCGACAACGGCCACTTTCCGCGACAGGTCTACGTTCGCGAGGGACGGCGCGTGGAGGGCGAACATCTATTCACCGCGCACGGCGCCCTCCCGGCGCTCAAGAGCGGCCGCCCGCCGATCTACGGCGATTCGGTGACGGCGAGCCATTACGCGCTCGACTCGCACGCCCACCGCAAGCGCGAGCCGGGCCGCGTTCACCTCGACGGGTTCCTCTCTCACCCCACCCGGCCCTACACGGTGCCGTACGGCGTGATCGTGCCGAAGAAGGTGGAGAACCTCCTGACGCCGGTGCCCGTCTCCGGCACGCACATCGGCTTCAGCACGCTCCGCATGGAGCCGTGCTGGATGGCCCTCGGCCAAGCCGCCGGGGTCGCCGCGGCGATCAGCATCCGCGACGGCGTGACGCCCCGGCAGGTGGACGTCGCGAAGGTGCAGGAGGAACTGCTGAACCAGAAGGCGGTCCTGATTTACTACGGCGACCTCAAGCCGGGCGACCCGCACTTCCGCGCCGTCCAGCACCTGGGCCTGCGGACGCTCATCCCGGAGTGGAACGTGAAAGCGGGCGAGCCGCTGAACGAGACGACGGCCAAGCGGTTGATCGATCAGAGCAACGTGACGCGGGCACCCGCTTACGAGGCGGGGAAGACCACGCGCGGAGAGTTTTTCGGCGCGCTTTGGGACGCGATGCAGCGATGAATCCTCCCGGGCGTGACACGGTATCGGGCCTGTCTCACCGGGGTACCGGAGACGGGTTACCAAGCGCGCCTGCGAAGGCGCAACGACGCGCTAGCTCGCTTTCACGTACGGAATGATGAGTCCCGCCGTCCCACTCCCCTATGCGCTGGCAAGAGAGATTTCCGCGGCGGGCGCCCTGCCGCGTGGGCACCCCTGTGGGCGCGGACCCCTCTCCCCTGCCCTCTCCCCGGAGTACCGGGAAGAGGGTGGTTGCATTCGTCAATCGACGCGCGAGGGAATACGGGGCGTGGTTCGGTGAAGTGTCGCCGCGGCCTGTTCACGCCGGGTCGTAGCCGCTGCCGCCCCAGGGGTGGCAGCGGCAGATGCGCTTGACGCCGCGCCAGCCGCCGCGGGCGGCGCCGTGCTTGTTGACGGCGTCGATCATGTACTGGCTGCACGTCGGGTGGTAGCGGCACTGGCCGCCGAGCAGGCGGGCGAGCGTCACGCGGTAGAGCAGGACGAAGCCGATCAACACCCGGCGCATCACGGTCGGCCGATCACGCCTTGAGGGCGACTAGGACCACGGCACCGGCCAGCGCCAGCGGCGCGCCGATCACCACGGCGGCGATGGCGAACGGCCAGCCCTTCAGCCACGGGCGCTGCCGTCGCAGGCGAACGATCGATACGACGCCCGCGACCGCGCCGGCGGCCGGCATCAGGATGAACACCAGCGCCGCCACCTCCGGGTGTTTGCAGCACAGGAAGTGCTGCGGCAGGCGATTCCCGTCGGCGAGAAACAGCAGCCCGACGCTCAGCAGCGGCGACAGCACGCACCACGCGCACGCCGCCAACGCCAGACGGCTCCAGCGCCGCGACAGGGCCGCGTCGCTGCCGGGCGTGACGTACTCCATCACCGTGGGCGAGGTCGTCATGATCATCCCCCGGCGGCCGGCGCGGGCCCGGCGGCCGCGTCGCCGGCGCCTGGCGGCGGCTCGGGCGCGGCGGGCGGCGGTGATTCGGCCGGCGTGCGTTCGGCCCGCCATCGTTCCGACCACTTCCGGTGCAGCCGCACGACGAGGCCGGACATCAGCTTCTGGTATTCCGCCAGCGTGAGCGGCTCGTGCGGGCGGACGACGGTCACCCAATCGTACCCGGTCGGCAGGTCGTGTTGCAGCAGCCGAAACGCCTCCTTCAACAGCCGGCGGACCCGGTTCCGCCGCACCGCGTTCCCCACCTTGCGCGACACGCTCAGCCCGAGCCGCGGGTGCCCCAAGTCGTTCGGCAGCGCGTAGACCATCAGCGGCCCGCGCGAGTCGCGCACCTTCGCGTCGTAAACGCTCGCGAACTCCCCCGGCCGTCGCAGGTGGCGAGACTTGGGGAACGAGTGGCGCGGCATGTTTGGGCAGTGGTGGAGTGGCGGTGTGGTTGGGTGGTGGAGTAAAGACGGGGGTCGCCGTGCGTTCTACCGGGCCACAAAGCGATCAGGACAGGGCCAAGCAATCGCAGTTGGATCGCGTGTAATTCTCGCCCGCGCTTTACCCGAGAGCGGGTTTGGGCAATCCGCCGCTCCGGCTCATCGCTGACTGTCAGCCCGAGCGCAGCGAGGGATCTCGAGACGGCGAAAACTGCTCGAGGACCCGAGCTCCCTCGCCGTGCTCGGGATGACGCTGTACGGCGTCCCCAGAACAGTCGAGGTTGAGACGATCCAGCGGGTAGAGTTCACCAAATCGGCCGAGAGATA
>JAUJNJ010000143.1 GCA_030448225.1 Phycisphaerae bacterium
ACCTCTTTCTCCCTCTCCCCCGTACTCGGGGGAGAGGGCAGGGGTGAGGGGCCGAACTGGAGGTTTGCGTCACGGGAGGGGAGACGGTGTCGGACCGGCGAGCGTTTCGCGTGGACCCGAGACTCCTCGCCCTCGCGAAGGAAATGCGCCACGAGGCGGTGCCCGCGGAGCGAAAGCTGTGGGCGTGTCTGCGGAACCGGAGGTTGAACGACTTCAAGTTCCGTCGGCAGTTCCCGGTCGACGAGTTCATCGCCGACTTCTGCTGTCCCGAATGTCGGCTGATCGTCGAGGCGGATGGCGAGTCGCACGAGGATCGGGTGGAGGACGACGCGGCACGGTCGGAGCACTTGGAGGCAATAGGCTATTCGGTCGTTCGCTTTACGAACGTCGACGTGCACGAGAATCTTGACGGGGTGCTGACGGCGATTTTGGACGCGTGCGAAAGCCGGCGCAACTCGACGCTCGGCCCCTCACCCCTGCCCTCTCCCCCGAGTACGGGGGAGAGGGGGTAAGGCCTTTGGCTTCTACGACGGTCAGGAATCAATGCGCATCCTCCTCACCACCACCAGCTTCCAAGACACGCCCGGCGCGCACCACGACCTGCTCGCGCGGTCCGGCTTCGAGGTCGTCCGCGCACGCGGGCCGCTCACCGAGCAGCAGGTGCTCGATCTCATCACGAAGGACGGCGGGTTCGACGGGCTGCTCAACGGGGACGACAAGATCACGGCCAAGGTGATCGACGCGGCGCTGCCGCGGCTGAAGGTCATCGCGAAGTACGGCATCGGCCTCGACTCGATCGACGTGAAGTACGCGACGTCGAAGAAGATTCCGGTCCTGTTCACGCCGGGCGTGAACGAGACGACCGTGGCCGAGCACGCGATCGGGTTGATGATCGCGGTGGCGAAGGACTTCTACTTCCACGTCCACGCCACCAAGGCCGGGCAGTGGAAACGGCAGACGGGCAACGAACTGTTCGGCAAGACGCTCGGCGTGATCGGCCTCGGCCGCATCGGCAAGGAGACGATCAAGCGCGCCAAGGCGTTCGGCATGACCTGCGTCGGGCAGGGCAACTACTGGGACGACGCGTTCGCCGCGGAATACGGCGTGGAGCGACTGCCGGCGATCGAGGACGTGCTGCGGCGGGCGGACGTCGTCTCGCTGCACACGAACCTGAAGCCGGAGACGCGCGGCATCATCAACAAGACCACGATCGCCACGATGCGCGACGGCGCGATCCTCATCAACACCGGCCGCGGCGGGCTGGTGGTCGAGCAGGACGTGGCCGACGCCTGCCGCTCGGGGAAGCTCAAGGGGTACGGCACCGACGTGCTGGAGACCGAGCCGATGCGGACGCCGCACCCGTTCCAGGACGTGCCGAACATCATCGTCACGCCGCACGTGGGCAGCCGGACCTACGAGAGCGTCGTGCGGCAGGGGATGCGGGCGGCGACGAACGTGATCAGCTTCCTGACCGGCGGCAAGGACTACATCCAAGCGAACGAGTTTTAGAACCCTCTCCCCTGTACGCGGGGGAGAGGGGAAGAACAAATATGCCCACCACCACGACCAACTACGTCATGCCCGCCGAGGTCCACAACGCGCTCGTCGCCGCCGCCTACCGCCACCGCGGCTACACGGCCGAGGAGGCCGACGCGGCGGCGCGGTTCAGCGAACTGACGGCCCGGCACGGCATCAAGACGCACAACGCGATCAAGGCGCTGCACCTCGACGAGCACTTCGGCTCCAGGGCCGGCGGGTGTCAGCCGGGGGCGACGATCGAGAAGCTGCCGGGCAAGTACAAGGCCGTCGCACGGTGGAACGCCAACCGCAAGCTCGGGCAGGCGACGGCGCTGGCCGCGATGGACGAGTGCATGCGCCTCGCCGACGAGTACGGCGTCGGCGTCGTCACGGTCGACAACGCGTTCCACTACCTCTGGGGCGGCGGGTACGTCATCGAGGCGGCGCGGCGCGGGTACATCGCCTACACCGCCTGCACCGCCGCGCTGGCGGAGGTCGTGCCGTTCGGCGGGAAGTTCCCGACGCTCGGCACCAACCCGCACTCGTGGGCGTTCCCCACGCAGGACGCGATCGGATTTCCCATCTGCATTGACTGGGCCACGAGCGTCGTCGCGATGGGCCGCGTCCAGCAGTTCGCCCGCGAGGGCAAGTCGCTCAAGCCCGGCTGGGGCGTCGACAAGGACGGCAACGAGACGACCGACCCGAACAAGGTCGCCGCCCTCTTCCCGTTCGGCGAGCACAAGGGGTACGGCCTGTCGCTCATCGACGAACTGCTCGCCGCCTACACCGGCGGCTCCACCCCGACGCTGCGCAGCCGCTGGGGCACCGGCCCGGCGGGCGAGAAGCGGACGCCGAACTTCTACTTCCAGTGCATCCGCGCCGACGCGCTCGACTGCGGCGACTTCGCGATGGGCCGCTCGCAGTCCGACAACGTGAAGGCGGTGCTGGCCGACATCAAGGGCCACGGCAACGAGCGCAGCATCTTCCCGGGCGAACTCGAGGCCCGCGCCTACGCCGAGAGCGAGCGCGTCGGCGGGTTGGTGTTCACGGCCGCCGAGGTGGACGCGCTCGACGCGATCGCGAAAGAGGCGGCTTTCGCGCTCGACCGATCGAAGCTCCGCGAGATCTAATGCTGCCCGAGGAGATGATCTAACCACGAAGACACGAAGACACGAAGACACGAAGATGGCGCGGACCTGAACGCGGGCGCGACGCGGGGTAACAGATTAAGATGTTGGATCAAACTAACTCACGCTCACTTCGTGCGCGAAACGATGTCCGAGCCACGCGGCCCTCTTCGTGTCTTCGTGCCTTCGTGGTTCAACAACGCATTCCCCGAACGGGATGAATTGACATGAGCAACGACCTGTTTGACCTCAGCGGCGAAGTGGCGGTCGTGATCGGCGGCACCGGCGTGCTCGGCGGTGCGCTGGCGGAAGGCCTCGCGGCGGCCGGGGCGGCGGTGGCGGTGCTCGGTCGCAACCGCGATCGCGGGCTGGCGTGCGCCAAGCGCATCGCCGACTCCGGCAACCGCGGCGCGTTCTTCTTCGCCGACGCGACCGAACCGATCGGACTGGCCGCGGCGCACAAGGAACTCGAGGCGGACCTCGGCGCGCCGACGATCCTCGTCAACGCCGCCGGCGGGAACGACCCGAAGGTGACGGTGACGGCCGACAACCCGTTCGAGCGGATCGAGGCGACGGACTGGCGGGCGAGCTTCGACCTCAACCTCGTCGGCGGCGCGCTGCTGCCGTGCCAGGAGTTCGGCCCCGGCATGGCCCGCCGCGGCCGGGGGAGCGTGATCAACATCGCCAGCGTCTCGGCCCACCTCCCGCTGAGCCGCGTCGTCGCCTACTCCGCGGCCAAGGCGGCGGTGCTGAGCCTCACGCAGTTCCTCGCCCGCGAGTGGGCGCCGAAGGGCGTGCGCGTGAACTCGGTCACGCCCGGCTTCTTCCCCGCCGAGCAGAACCGCGGCTGCTCTACAACGCCGACGGCACGCCGACCCCGCGCGCCCCGGTCGATCCTCGGCCACACGCCGATGGGCCGCTTCCGGCGTCGGAGGAACTCGTCGACGCCCGTCGTGTTCCTCGCGAGCAGAAGAGCCCAGCGGGTTCGTCACGGGGACGGACCTGCGCGTCGACGGGGATTCTTGTCGCAGACGATCTAGAACAAGGGTAGACAAGGGTCAGGCTCAAGGGTCAAGAATCACAGACCCGTGCGAGCCGCTTCGTCCGCGTGCCCTACGGCTGGTGACCCTTGACTCTTGATCCTTGACGCTTGTCAGTCCCCCGACCTTCGCCATGGTCATCGACGCACACCATCATTTCTGGTCCTACTCGCCCGAGTCGTACCCGTGGATCTCGGAGCGGATGGCGAAGCTCCGGCGCGACTTTCTCCCGGAACACCCACCACTGCTGGCCGAAGCAGGCCGCAGGCGTCACCGGCGTCGTGAGCGTGCAGGCGACAGGCGTCGAGGAGACGCGGTGGCTGCTCGAACTCGCGGGGCGGAACGACTTCATCAAGGGCGTGGTGGGGTGGGTGCCGCTGATCGTGGACGACGTGCGGGCATCTCGACGGTTTCGCGGCCGACAAACGCGGGCGGTCCGGCACGTGCTGCAGGACGAGGCGGACGACGCCTACGTGCTCCGCGCCGGACTTCAACCGCGGCGTCGCCGCGCTGCACAGTTCGGCCTGCGGTACGACATCCTGATCTACGAACGCCTGCCGAACGCGATCAGGATGATCGACCGCCACCCGGATCGGGTGTTCGTGCTCCACGTCGCCAAGCCGCGGATCGGCATCGGCGTTGTCGCCGTGGAAGGAACATCGACGAACTCGCGAAGCGCGCCGAACGTGTTCTGCAAGGTGTCCGGCATGGCCACCGAGGCCGACCTGGTCGACGTGGACGCCGGCGCATCGGCCCTACTTCGACGCGGCGGCGAACGCCTTCGGCCCGCGGCGGCTGATGTTCGGCTCCGACTGGCCGGTCTGCCTCGTCGCCGTCGACTACCGCCGCTGGCGCGGAGACGGTCGCCGGGTGGGCGGCCGCGGCTCTCGCCGGACGAACAAGCCCGCTCTTCGGCGAGACGGCCGTCGGGCATACGGGCTATGAACCCTCTCCCCCGTACTCCGGGGGGAGGGCAGGAGTGAGGCCGCGCGTCGAGTTGCGCCCCGCTCCCGCACCGCCAGGCAACAGCCCCGCGTGGATCGAAGAGCGAGCCGCCGGTTACGGCTCGCAGGGAGACCGGTCCACCTCCGCGGACATCGTTGGCAACTTCACGTTCGGCCCTGCTGCCCTCTCCCGCGTACGGGGAGAGGGTGAGCAAGAACAACATGAACCTGACGCTCCCGAAATACAGCATGGGCATCGGCGACCGCTTCATCAGGGGCGGGCGCTCGCGGCGTTCGTGCGGGCGAAGGAACTCGGCGTCGACGTCGCCCCGTCTGGAACAAGAGCAACCGCGAGCACAACATCGTCCACAGCGAGCCGCCGAGCGTGCGCGCCCGAGGCCGACGCGGCGACGAGGGCACGGCTGGACCGGCCCGTACTTCGTCGACGCCGACCACATCGGGCTAAAGACCGTCGACCGGTTCGTCGGCTCCAACGACTTCTTCACGATCGACGTCGCAGACTTCATTGCCAAGCCGGCCGACGAGGGCGATCCGCGACTTCGTCGCCGCGCACGCGAAGTACGCGGGCGCGGCACTGCGGGTGCCGGGGATCGATAGCGCGGCTCGACATCGCCGATCGCATCGAGGCGATCGCGCGCACGTGCCTGTTCGCCGTGCAGGAGGCGGGCCGGATCTACCGGCACATCGAGGCGGCGAAGGGGCGGGAAGTTCGTGCCCGAGGTGTCGATGGACGAGACCGACCAGCCGCAGACGCCGGTCGAGTTGCTGTTCATCCTCGCGGCGATCGGGCAGGAAGGGATCCCGGTGCAGACGATCGCCGAAGTTCACCGGCCAGTTCAACAAGGGCGTCGACTACGTCGGCGACGTCCGCCAGTTCGAGCACGAGTTCAACGACGACCTCGCCGTGATCGCGTTCGCGGTGAGCGAGTTCGGCCTGCCGGCGAACCTCAAGCTCAGCGTCCACTCCGGCAGCGACAAGTTTCTCGATTTACCCCGCGATGCGCATGCCGCGATCGCCGCACCGGCATGGCCTGCACCTCAAGACGGCCGGCACGACGTGGCTGGAAGAACTGATCGGCCTCGCCTCGGCCGGCGGCGAGGGGCTGGAGATCGCGCGCGACGTGTACGCGCAGGCGATGGGCCGGTTCGACGAACTGTGCGCCCCGTACGCCACCGTCATCGACATCGACCGCGCTTCTACCGACGCCGCAGGAGGTCGCCCGCTGGTCGAGCGAGCAATACCGAACGCATGCGCACGACCGTCGCGCTTCGAAGTACAACGAGCTTCCGCCAACTGCTGCACGTCTGGCTTCAAGGTCGCGGCGCGCTGGAGAGCCGTTACCTCGACGCGGCGCGAGATCGCTTCCGGGCCGTCGTCGCGAAGAACGTGACGGAGAACATCTTCGACCGCCACCTGCGGCGCGTGTTCGTCGAATGAGTGTCGGCTGGTGAAGAGGACCAGTCGTTTGAAACTGCGGCGACAGAATACGGAAAATGCAACCGCAGAGGCGCTGAGGCGCAGAGGTCGGAGGAGAAGACGATTTCTCTTGTTTGGTTCTCCGCGTCCTGCTCCGCGTCTCTGTCTCCGCAGTTGCGATGCGTCTGGCCGCCTCTCTCCTCGACTCGTCGTCGCTCCTTGGAAGGAAATCGCCATGCAGACCCGCCCGCTCGGCAACACCGGATTGAACCTGCCCGTCCTGAGCTTCGGCGCGTCGTCGATGAGGCAGGAAGTTCCGCAAGGTGGACCTGACCAGGCGGCAGAGTCGGTCCACCCGCCATCGGAGGTCGCGCATGAACTTCATCGACACGTCGCGTTCTACGGGCGCGGCATGTCGGAGGTGCTGCTCGGCGTTGCGGCACCAGGAGATCCCGCGCGACAGCTACCTGCTCGGCTCGAAGCTCGGCGCTACAGCGGGCAACACTTCGACTTCTCCGCCCGACGCGTGGTCGAAGGCGTCGACGTCAGCCCTCGAGCGGATGGGCGTCGACCACCTCGACGTCATGCTCTGCCACGACATCGAGTTCGTCGACGCCGGCAGATCGTCGACGAGACGCTCCCCGCGGCATGCAGCGGGTGCAGCAGCAGGGAAGGTGCGGTTCATCGAGATCGGCAACTACCCGATGAAGATCTTCAAGTACGTGCTCGACCAGCAGCCGCTGGACGTGATCCTGTCGTACAACCACTACACGCTCCAGAACACGATGCTGGCCGAACTCGTGCCCTACCTGAAGGGCAAGGGCGTCGGCATCATGGAACGCCGCCCCGTTCTCCGCGCGGCTGCTGACGAACGCGCGCGCCGAAATGGCACAAGGCCACGCCGCAGGTCGCAAGGTCGCCGCCAGGGCCGCCGCCCCTGCGAGCAGCAGGGCATCCGACATCGCCCGCTCGCGCTGCAGTTCTCGATCCGCCACGAGGACATGGCCGCCTGCATCGTCGGCTCGGCCAAGCGGAGAACGTCCGCAAGTGGGTGGCGTGGGCGCGGCAGCCGATCGACGAACAGCTCCTGCGGGAAGTGCAGGAGATCCTCCGGCCGATCCCGACTGGTTCTACGTGGAGGGGCGGCCGGAGAACAACGATGAGGGCGGGATCAGGGGCGAGGTCGTGATGAAGTGCTGATGTGCGCGAACAGCCAATGACCAAGCCTCGATGGCCAACAGATGACCGACTCCAATGACCAGGAAGTGCGGGCACGCCGCGCGGCGTACCTCGCCTTGTGAAGCCGCACGGCCAAACTCCGCCATCGGTTGCTGGTGCTCCCGGACGCGCCACGTCCCAGTTCAACGACATCGTCGGCGTTGCCGTACTCGGCCGGCGATGACGCTCCGCGCGCAGCGCGCCGCCATCGGGGAAACGGAATCGCCATGAAGGGCGGTGAAGACGGCGGCCCACTGTTCCGGTGTGGCGAAGGCGATATTATGAGGTCCGGGGGCGCGCCAGTGCCGTCGCAGCCGGGCGGCTACGCGGCGACGCCCGGCGATCGGGTGCAGTGCCGGCGCTGCCGTCGCCGGCCGTCGTCGATCGACTGCCCGGACGCCGGGCCGGCGGAGCCGCTCGACGCCGTCGCTCGCCGCGGTTCTCCTTGACGCCCGGCCGGATTTGACGGTTCTAGTGTCGAGGGCGATCATCGCCCCGATCGGCGGCCACGACGCGGATCGAACGGCGCGCCCACACGACCCGTCCGCGTTCGGGCGAGCCGTCGCTCAACCATCGCCGGCGGCGTCGCCCTTGAAGTCGGGTGCCGGTGGTCGCGAGAATTCGTAAAGGAAGGGACCGGCTCGGCGCGCGCGCCGGCGGCGTCGCCGCGATCGATCGCCGCCGCGACCGCCGCGGACCCGTTCATGCACGACCGCCTGAACATCCTCGTGATCGACGACGACGAGGGCGACCGCGTGATGGTCCGCCGCCGCGCTGGTGTCGTCGGGATCGCGGCCGACTTCGACGAGTCGCCGACAACGCCGGCGGATCGGATGCTCGGCGCCAAGGCGTACACTGCCGCGGCTGCTCGACCACGGGCTGCCCGACATGGACGGGCTGGCCGTCCTGCTGCGCCGTCCGCGGCGCCCGGCGTGACCGCGCCGATCATCCTGCTGACCGGCGTCGGCGACGAGCGACGGCTGGCGGTCGGGCTGATGCGCCCGGCGCCGAACGACTACCTCGCCAGGCCCGCCTCGGCGCGACCTGCTCGCCCACAGCGTCCGCCGCGATCCGCCTGCACCGCGCTGACCGAGGAAGGGCGACGCTGGCGAGGGGATGACCGAGGAGAGCGAGCAGCGGTTCCGCGCGGTGGCCGACAGCGCGCCCGGTCCTGCTGTGGGTCAGCGACGAGTCGGGCGGCGGGATCTACTTCAACTACGGGTGGCTCGACTTCACCGGCCGCACCGCCGAGCAGGGAGCAGGGCGACGGGTGGGTGGCCGGCGTGCCCCCGACGACCGCCCCCGCGCGCCGCCAGCCGCGCCGCCGCCCTGGCGTCGCCGCGGCAGTTCGAGGTCGAGTTCCGCCTCCGCCGCCGCGACGCGAGTACCGCTGGGTGCTCGACGGCGGCTCGCCGCGGTTCCTGCCCGACGGCACGTTCGCCGGGTTTGTCGGGTCGTGCGTCGACATCACCGAGCGCAGCCCAGTCGGAGCAGGAGCGGGCCGAGCTGCTCGCCCGCGAGCGAAGGGCCCGCGGCCGCGGCGCACGGCGAGCGAGCAGCAGCCTGCCGCTTCTTGGCCGAGTCGATCCCCCAGCAGGTCTGGACCGCCTGGCCCGA
>JAUJNJ010000144.1 GCA_030448225.1 Phycisphaerae bacterium
GGTTGTGCGCGCGGAAGTACTCCGTCTGCGGCCCGAGTTCCCCGAGTGCCTTCATGAGCTTCCGCCCGTTGGTCATGTACGCGTAGTTCGGCTCGTCGGCCCCAAAGTACCGCCACACGGGGCGCATCTCGCCCGCGGCCTTTGCGGCGTCGACGGAGATCGTCACCGGGAACGACCCGCCGGGGGGCTTCGGCGGCGCTTGAGCGGCGGACGCGCCGGGCTGTGCGGTACCGAGCGCTAGCAGAGCGAGGAGGGCGACGACGCGGGAGTCGGCGGCGCGGCAGGTGGGGTTCATGACGGCGATCGTAATCGACCAGCAGGCCGCGCTCCCGCCCCGATCGCCGAATTTCCCCCGGCGCTGCAGGAACGCGCGACGGGTATTTCGATGACAGAGCGGCGGTCGAACACGAGGCGACCGGAGGCGGCGTCGATCCCTGGTCCTCCCTACGTCATCCTTTAACCGCCGCGATCGCGTAGAAGGGCCGGCCCTCGCGGCGGTACTTGCGCTCGAAGTTCGTGCCGACGAACTCCCCCTCGCTGGCCGAGCCGGGGCGGTTGTAGTCGACGACCGTTAGATTCGACGCGCGCACGACCGGCTCCATGTTCTCCTCGAAGTACCCCTTGTGGTCGGTCACGATCTGCAGGCGGCCGCCGCCGGGGACCAGCACGCGCTCGGCCTCGCGGAGGAAGGGCGCCTGGATCAGCCGGCGCTTGTGGTGGCGGGCCTTGGGCCAGGGGTCGGGGAAGTAGACGTGCAGGACCGAGACCGTGCCGTCGCGCACGTACTCGCGCAGGAAGAAGCCGGCCTCGGTGCGGGCGGTGCGGGCGTTGAGGCAGTTGTGGCGGCGGAGGCGGTCGCTGGCGTACCGCCAGAACCAGCGGGCCCACTCGATGCCGAAGAAGTTCACGTCCGGCCGGGCGCGGGCCTGCTCGGTCAGGAACGTGCCCTTGCCCATGCCGATCTCCACCTCGACCGGCCCGTCGTTGCCGAACAGGTCGCGCCAGTCCATCGGCTTCGGCAGCGATTCCACCTCGATGCCCACGGGTTCGACGATCAAATCACGGTTGGTCTGCATGCGGCCGGCGATTCTACCGGCGGGCGCGGGATCGGATAGAGCGTCCGGGGCGTCGCGGTCGATATAGACGTCAACGTCACCGCCCGGCGGCTGCGCGTTTTCCGCCGCGCGGCCTTGCCGCCCCGGCGGCCCAATCGGAGATCTGGGGTGGGCACGGCGGACTCGCCGCCCGGACGCCCTCAACGAGAAGGAACACGACCCATGAAGTCGGCCATCAAATCGTCTTGTCGTGAACGCTCGGCCTTTGAGTCGCTCGAGCGCCGCGCGCTGTTCTCCGCCACCGCGGGCATCGTCGACGGCACCGGCGTGCTCGAGATTACCGGCACGGCCGGCGACGACATGATCTTCGTCGAGCCTGACAAGCTCTACCCGGCCGACCTCGTCCGCGTCTCGATCAACGTCGGCTTCGTCGGGACGTTCAGGACGGCTGATTTTCTCAACGGGATCCACATCACGACCGGCGACGGCGCCGACCTCGTGGTCGTCTACGAGTCCGTGACGGCCGACGCCCGAATCGACTCGGGCATCGGCAACGACACCGTCGCCGGCGGCGGGGGCGACGACGTGATCGTCGGCGGCGCGGGGAACGACATCCTTGCCGGCCTCGCCGGCAACGACTCGATCGACGGCGGCGACGGCGTCGATGACATCGACGGCGGCGAAGGAAACGACCTCCTCTCCGGCGGCCTCGGGCTCGACGTCATCTACGGCCGCGGCGGTTTCGACACCTTCACCGGCGACACGCTGATCGAGATCCTCGACCGCGAGGCCGGCGAGCCCGACGGCCAGGACACCGGCGGCGGCGGCGGCGGCGAAGAGCCCACCAACCCCGAAGAGCCGTGCAAGCACGGCGCAGACCACCCCGGGAAGGGCAACCACTACGGCCATTTGAAGTGCCGGGATTGAGTTGCGCAGTGTGAGCGTGTGGCGTCTTCGGCCGCTGTGGCAGCGTGGTCCGGCCGTTCACCGGGTTGGGGTGCCCGCGAAAAGTCGCGGCCCCCGAGACGGTCGCGGTCCCCAAAACACGAGACTCCTCGCGACGCGGCACGGGCGATTCCTTCGCCCGTGCCGCTCTTTCGTTGCGACGGTCCCGTGCCGGCCGCGCGCCCAGTCACGGCTCGCGCGGCGGGCGCAGGGCGACGGGGGGCATCAGGATTTCATTGATCACGATCTGCCGCCGAAGCGACTCGCGGAGCAGCGGGCGGATCTCACCGGCTGAAGGCACGTTCGTCAGTTGCTGCGACGCAAGGGACGTCGCGGCGGGCCGGACGAGCAATGGCCCGGCTTCCGCGGCCCGTGCCGGGAGTGGCGGGAGCGGGGGCGCCTTCGGCACCCGGCGCTGCGCGGGCTGTTGCTGCTGCCGCGGTTTGGCCTGTTGCTGCTGACGTTTCGCCGGACGCACCGCGGGCGGGGCGGGGGGCGGGGCCGGCGACCGCGCGGCGGGCCGCGCCCGCGCCGACGGGACCGACGGCGGGCGCTGCGTCACCTGCTCCCACAACATCGGCGGCGGCGGCGGCGGCGGCGACGCGGGGTTCGGCCCGCGCCTCGGATCGTTCCACTCCGGCCGCCGGGCCGCCTCGGCCTTCCGGCGGCGGGCGTCCTTCTTCTGGTTGCTGAGCGCGGAACCCAGGGCGCTGAGGCCCCAGACGATCACGGCGATGATCGCGAAGATCAGCTTGCCGAAGTCGTCGGTGTCCGCGAGGATGAAGGGGATGAGGGGCATCGAGTCCTGGGGCACCGGTTCGGAATTTCACCACAGCTGCGCCGCTCGCGAGTCCGGCGATCCCACGTCGTTTATAGCGACGCCCTCGCGCTGGTTCGCTCACTGGCGTGGGCCCCCCGAGGGGGCACGCTGCTGCACCTGTTGATCCTCTCGCGACGCGCAGCGCGACCGTGACTACCGACGCATCACGCCTTCGGCACCCCGTCGCCCGGCTGGGCGATCGACTCGCCATCGCGGTGTCGGCCTGCACGTTGAGCTTGTAGTAGTCGAGCACGCCGAGGTTCCCTGAGCGGAACGCGTCGGCGATCGCCTTCGGGATCTCCGCCTCGGCCAGCACGACCAGCGCGCCGGTTCTCGGCGACCTTGGCGATGTTCTCCTGCTCCAGCGCGCGGGCGAGGGCGGCCCGCTTCTCGGCCTCGGCCTGGAAGCGGCAGCCGTCGATTCGGCTTGATCGGCCTGCAGCTTCGCGTCGATGTTGTCGCCACGTCGACGTCGGCGATATCGATCGACAGGATCTCGAACGCCGTGTTCGCGTCGAGGCCCTTGTTGAGCACGCGCGGTTGATGTTGTCGAGTTCTCCAGCACGCTCGGCGTGGTCCGCCGCGCTTGCCGATCGCCGACACGATCCTGGCCGACGCGGGCGATGATCGTCTCCTCGGTCGCCGCCGACGAGCTGCTTGATGTTCGTCCGCACAGCTCACGCGGGCCTTCACCGAGGCTGGATGCCGTTCTTCGCGACCGCGTCGATCGTCGGGCGGCCGAGCATGACGTTGGGCACGTCGATCACCTTCGGGTTCACGCTCGTCTGCACGGCGTCGAGGATGTCGCGGCCGGCGAGGTCGATCGCGGTCGCGGTCTGCCACGGCAGCTCGATCATCGCCTTGTTGGCCGCGATCACGTTGATCACGCCGTACCGTCACCGCCCGCCAGCACGTGGCTCTCCATCTCCGGCGAGCTGACGTCCAGTCCGGCCCGCACGGCCTGGATGCGCGAGTTCACGATCGCAGCAGGCTGACCTTCCGCAGGCTCATCCCGACCAGTTCGAGAAGGCCGACGCGCCGCTGATCCACGCGGATGTACAGTCCGATGAATCGCCAGAGTACGCCGACGACGATCAGGATGAGGATCAGCAGCAGCACGAGGCCGCCGATGGCGTAGGGTTCCAGTCTTGGGGGGCCGGGTTGAGTTGGGCGATCGCGTCTTCGTTCTGCGTTTCCTTCTCCGTCTCGTGCCGCCCCGGCCGCGCCGGACAGGGCGTCGACTGATCAGCCTTGTTTCGTTCGCGGACGCGCCGGCCGCGGGGGCGTCGCCGCCCGGGGGCGCGTCACACCGGCCGGACGATCACGTGTCCGCCGGCGGCGCCGGACGACGCGGACGCCGTGGCCGGGCGGACCATCCCGTGTTCGGGCGCGGGCCTCGGACGCTCGCCGGCGAACTCGCACGCCGGTCGGCCGCCAGTTCGGACACGGTCACCCCGGTCTGCCCGGGCTCGCGGTGGCTGGCGGTCGTCGGCGGTGGCGGCGTCGCGCCGGCGGCGCGAGGAACAACCGCCGGCCGATCGGCGTCTTCGGCCACAGCTTCATCCACAGCGCGACCGCGAATGGCGTCGTGACCGTGGCGAGGGCGAACGCCATCCCGAGGCCGAGCACTGGTTGATCCAGAAGACGACCCCGACGCCGCCGATCAACGCCAACGCCCACGTCGCGCCGATCACGCCATGCGCGGCAGCAGCATCTCGGCCACGACCAGCGCGGCCGCGGCGGCGAACAGGAGGATGGCGATCGTCGCGAGCGTCATAAGGTTACTTGAAGATCTTCCCGCCTGCGTCACGACGCGGGGCGAACCCGCAATTCGTCAGTGTTGCTGTCGATTCACCTTCCGCGCGCGTGACGAGTTTCGTCATCCACGTCTCGCGGCCACGCGGCGCGGAGGGAACGTCGTCCCAGGTCCGCTGAAACCGCCCAGCGGCCCCCGCGGGGCGAGGCGATTCGGCACGTGCTCGGGCGCCGGCGGGCGCTTCGCGGTTTCGCATCATCCCCGAACGACGCGGTTCAAACTGCGCGACCTCAAATCCGCGCAGCCCCGCTCATCCGATCGTTCTTCACCACGATCCGATTCCGGCGCCTCGCGCACAAGCAATCTTCGACCCGGCTTCCACGTAACCGCTGTCGCTGACCACGGCCGTCGCGGGCGTCGTCGGCGTAGGAACTGGGCGGTGCCGCCCGGCTTCAGGTCGCTACGGCCCGCCCGATCGTCCCGACGAACGGCCACGCCTCGGGCGGCGCGGTGCCGACGGCCGACGCGGGGACCGTGCCGGCCGGCGTCGCCAGGACGAGGCGGTTGAAGAACGGGCAGCTTCGGCAGGTACTGCCGGAGCCAGAGCGTCAGCACGAACGAGCCGATCAGGCTGAACAACACCGCCGTCAGCCCCGTCCGCACGCCGCGCCAGACGCCCGGCATGCTCCAGGTCGGCAGGCTGAAGCGTTGCCGACCGAACGTCATCACGAACCCGAGAGCAGCAGCACATTCCTGGTGATCCCGGCCGCGAAGCCGCGGATCTGCGAAGATCTCCAGCAGCAGCATTTATTCGGCACGATCGCGATAACTTCCCACGGCTGCGCGTACCCCGTGAGCATCGGTACGCCGAGAGCACCGCCAGCGACGCCAGCGCCCGGCGCCTCTTCGGCCATGCCAAGCGGCCGGGGGCGTGGAGCGACACGATCAACGACATGATGAAGACCAACATCAGGATCCCGCGGACGAAGTCATTCCCCAGCCATTCCACGAGGCGGGTGCCGGTCGACTTCTCGTAGGTCGCGGCGATCGTCAGTCACGCGCTGTGACGCCAGGTCGGCCACGTTCGCGGCCGTCCCCTTGGCGAGTCCGAGCTTGACGGCGGCGTCGGCGTGGACGGTCAGGAGCGTCGGGGCCGAGTCGACCGAAAATCGGCACCGGCTCGCTCACGTCGTGCGCCAGGCCTCGGCGACAGTTGGCGAACTGCGCCGCGTCGACGAATCGCCGCTCGCCTCGGTCATTCTCCGCCCAGTGGACGACCCGGCCGTACGAGACCATCGCCTCGGCCAGCAGGGTCGTAGCCGTTCTGGGGAAACGCGTTGTCGCGGAAGTCGGCGAGGATCGGGCTCCTCGGCCTTGGCCCGCTCGGCCTCGCCGAGCGTCTGCATCCCGCCGCCGGGCACGCCGCGATCGAAGGCGGAGTCGCCGATCATCGAGCCTGGCTGCATCACGATCTCATCGGCCGCCATGCCGATCATGATCCCAGCGACAACGCCCATCTCCTCGACAACAGCGATAACGTGCAGATCGTCCTGCTGCTTGAGGAACCGGATGTCCAGCCCGGCATTACGCGAGCCGCCGGGCGTGTTGAGGCGGAGGATGACGGTGTCGGCGCGATGCGCGGGGCGTCCGCGACGCGGCGCTTGATCTCCCGCCGCGTGATCGTCGATCCGGCCTTCTACCGGGATCACGACCGCCTTGTGCGCGGCGGGGGCGGTAGCCACCGCCCCGGCGGACGGCGGTGACGGGGAACGTCGTGGCCCGGCCAATCGCTGCGCCTCCGAGTGAGACGCAGGCGAGGGCGACGAGCGAAAGCGGCATGCGAGATGGAGTGAGCGGCTGTACCCCATGGCCGAATTGTATCACCGTGCGGAGGCGGCCACGGCGACAAATTCGCGAGGTGCCGACCGATTTCCTCAACGCCACATCTCGTGACGGACGAAGTGACATGCGGCAATCGGCCGGCGCGTCCGCGGAGAATGCGTGCCGCGCGCGCGGCCAGGAGCGGCCGGCGGCCGAGCGGGAAATCCCGTGCGGCGGCGGACGGCTACGCGTGGACCCGCGCCCCGCGGCGGGGTGGCGGGGGCGAGGTCGTCGGCGTCGCTCGTCTTCGGCATCACGGCGTCGGCGTGGCCCTGCCAGAAGGCGTCGAACGTGTTGGCGAGCGTGTAGCGGGCGACGCGGCACACGGCGCGTGGCGGGCCATCCGCTTGGCGCGGCTCGTCGTTCAGCAGGTCGTGGACGGCGGCGGCCCACTGGCCTGGTCGTTCGACGGATCATTCAGCCCGCTCTGTCCGTCGGCCACCGTCTCCTTCGGGCCCCCCTCGTTGCTGACGATCGCGGGCAGGCCGCCGCCTGCGCTCCATCACCACCTGCCCGAGCGTGTCGGTGCGGCTCGGGAACACGAGCAGGTCGGCGCCCGGCGTAGAGCGGGCCGAGCTGCGCGTCGTCGCGGTAGCCGAGGAATTGCGCGCGGGCAGGCCGGCCAACGCCTCCTTCATCTGCGGCAGGTAGGGGCCGTCGCCGGCGACGATCAGCGGCGCACGTCGCTCCGCAGCCGCGCGCAGCGCCTTGAACGCCTCGACGAGCATCGGCAGAAGTTCTTCTCCACGCTCACGCCGCGCCCGCAGTACAGCAGCCGCAGCGGCTGGGCGACGCGGTAGTCGGCCCAGACGTTGGGTCGCGCCGGCCGGGGTGGAACGTGGCGGTGTCGATCGCGGGCGGCAGCGTCCGGCAGCCGCTCGTCGGGCAGGCCGAGGTCGTGCAGGCTGTAGACGTACCGACTTGCTCGCGAGTAGACGGCCGGCATCTGCCCGAGCCACCGCATGTGCGACGCGCAGGCCGTTGGTGACGCGGTGGTCGCGCGTCAGGTGGTGCAGGTAGGCGGGAAGTCGGTGTGTGGGTACGTGCCGAGCATCGGGATGCGCGTCTTCTTCGACACCATCCACCCGCACAGGCCCATCAGGCCCGGCGTGCTGACGTGCACCGCGTCGAACTGCTGGCGGTCGGCCCACTCCAGCACCTCCAGCACCGGCGGCAGGTTCGCGGCAACTCGTCGTACAGCAGCATGCGCTTCTAAATCAGCGCGAGGATTTTGCGGTTGGGCAGGTCGTGCGCCGGCGAGGTGCCGCAGGTGTGGATCGTGAGCGAGACCGGCTCCGGCCCGTGCCGCCTGGGCGGCCATGTCGCGGACGAAGCGGGCGACGCCGTTGACCTCGTCGAGCGTGTCGGTGAACAGCCCGACGCGCATCGACTCGGGTCCTTGATCTCCGGCCGCCCGGTGACTGGCGGAGGAGGTGGCGGCTCCCTTGTTCTGGTGGAACGGCCAGCGGTAGTAGGGCGAGAGCACGAACTGCTGCGTGATCGCGGCGATCGAGTCGAACAGGCCGGTGAAGCTCGCGTCGCCGACGCTCTTGAAGATCGCCGCGGCGACGCCCTCGCTCACGTCGCGGTTGATGGCGGAGACGAAGCGGAACATCTCCTCGTGCTCGCCGAGCGGCGGCAGCCCGCGCGAGCAGGCGGCGAACAGGCCCGGGTGCTCACCGAGGCGGCTGCTTGGCCGAGGCGAGGAACGCGTGCAGCACGCCGGTGCCAGGTGGCCGT
>JAUJNJ010000145.1 GCA_030448225.1 Phycisphaerae bacterium
CGACGGGACGTTGTCGAGGTAGAGCCGAGCGATCGCCAGCGTGCGGAGGTACTCGTCGGCCCCGGCCATGCGGACGACGCGCCCGCGGAGGACATCCTCGTTCGTGCTGTCGTCGAACGGCCCGTGGACGGCCGGGTCCCACTCCTGCGCTCGGCCGAGCGGCGTGTTCTCGCGCTGGAACGGCCAGTGGATGAAGGCGGTGTAACTGCCGGTTGGGGAATGTTGATAGCCGGGAGGAATTGTCTGAGACCTTGCGAAGACGCCGGGGTGACGCGCCTCGATCTCACGGATCTTCCCCATTGATTCAGCGATGAACTTGTTCTCGCGGCTCGCACGCACCGCGTGGGCGTAATCTTGCATGTCGCGGATCGCGGCCATGTGCTCGACCCGCTCGCGGACGAACTCGATGTGGCCGATCATCATCGTCGCCGAGGTGTTCAGGCCCTCCTCGTGCGCGACGCGCATCACGCGGAGCCAGTCGTCGCCGGTGGCCTTGCCGATGCCGATGCGGCGGCGGACGCGCGGGGCGAAGATCTCGCCGCCGCCGCCGGGGATCGTGTCGAGGCCGGCCGCGTGCAGGCGGCGGATGATCTCGCGCACGTCCATGTTGAAGAACCGCTCGAACTCGACGAACTCCGGCGGGCTGAACGCGTGGATGTGGACGGTCGGGAACTCGCGCTTGATGAACCGCAGCAGGTCCTCGTACCACTCCAGCGGAAGGCGGTCGTTCATGCCGCCCTGCATGAGGATCTGCGTGCCGTCGATCGCGACGAGCTCGCGGATCTTCTCGGCGATCTTCGCGTAGTCGAGCGTGTAGCTGTCGGCGTCGTCGTGGTCGCGGCGGAACGCGCAGAACGTGCACTTGGCCGTGCAGACGTTCGTGTAGTTGATGTTCCGGTCGATGACGTAGGTGCGGTAGTCCTGCGGGTGCAGCCGCTGCGTCACGGCGTGGGCCCACTGCCCCAGATCGTGGAGCGATGCGTTGGCGTGGAGTTCCAGCGCCTGCGCGTCGGTCAGGCGGGCCCGGCCGACGATGACGGCGTCGATGTCGAAGGAAAGCGTGCTCACGTCTAAATGGTACGAGAGGCGGAACCGCTCGAAAAGCGAGTCAGATCGCGGATCAGAACTTTCAGACGATGTGAAAGCCGAGTCGCGGCTCAGCGGGGCGCCGAGATGAACGCGCGAGCGTCGCTAACCCGCGAGCGGCTCGGGCGCCGGGTCCCGCTGATCGATCCATCCAGATTGGCGCGTCGCCCGATCAGGGTATGCTCACTCGACGTCCAGCTTACACCCGCGGAGGCAAGCTTCCATGACCGCCCACGCCATCCTCACCGCCATCGGCTCCGACCGGCCCGGCCTCGTTGACGAGGTCACGCAGTTCATCTTCGACCGCGGCGGCAACATCGAGGACAGCCGGATGGTCAACCTCCGCGGGCAGTTCGCGATGATGGTGCTCGTCGGCGGCAGCGACGCGGTGTTCGCCAAGGTGCGCGACGAGCTGCGCCAGCTCGAGCGCCACAGCGGCCTGCACGCCGAGCTGCGCCCCGCCGCCGCCGGCGACCGCGCCGCGGGCGGCGGGCAGGCCGTCCCCTACCGCCTGCGCGGGACCGGCATCGACCAGGCCGGGCTCGTCCACCGCGTCGCCCACCTGCTCCGCGCGCTCAACGTCAACATCGAGAGCCTCGACACGCACCTCAAGCCGGCCCCCTACACCGGCGCGCCGATGTTCGAGATGGAGATGATCGTCACCGTCCCCAAGGCCACCCCCGTGAGCGAACTGCGCCAGAAGGTCGGCGGCCTGTGCGACGACCTGAACTTCGACTGGGAGTTGGAGTCGCTATAGCGAGGGTGGAACCTCGGCGACGCGGAGAGGCGAAGAGAACGAGGATAGAGGAAGAGGTGGCGCCAGCGAACGCCCCGTCGTCTTCCGCCATCCTCTATCTTCCATCCTCCATCTTCGTATTAAGGTCCTTCGCGGTTCACCTCACCGCCCCGCGATGCGGGCGAGGAAGTCGCGCAGCGCGCGGAAGATCAGCGCGCCGCCGACCTCGAGCATCTCGGTGCTCTTGTGGTTCGCCCCCTCGATCACGAGGCGCTCGACCGGCCCGCCGGCGGCGGCGGCGAGGCGGTCGCTCATCGCGTAGGGGATCAGGCGGTCGCCGGTGCTGTGGGCGATGAGCGTCGGGCAGAGCACGCGCGGCATCTTGCGCACGCTCTCGAAGCGGTGGCGGATGAACCACCAGATCGGCACGTGCGGGTGCGTGTGCCGCGCGACGTCCGGGATGCTCGTGAACGTGACGAGCGTGATCAGCCCCGCCACGTCCTGCCGGGCGGCCAGGTCGATCGCGACCGCGCCGCCGAGGCTCGCGCCCGACGCGACGATCTTCGCGTGGTCCACGTCGCGCCGCGACCGCAGGTGCCGCCACACCGCGTCGGCGGTGTCGTAGCAGGCGGCCTCGCTGGCGCGGCCCTCGGACAGGCCGAAGCCGACGTACTCCGGCGCCAGCACGTTCGTGCCCGTGCGGCGCATGCGCTCGACGATGTGGAGCGTCTCGGCGAGGAACATGTCGTTGCCGTAGAAGAACAGCATCGTCGGGCACGACGCCGCGTGCGGGTGCGGCGCGCCGTCGGCGGTCTGCGCCGGCGCGAACACGCCGGCGATCCGCTCGCCGCGGCTCGTCGTCAGCGACAACCGCTCGGCGCCGGCCGGCGTGTCGAACCGCGCCAGCGCGTGCCCCTGCGACCACTGCCCGGGGAAGATCAGCTTGTCCTGCGCGCGGAACAGCCGCGCCAGCTCCCGCGCCTTCGACGGCGCGGCCAGCGCCAGGCGCCCCGCCTCGCGCAGGTGCGCCCGCAGCGGCGGGCGCGGCGCCCGGACGCGCGGCGGCGTCCGGGGCGCGGGCGTGAGATCGTCGTCGAACGTCGTGGAGGCCAATCCGTCGAGCTCCGCGACCTGGTCCATCAGCTGCGCGTCGTCCATGTACCGCACTCGCCCCGCGGCCGGCCCCGCACGCGCGGCGACCGGCGACTCGAAATAAGTGAGAAGCCGTCTTCACGTCCCGCGGCCACCGCCGCGAAACCCGCGCGCCGGGGACGTCCCCCGGGCGCCGGTCGTGCCCGAACCGACCACCGCCACGGCTGTTACCGTGGCGGCGCGCCGGCGGGCTGGCAATATGCCCACGCGGTCGCCAACTCGCAACAGGCAATTAATGACAAACTTAAGTTGGTGTAACGGCCGGCTCACACCGCGCGTCTAGCGTGCCCGCCATGCTGCTTCACGGACCCACGGATGGCTCCCCCCGCCCCGCCGCACGTGACGCCGCTCGGCAGTCGCGCCTGTTCGAACTCGGGCCGAGCGCCGCGGGCCACGCCGACCACCTCGGCGCCCGCCTGCGGGCGACGGTGGCGCGGCCGCTCGAGTGGCTGCTGTGGGTCGACCAGCTCAACCGCACGTACGACCGCTGCGCGCCGGCGGGCAGCTTCCAGGCGTTCCTCGCCCGCGTGCTCGACGACCTCGGCGTGCGCGTCCGCGTCGCCGGGCGGACCTCGACCGCGTGCCGCGCGACGGCGCGGTCGTCGTCGTCGCCAACCACCCGTTCGGCGCGCTCGACGGCATCATCCTCGCCTCGGTGCTCGCCGGCGTGCGGCCGGACGTGAAGGTGATGGCCAACTACCTGCTCGGCCGCATCCCCGACCTGCGCGATTTGTTCCTGTTCGTCGACCCGTTCGGCGGCGGCGGCGCCGCGGCGGCCAACGCCGCGCCGATGCGCCAGAGCCTCCGCTGGCTGAAGGACGGCGGGATGCTCGCCGCGTTCCCGGCCGGCGAGGTCGCGCACCTGAGCCTGCGCGACCGCCGGGTCACCGACCCGCGCTGGAACGACACGATCAGCCGGATCGTGCGCCGCACCGGCGCGTCGGTCCTGCCGGTCTACTTCGACGGGCGCAACGGCGCGCTGTTCCAGTTGCTCGGCATGATCCACCCGCGGGTCCGCACCGCGATGCTCGCCCGCGAGCTGTACAAGAAGCGCGACCAGAGCATCGAGGTGCGCATCGGGTCCGTCATCCCCGCGCGGCGGCTCGGCGGCATCGCCGACGACGCGGACCTGGCCGAGTACATGCGCCGCCGTGTCTTCCTGCTCCAGCACCGCCCGCCCGCGGCGGAGGTCCCGCCGCGCGGCGGCATCCCAGTTAAACGACATGGTCTTCCTGGCAGCGCGACGACCGGGGAACCGATCATCCCGCCGGTCGACCCGGCGCTGCTCGCGGCCGACGTGGCGGCGCTGCCGGCGGGGCAGGTGCTCGTCGAGCACGACGACCACGTGGTGATCGAGGCGCGGGCGCCGCAGATCCGCAACGTCCTGCGCGAGATCGGCCGCCTGCGCGAGGTCTCGTTCCGCGCCGCGGGCGAGGGGACGGGCAAGTCGGTCGACCTCGACACGTTCGACTACGACTACGTCCACCTGTTCATCTGGAACCGCCCGCGGCGCGAGGTCGTCGGCGCCTACCGCCTCGGCCGCAGCGACGAGCTGCTCGCCGCCAAGGGCCGGCTCGGGCTCTACACGAGCACGCTGTTCAACTACGACGCCGAGCTCCTGCGCCGCCTCGGGCCGTCGCTGGAGATGGGCCGGTCGTTCGTGCGGCTCGAGTACCAGCGCTCGTACGCCCCGCTGCTGCTCCTGTGGCGCGGCATCGGCCGGTACTGCGTCAACCAGCCCCGCTACCGCCGGCTCTTCGGGCCCGTGAGCATCAGCAACAGCTACCAGACCGTGTCGAAGCAGCTGATGGTGCAGTTCCTGCGGCTGCACCATTCGGCGGCGGCCGAGGGGGACCTCGTGCAGCCGCGCCACCCGTTCCACCCGCGCCCGATCCGCGGCTTCACCGACGGCCGCCCCTCGCAGCGACTGGCGACTCTGATGGCAGACGGCGACGAGGTGTCGTCGCTCGTGTCGGAACTCGAGCCCGACCAGAAGGGGATGCCCGTCCTCGTGCGCCAGTACCTGAAGCTCGGCGCCAAGTTCCTCTCGTTCAACGTCGACCCGCAGTTCAGCGACTCGCTCGACGGGCTGATCGTGGTCGACCTCGCCGCGACCGAGGCCCGGGTGCTCGAGCGCTACATGGGCAAGGCGGGGTACGCGAGCTTCATGAGCCACCACCTGCCGCAGACGGTCGGCTGAGACCTCGCGGACGACCCGACGCCCCGCACGACCGCCTCGCGGCCGCCTGCGGCCATCGCGCCGCCCGCGGCCATCGCGCCGTCCACGACCTTCGCGCCGTCCACGACCTTCGCGCCGCCCGCGGCCATCGCCGCCCGCGGCTTCGCCGTCCACGGCCAATTGCGCCGTCCGCGCCTTCGTGCCGCCCGCGGCCATCGCGCCGCATACGGCTTCGGCGCCACACGCCGCATCGGCGCCGCCGGTTCCTTTTGCCCCGCCCGCCGCTGCTCGTCGGGGGCCGGATTTTCCTTGCCACGCCCGGCGGGGCCGCGTTAGGCTCTGCTCCCAACGGGGGGCGTTCCCATCCCACGATCCGTGGACAATCGCGACGACCGAGGCGGCGCAACACGCGCCGGCGGGCGCGTCGTGGCCGCCGGTCGCCCCTTCACACCACCTGGGATTGACCTCATGCGCAAAAACGCCCATGCGTCGCGGGCCGTCGTCGCCGAGTCCCTCGAAGACCGCCGGCTGATGAGCGTCGTCGCGTTCTACAACGGACCGGCGCCGGCGCCGGGCATGGGTCTCGAAGGCAGTTCCGACGCGGCCCGGGAACTGATGGCCGACCTCGTCCAACTCGGGCACACGATCCGGACGTTTGAATTCGAGTCGCCCGAGGCTTCCGACCTGCCCGCCGCGCTAGAGGGCGCGGACGTGGTCGTGTTCCCCGACCTCGAAAGACCGACCTTGGGCATGCGCTTCGAGGATCAAGCCCTGCTGCGCGACTTCGTCACCGGCGGCGGTGGCTTCGTCGTGGTGGGGAACACGCGCGGCGGCGCGCAACAACTGCTGATGCCGATCTTCGGTTTCTCGCTGGGCGTGGACGAGATGAGAACCTTCCTGCCGGGTGACCCGCCGTTGGTCATGACCCTGAACGAGCCGCGAGCCCAGGGCACGGCGTTCGCCGGCGGCCCCGCCACGCTCAACGCGCCGCTCGCCTCGTACATCTCGATTTTCGACGCCCGGCCGTGGGACAACGACTCGGACGTGACGCGCACGCTCTACGCGGGCGTCGACCCCATGCCGCTCCCGGGGATGCCACCCGAGGACGCCGCCGCGGTCGCGAGTAGAGGCCCCGTGCGTTGGGCCGTGGTCTTTCTCTTCCACGCCGCG
>JAUJNJ010000146.1 GCA_030448225.1 Phycisphaerae bacterium
CCAGCGCCCGCGCCGCCGCCACCTCACGCGACGCCCCCGCTCGCGCCCGTCGGGTCGCCGCCGGTCGACACGAAGCACGTCGGCGAGACGGAGCCACCACGGCCGCGCGCGACGGTTCCCGGGCGGCCCGACGAGGCCGAGGCCCCCGATCGTGCGGCGTCCGCCGGTCCGCCGGAGCGGACGACGCCGGAGACATCGCCGGAGCCGGACGCCCCGCCCGTCGCGTCCGCCCCGCCGCCGATTTCGACCGAGCCCGTGCCCGTTCCAGCCGCGCCCCCGTCGCCGCCGCGCGAGCCGGCCGTCGCGGGGCAGGCGGCGGCATCGGCCGATCCGGCGCCGCAGAGCGACAGCGAGTCCGACCCGTTCGCGAAGCTCGGCAGCGCCGATTTCCGCGAGGGAAGTTTGTCCGTGCGGTTCGGGCGGAAGGTGAGGTCGCGCAAGCCGAAGCTCGGGCTGGCGGGGAAGGTGTCGCTCTTCCAGATGCAGGGCGCGAAGATCGTGCTGAACGTGGCGGTCGACGAGAAGGGCAAGGTCACCAGCGCCGAGGTGGCGAAATCCAGCGGCAGCCCCGACATCGACCAGCCGACCCGCGTGGCGATGTACGAGTGGTGGTTCGAGCCCAAGAAGGACAAGGCCGGCCGGCCGGTGCCGGACCAGTTCCAGTTCACGATCAACTGGCGGTGAGGCGGTTGGAGAAGAGAATTCACCACGGAGACACGGAGACACGGAGGCAGGACGGAGAGAAAAAGTCGTGGATTGGGATGGGATGTCGGACGAACAAGACTGCCTCACTCGCCACCGCTATCCTTGATTTCCGTTTTCTCCTCCTACCTCCGTGTCTCCGTGCCTCCGTGGTTCAATTCCCCAGATGCACCAGGCCGCTCCGGAGTCATAACGCGTCGTGAAGGTTGTCGAACTCTTCTACTCGATTCAGGGCGAGGGCAAGCTCACGGGCGTGCCGTCGGTGTTCGTGCGCGCGAGTGGGTGCAATCTGCGGTGTACGTGGTGCGACACGCCGTACGCGAGCTGGGCGCCGGAGGGGGAGGACCTGGCGGTCGATGAGATCGTAAAGCGCGTGGCGGCGTACGGCGTGCGGCACGTCGTGCTGACCGGCGGCGAGCCGCTCATCATGCCGGAGATCGAGGCGCTGGCCGAGCGCCTCGCCGGCCGCGGCCATCACGTCACGGTGGAGACGGCCGCCACGGTGTACAAGCCGTTGAAGCTCGACCTGGCGTCGATGTCGCCGAAGCTGTCAAACTCGACGCCGACGACGCGCGAGGGCGGCCGCTTCGCGCGCGCGCACGAGGAACAACGGCTGAACCCGACGACGATCCAGCGCTTCATCGACGCCTCGCCGGACTTCCAACTGAAGTTCGTCGTCGCGGCCGAGGCCGACCTCGCCGAGGTCGATGCCCTGCTCGCCGGCATCACCGGTTGGACGCCCGCGGACGTGCTGCTCATGCCCGAGGGCACCGACGCCGCCTCTCTCGGCGAAAAGGCCGGCTGGCTCGCCGACCTTTGCCTCCGCCGGGGGTTTCGCTTCTGCCCAAGGCTGCACATCAGCCTCTATGGGAACACGCGCGGGACATGAGCCTCGTCGCATCCGCTAGAACTTGCCTCGCTTCCCCGCCTTCACATCATTTCGTAAAAATATTTCAAAATCCGATACCGCTTGACATCTTCTGAAAAGTTATGCATACTTTTGCCAGTAACCGAGGCGAGGAATCTCATGGCGGTTGAAACGAGCGGGCGGCTGGGACGGAGCGAAGTCGAGCGGCTCGTACGCGAGGTGCTCACGCAGCGCCTCCGCGGACAGATCACGCCGCCCCCCTCCGAAGGCCGGCGGTCCGCCGCCCCCGCCGGCGGGGCCAACGGGGCGCCGAACCCGCTCGTGGTGAACGTCTCGGCCCGTCACATGCACGTGACGCCGGGCGACCTCGAGGCGCTGTTCGGCCAGGGCCAGAAGCTGACGAAGCTGAAGGACCTTTACCAGCAGGGCGAGTTCGCCAGCGAGCAGCTCGTCACGATCATCGGCCCCCGCCAGCGCATCATCCCCAACGTCCGCATCCTCGGCCCGGCCCGCGATTACTCGCAGATCGAGCTCTCCTACACCGACGGCGTCTACCTCGGCATCGACCTGCCGCTGCGCATCAGCGGCAACCACGAGGGCACGCCCGGCTGCGTCGTCATGGGCCCCAAGGGCGCGATCACCCTGCCGCGCGGCGTGATCCGCGCCGAACGCCACGTGCACATGTCGAAGGACGACATGGCGTTCTACGGCGTCCGCGACGGCGACTACATGAAACTGCGAATCGACGGCCCCTGCGGCGTCGTCTTCGACCGCGTCCGCGTCCGCTTCCACCCCAAGGTCGTCCTCGAGGTCCACATCGACACCGACGAGGGCAACGCGTGTGATCTGGACACCGCGACGCGGATGGAACTGCTTAAGTGAATTTTGGATTTTGGATTGCGGATTTTGGATTGCTGAGCTGCCGCATGTGTCGGCGCTCCGTCGCGAGACCCGCAATCAGGAACCGACATAGAACGGCGATTTTGGATGCCGGATCGGATTGAGCCGCGGCCCGTCGCGCCTTCAATCCAAAATCCGCAATCCAGAATCCAGAATCGAAAGGATCCCGCGATGCCCAGTGAAGCCCTCGGCCTGCTCGAAGTGAAAGGCCTCGTCGCCCTCATGGAGGGCACCGACGCGATGCTGAAGTCGGCGAACGTCGAGATGGTCGGCTGGGACAAGGCCGGCAGCGGCATGGTCACGGCGTTCGTCAAGGGGGACGTCGCCGCCGTCAAGGCCGCGACCGACGCCGGCGCCGAGGCGGCCGGGCGGATCGGCACGGTCATCAGCGTGCACGTGATCGCCCGCCCGCACGACGAACTCGTCGGCATGCTCCCCAAGCCCAAGAAGCCCGCCGCCGGCGCCGCCCCGACGGGCGGCCGCATCGGCGAGATGGCGAAGAAGTAGTGGCAGTTGCTAGTGGTGAGTTGCTAGTTGCTAGTGAAGAGGCAACGCGCAACGTTGATCCGCTGGCACCGGCCTTTCACTAGCAACTGATAACTAGCAACTAGCAACTCATTCGGAGCTCCCCATGGCAGAAGGAAACGGCTCGTACGGCCAGGCGCTCGGCATGATCGAGACCAAGGGCTGGGTCGCCCTCGTCGAGGCGACCGACGCGATGACCAAGGCCGCCAACGTCGAGATCGTCAAGACGATCCAGATCGGCGGCGCGTTCGTGACCACGATCGTCCGCGGCGACGTCGGCAGCGTGAAGGCCGCCGTCGACGCCGGCGCCGAAGCGGCCGGCCGCGTCGGCGAACTCGTCGGCAGCCACGTCATCGCGCGGCCGCACCCGGATTTGCTCGCGGGATATGGGGCAGGTGGTGGCGGGGCTTCGCTCTAGCTGTGCGATGTCGGCAAAGCGATCGCATCCTCCGTTCAACTGGCGCGAGTGGATCGCCCAAACGGGCGCAACTGCGCGCGACCCGGTCAGCGACGACTCGCTGGCGCGAGCGGAAGCCGGTCTTGGAGCGCTCCCCTCGGACCTCCGCGACTTGCTCAAGGTGTCGAACGGTCTGTCGGGCGAGTTTAACGTGTGGCTGGTCTGGCCAGTGGAAGAACTCGAACGTCAAAACGCCGAGTTTCGAACGACGGAGGACTTCGGCCAGTTGTACATGCCGTTCGACCACCTGCTGTTCTTCGGCGAGTCCGGCGATGGCGACTTGTTCGCATATCCGATCAAGGGCGGAAAGATCGGCGACGGGATCAACATCTACCGGTGGGACCACGAGAACGACAGTCGGACGTGGGTCGCCGACAACCTTTGCGGTTACATCAAGCGGCGAGTCGAAAACTCGATCTAGAACGCAATGCTGATCCTCGTCGCCAACCTCGGCTCCACCAGCTTCAAGTTCAAGCTCCTCGACATGGAGCGGGACGGCGAGCAGGTCGCGCGCGGCGGGTACGAGCGCATCGGGCAGGCGGGCTCGCCCTACGCGACGCACGGCGACGTGATCGACGTGATCATGAAGGAACTGCCGCGCAAGCCCGACGCGATCGGCTTCAAGGCCGTCCACGGCGGGCCGATCTCGGGGGCCGTGCGGGTGACCGACGGGGTCATCAGCACGATGGAGGCGTTCTCCGACGTCGCGCCGGCGCACAACCCGCCCTACATCGCGGCGATGCGGGCGTTCGCCCAGAAGATGCCCGGCGTGCCGCAGGTGGCGGCGTTCGAGACCGCGTTCCACCAGACGATCCCGCTCAGCCGCCAGGTCTACGCGATCCCGGCCGAGTGGACCGACAAGCTCGGCATCCGCCGCTACGGCTTCCACGGCGCGTCGCACCGCTACATCGCCACGCGCGTCGAGGAACTCGTGCCGAGCGCCCGCCGCGTGATCTCGTGTCACCTCGGCGGGTCGTGCTCGGTCTGCGCGATCCTCGACGGCAAGAGCGTCGCCAACAGTTTCGGCATGACGGCCCAGTCCGGCCTGCCGCACAACAACCGCGTCGGCGACTTCGACACGTTCGCGCTGATGAAACTGCTGAAGCAGGGCCTGACGCTCGACGAGGTCTTCAAGAAGCTCGGCAAGGAGGGCGGCATGCTCGGCCTCAGCGGCGGCATCTCGCCCGACATGCGCGACATCGAGAAGGCCGCCGCCGAGGGCAACGCCAAGGCGCGCCTCGCGGTCGACGCGTTCGTCGAGGCCGTCCGCGGGTTCATCGGGCAGTACCTCGTCGTGCTCGGCGGGTGCGACGTCCTCGCGTTCACCGCCGGCATCGGCGAGAACGGCGTCGGCCTCCGCGAGGCGATCTGCCGCGATTTGCGCTGGGCCGGCATCGAGCTCGACCCGCAGAAGAACCAGACCAGGGGCCGCGAGGCCAAGATCAGCAGCGTCGAGTCCGACGCCGAGATCTGGATCCTCCCGACCAACGAAGAACTCATCGTCGCCCGGCAGACGGAAGCCGTGTTGACGGCGAACTAGGGAAGTGGCCAGTGGCCGGTGGTCAGTGGCCAGTTGTCCAAGACGAGAAAATCACTGGCCACTCACCACTGGCCACCGACCACTTTGGAGTTCCAATGGCAAACGGCGAAGCAATCGGCTTGATCGAGACCAAGGGCATCGTGGCGGCCGTCGAGGCGCTCGACGCGGCGCTGAAGGCCGCGAACGTGACGTTCGTCGAGCAGCACAAGGTCGGCAGCGGCCTCGTCGCGATCACCGTCAGCGGTGACGTCGCGGCCGTCCGCGCCGCCGTCGACGCCGGCGCCGAGGCCGGCGGCCGCGTCGGCGAGATCGTCAGCGTCCACGTCATCCCGCGCCCGCACACGGACGTGGCGAAGATGGGATGAAGTGAGATTTTGGATTTTGGATTGCGGATTTCGGATTGGAACGCGGGGAACCGCTGACTTTCTCCTCAATCCAAAATCCGCAATCCAAAATCCAAAATGGAGCCTTCATGTTCCTGGCCCGAGTCACCGGCCACGTCGTGGCGACGCAGAAGGACAAGACGCTCAACGGCCAGAAGCTGTTCGTCGTCGAGCCCCTCAACGTCAAGTACGACGCCGAGACGAACCAGCCCGCGTCGCTCGGGAACACCGGGCGGGCGATCGTCGCGCTCGACAGCGTCGGCGCGGGCGAGGGGCAGCTCGTGCTGATCGTGCAGGGCAGCAGCGCCCGCATGACCGAGCAGACCCGCAACCTCCCGGCCGACGCCGTCATCGTCGGCATCGTCGACTCCGCCCAGTTCGCCGGGAAGACGTTCTATCAATCGAAGTAGGGAGCAGTTGCTAGTTGTCAGTTGCTAGTTGCTAGAGAAGAGAGCGGCGCGGCGTTGGGAACGACGTTCGCTTTCGCCACCTTCACTAGCAACTGACAACTAGCAACTAGCAACTACCAACGCCATGAATCAAGCACTCGTCCAGGACGTCGTCGCCGAAGTGATGCGGCGCCTCGGGAACAAGTCCGGCGGCGGCAGCGGCGGCGACGGCGGCAACGGGCAGGGCCGCTCGCAAAGCGCCGGCGGCGGGTACTCGCCGTTCCAGGCCGGCGCGGCGCCGGGCGGCGTGCGCGCGGGCGAGGACGG
>JAUJNJ010000147.1 GCA_030448225.1 Phycisphaerae bacterium
GTACCTGCTGCTGTACGTCGGCAAGGAGCGCTGGAACGAGGACACCTGCTGGGGCGGGAAGTGGTCCGGGAACGAGCCTGGGGCGTTCGAGCCACCGAGCGCGAAGTCGCCGCTGACGATCTTCATCAACACCGACATGGACCTGCTCACCACTTACCGGGACGCGCTGCTCACCAAGAAGCACGCCGAGTCGACGATCAAGCAGCGGATCAACAAGTACACCGCCCACGTCGCGTTCCACCTCTACCAGATGTACCAGAAGAAGAAGGAGGCCGAGTCCCAGCCGGACGGCCCGCTGGGCGTCCCCACGGAGGACCAGATGCGTGACGAAATCCAGCGCGTGTCGCGGACGCTGCTCAAGCTGATGGAGGTGAGTCAGTAGCCAAACTTAGATGGCTCGGTGCACGAGGACCACTTCGTTCGCCGAGTGGGTCTTCCCCTTGAGCGTAGCGTGCCACTTCCGGTGGGGAACATCGCGCCAGATCCGGCCGTCGGCGCTCACCCCGACCTCGGCAAACCCGGCAGCGGCCATGTTCTCCAGGTAGCGCGGCAACTGGTCGTCGGGCCGGTTGAACGCCACCATCTGAACCATGTGCCCGCCGTTGCGGATCACACGGCGAATGGCAGTGAGCGTGTTCAGGGACGTGCTGAAGTATTTATCCGCGGCGGTCTCGCGCCTGTCGCCGAAGTTGTAGAAGGATGCGCCCTGCCCGTCGCTGCACCCGGCGATCCAGTACGGTGCCGGCGTCTCACGCCGCCCGTCCACTTGCCAGCGGTGGTAGAGGACATGCACCCCCGGATAGGGCGGGCTGGTGACGACCAAGTCTGCCCGTTTGCGCTCATCGCAAAACTCCGGGGCTTGATCGAGCTCGCTGGCATCCCGATTCAATAGCGTGGCCCGGCCGCCCGACTGGCTGACCCGTTCGCTGAAGGCCTTGATCGCTTCCAGCATCTCCCGGGCGGTGGCACTCAGCTTCACGCGGAAGTCCCGCAGAGGCGTGTGCCGCGACCGGCCGTCGAGCGCCCATTGGCTGACGCGAAGCACGATGCACCTGGCGAAGTCGCGGGCGTTCTCCGTCGGCAGCTTGGTGATGCTCGCCAGCGCGGCGGCGACGACCTTCTTGATGAAGCGGGCGCGGGCCAGCGTGAGGTTCTTTGTCTTCACCGGGTCGATGAACGCGGTGAGCTGCTCGACCGGAACCCAATAATTGAGCCCCGGCACTTCCGACTCCGCCCACTTTTCCACGGCGGCCAGCTCGCCCGAATCCAGCGGCGTGACTTTCACCTTGGCGATGAACACGGCCAGCGAGTTCAGGTCGTTGCCGATCATGCGGCGGCCTGATGCCACGCCCTCCACGACGGCGGTGGCCCCGCCCATATATGGGTCCAGCACCAGGTCGCCGGGTTTTGAGAAGAGCTCGATCGCCCCGGCGGCGAACTGCGGCGAGAAACGGGCGGGATAGCGGTAAAAGTTGTGGGTCCAGCCGGCTACCGGCTTGCGGTCTTGCGCAGCCTCGGCCAGGGCAGGAAGGGACCGCGCCACATCTTGGTTGGCGTGCTCGGGCGGGACGTGACTTCCATGTCCGGTGCTCATCCGCTCATCCACCTATCGGCACAGTCGATCAGGGAGACGTAGGCCGACTCGCCCGTCGCCCAGGGTCCGGCCGGCGCTTCTCAGCGTTTTCGGCGATGTACTCATCCAGCGCCCACCGGATCACCGTGGCGGCCGACGTCCGACGGCGGCGCGCAATGGCCGCGATTTGACGCCGCTGGTCATTGCCCAACGTGACCGTCAACCGTTCGGACTTGGCCGGCTTGTCACTCCTGGCGCTCTTCATCAGCCCTCACAATGTGGTGACGCGCTCACCAATATGGTGAGGCTGCGCGCGCGCGTCAACGCGGCTGCAGCGGTGCTCTCGGCTGTGACCGGGAGGCCACCGCCGCCGATACCCCGCCTGCGTTGCCCGCCACGACCCAACCAAGATCGCAGCCGGCGGCATGGCCCGAGGTGAATCTGACGGTGCAGCCCCAGCGCAACGTTTGGTGTGGTGGAGCAGTTCAAGCTGGTTGCCGATCACCTTGAAGATGAAGCAGCCGTCGGCACTCTTCACCTTCTCCCAAGTGCGTCCCCCTTGGGGACGCGAATGTCGGTCCCGGCAGGCCCTCGGTCGCGGCCGCTAGTGTATACGAAGCAGGGTCAGGTTCGAGGCAGGTTCCGACCGCACCGCAATCGGTACGACGCTGTTAACTGGTTCAGGTCGTGGGACAGAGAAAGTGAGACGTTCCCGCCCTCTCGCCACTCGTCCGATGCCCCGGCGGCTCTCGCCGGCGCTCTACCCGCGTTCTCCGTCTCTGCCGAGAGCGCGGCCGCCGCTCCTAAACCCTTGCCATCCTTGGCCGTAAACGCGAGAATCCCGAGAGGCGGCCTCTCGGGGTTCTGCGTTAACTCGGCTGTCGGCTAGTTTCGTGCCGGTTTCGTTAGCTCCCGAGAGGAACCCTGTTCATAACAGTTCTCGCCAACGCGCGCGGTGTAGTGCGCGACGGAGCGGAGTGACGGACAGCCGCGTTCACTGCGGTCGTCGTGCAGCCGCCCCCGCTCCCGCGGCGCGGCTGCCCCGGCTACTTCTTCGCCGGCCGCTTCTTCGGCTGCGATGCTCGGGAAGCGGCTGGTGATCATCCGATTCGCCGAGACGGTACTGGTCGTGGCGTTCGTCGCGGTGATCGGCGTCTCGCCGTACGGCCCCGCGTCGAGCCGCCGGCGCGGAGGATCAAGGATGTCGTCCGGGTCCACGTCCTGGTCGTTGTCGACATCGCCCTGGGCCACGTGGCGGCCGAGGGGCCGGCGTCGTACTTGCGGGCCTTGGAGGATCAGGTTGATGTCGTCGGGGCTGACCTGCTGGTCCATGTTCACGTCGCCCGCCGCGTACTGGAACGCGCGGAGCGTCACGTCCTGCGGGTTGACCTTCAGCTGGAGCACCCGCCCCGTCTCGGCCGCGTTGGCGTAGTCGAGGCTGGCGGACGCGAACGTGCCGGCGACCGAGGGGCGGTGATGACCTTGTAGCTGTCGCCGGCGCGCGCCGGCGGGGATGGCCGGCGTCGTTGGCGTGTAGCCGCTGACGAATTCTACCGAGAGCGTGCCGCCGAGTGTCGCGGCCCCGCCGACGACGAGGCAGCGCGGCCGGCGTCGCCGGTGCCGAAGCGATCCGGGTCGACAGCGAGCCGGCCTCGCTGCGTGTAGCCGCCGGCGATCGACAGCGTGCTGCCCGGGTCGAGCGTGACCGCGTCGTTCTTCAGCGACACGCCCAGCGGTCAGGCCTGCGCCGGCCGCGAGCGGCGAGGTGACCGCCGGCGGTGACGGTCATGGCGCGGACCGAGGCGGTGCCGCTCATCGTCACCGGCCCGGCCGCGGCGGCGACCGTCACGTCGTCGCCCGCCGGGGGCCGTGTCCTGCGACCAGTTGAGCGGGTCGGACCAGGAGACGCCCGTCGCCACCGCCGTCCCAGCGGGCGACCAGCGGTGAACGTCGGTGACGTGACGAGCAGCAGCCCCGCGCGCCCGCCGCGTTGTAGCTTGGCGACGCGGTAGGCGTAGGTCGCGCCGCGCGTCGGCCCGACGTCGAACGCCTCCGTCGCCCCGGCTTCCACGTAGAACGTGCGGCTGGAGCGTGGTCGTCGAGCCGGTGATCAGCAGCCGCTCGACGCGGTACCCGCTTTCGTCAGTGGCGTTGTCGATCCACGTGACGCAGGCGGTGCCCGGTACCGCGCCTGCGTCGCGCGCCTTCGGACAGTGGCGACGCGGGCGCGCTTGCGTGGCGAGGGTCCACAGTTCGTTCCCGAAACTCAGATGGGTGGCCGCGAAGTACGGGGCCCCGCCGAGCATCGCGAAACGCCCGGCGGCGATGCCGTCAGTCACCGCCATCTGTTGGCTCGTTCCGGCCCGGGTGCCATCGGTCTTCCAGAGGAAGCGGCTCCCAGCACCGCCCTCGGTGAAGTACGCCGTGCCGCGTCGCCGCCGGCGACGAGGTTGAGGGCGCCCGACGCTGAGGTTGGCGAATTGGACGGTGCCCGCCTCCGTGCCGTCGGTGCGGTACAGCCCGCGCCGCCCGATGGCGTCAACGGCGGCGAAGTATGCGACGCCGCCGCCGACGTCCACGATCGTATCGGAGCGCGTAGCCTTCGGTGCCCGGGATGAGGTCACGGACGAGGTCGCGTGCCGCCGGCGGTCCCGTCGCTCGTCCAGGCTCGTTGCCGGTCGCGGGGGCGAAGCCGTTGAAGTAGAGCCGTCCGCCGACGTTGGCGAGGCCGGCGATGCCGACGGCTTGCCGCCCGGGGCGAGGAAGCCACCTTTGACCATCGTGGTGGTCGCGGGCGAGCCGCCGGCGGCTTCCAGAGCGACGTGCCGGCCGTCGGGTGATGAACGTCGTAGTAGACGCGGTCGCCGATCGCGATCAGGCCGAACGCGCGGCCGTTGGCGGCGTCGTCCACGACCGTGGTGCCGCCGTCGGTGCCGTCGGGTACGCCCAGACGCCCGCCGGCAGGTGCGGCGCGTCGGGGGCGGCCGAGGAGGAAGTAGAGGTAGCCGCCGGCCGCCGCCGGGGCGCGGCCGGGCCGGCGCCGAAGTCGATCACCTTCGACGCGCCCGGCCACGGGCGACGTGCCGCCGGGCGTGCCGTCGCTCGTCCAGGGCGATGGCGAGGCGTTGTCGGCGCGCGGAGGTGGAAGAACGCAGCCGATGCCGAGGGCCCAGAGCGACCCGACGGCCGCGGCGCTGGCGCGTCGTGGAGCAGGACGGTGCCCTGGAGCGGTGCCGTCGGTCTTGGCCACCAGCCGCTGCTGGCCGGCGGCGGCGGCGAAATTGGCGAAGAAGACGGCGTCGCCCGCGCCCGGCGACGGCGGTGATCTCCCCGGCCGCGACGAGCGACGTGCGCGCCGGTGCCGTCGCTGCGGTACAGGCCCCGCACGCCGGACGTGTCGGTGGCGGCGAAGTAGAGCGCGCCGTTGACCGTCGTCACGAACCGCACGATAGCGTCGGACGTGCGGCGGTGGATGTCCTTCAGCCGGCCGGTGCCGAGCAGCACCGTCCTTTCGCCCAGAGTTCTGGCCGGTCTCGCCGTCGGCGGCGCGGAAGAAGAGTCGGCCGCCGAAGTCCGACAGGTTTGCGGGCGTCGCGGCCCAGGTCGGCCACGTCGTCGGCACGACGGCGCTTGCCCGCAGGGTGCCGTCGCTCACTCCACAGGTCGCTCCCGACCGTCTCCGCGGCGATCCGGCCCACGCGACGTCGCCGACGACCGTCAGGGCGTTCAGCCCGAGGTTCGACGGCCCGCCGGGCAGCGTCATGATCTCCCGGGTGCCGGCCGGCGTGCCGTCGCTCGCGTACAGGCGGTTGACGTTCCCGCCACCGGTGTCGCGCGTCGTGAACACCAGGCGGCCGCCGACCACGCGGAGGTGGAGCGGGGTCGTCGCCGACGTCTCCTCGGCGAAGTCTACGACCGGCACCGTGCCGGCGTCGGTGCCGTCGGTCTTGTAGAGGCTGCGGTCGGCGCCGTCGTCGGCCGCGCTGAAGTAGACGCTGCCGCCGAAGCTGACGAGGTCCAGCGGCCGGGACGCGGTCGTGCCGGGGGCGAAGTCCTTCACGAGCCTCGTCCCGCCGGCGGTGCCGTCGCTCCGCCACAGCTCGATTCCTTCGGGGCCGTTGGCGGCGAAGTAGGCGGTCGTCCCGGCGACGAGGATCTGGTTCCCGATGTTTTCCCCGGACGCCGCGCTCACGTCCTTCACCATGTACGTACCGGCCTCGGTGCCGTCGCTGCGCCATAGCTCGGTGCCGTTCACGCCGTCGTTGGCGCGGAACAACAGCACGTCCCCCAACGCCGCGAGGCTGAACGGCAGCGAGCTCGCGCTGCCGGGGAAGATGTCCTTCACGCGCCCCGTGCCGGCCGCCGTCCCGTCGCTCTTCCACAGCTCGATGCCGCCGTGGCCGGCGATGTTGCCCTCGAAGGCGGAGAAGAACAGCGTCCCGTTCACCACCGTGAAGTTCGCGGCGCTCGACGGGCTGAACGCCTTGACGAACGTGGTCCCGGCGGCGGTGCCGTCCGTCTTGTACAGCCCGACGCCGAGCGAGCCGCCGATGGCGGTGAAGTAGAGCGTGCCGTTGAGGTCGACCAGGTTGGTCGGCGTCGAGTTCGCCGATCCCGGTTGGAGGTCGATCACCTGGTACGTGCCGGACTCGGTCCCGTCGGTGCGCCACAGTTCGCGCCCGCCCGCCGGGTCGGTGGCGGCGAAATAGCCGATGCCGCCCGACGTGACGACCGGGGACGGCTCGGACCCGCCGACGATGACCTGCGCATTCACGTCCTTGACGAGCGTCGTGAGGTTCGGCCCGAGCGGCGCGGCCTCGACGATGTTGGAATACTCGCCGGGGCCGGCCGCACCGTTCGCGCGGACGCGGTAGCGGTAGGTCCGCTCGACGATGGCGGTGCCGTCGGCGTGGGTCGTGAAGTTCGCCGGCGCGAAGCTGATCTCGCGGAACGGGCCGTCCCCCTCGGCGCGTTCGATCAGCCATCGCTGTTCGTTGTTCGCCACGTCCTCCCACTGCAGGTCGATGCGCCGGTCCGACACGCCCCAGGCGATCAGGTTCCGCGGGGCCGCCGGCACCGCGTCGCCGGTGGTGTGGCTGGTCGACGCCGCGTGCCCGGAGTCGCCGTGCGCGTTGACGGCGTAGACGCGGTAGTAGTAGGTCGTGAGCGGCCCGACGGTCTCGTCGGCGTACGACGTCGCGTCCGCCGGCAGCGGCACCGAACGGTCGATCGTCGCGAAGTCGGCAGTGGCGCTTCGCTCCAGGCGGAAGGCGGTCTCGTTCGTCGAGCGGTCCGTCCACCGGAGGTCGACGCGGCGGCCCGAGGCGCCGGCGGCGACCGGCGGCGCCGCGACCAGGTCGGTGGGCGAGCGCGGCGTGTCGGGCGTGACGATCGACGCGACGTTTGACGCGCCGGCGGCCTCCCCGCCGGCGTTATAGGCGACGACGCGGTAGTGGTACGCCGTGTCCTCGGTCAGCCCTTCGTCGCGGACGGTGGTCGCGTCGGCCAGCGCGTGGAACGTACGGTCGATCGTCGCGTAGTCGGCGCGCGAGCTGCGCTCGACGCGGAAGCCGGTCTCGTTGGCCGAACGGTCCGCCCACCGCAGGTCGACGCGCACGCCGCTCGTCGCGGTGGCCGACACGTTCGCCGCCGGCGCCGGCGCGGGCGGCAGGACCGCCGGCGCGAACCGCCACAGCTCCGGCCCGTGCCGGCCGTCGTCGGCGCCGAAGAAGACCGCCCCGTCGACGTCGGTCACCACGCCGGGCGAGGAAGTGCGGTACGGGTTCAGTGCGAATTCCTTCGTGCCCGCGGCGGTGCCGTCGGTCCGCCACAACTCCTCGTCCGGGTTGTTGTAGGTGTCGTGCGCCGCGAAGTAGACGTGGCCCGCCGCCGCCCCGAGGAACCTCGGCCGCGTCGCCGAAGAGTAGTTGCCGAGCGTGAACCGCCTCACCTCGACAGTACCGGCGGCGGTGCCGTTGCTCTTCCACAGGACGTTGTAGTTGCTCCCGCCGATGAGCGGGTCGAAGAAGTAGAGCGTCCCGCCGTAGTTGACCAGGCCGCGCGGCCCCCACTGGTCGCCGTCGGGCTCGATCGAGCGCACGCGCGTCGTGGTGACGCCGTCGGTGCTGTAAAGGCCGCGCGAGGCCGTCTCCCACACGAAGAAGTAGACGCGGTTTCCGAGCGCGGCGAGGTCATTGGCACTGTTATAGACGCTGAGTGTCGCGCCGGTGCCGAAGTGCGTGACGCGGGTCGTGCCCGCCGCCGTGCCGTCGCTCTGCCAAACCTGTGGCTGGCCGCCGGCGACCTCGCGGGCGAAGAAGAACGCCTTGCCGCCCGCGGCGACGAGCGACGCGGGCTCGTACTCGTACCCGGAGGCGAACGCGGAACTGCCGCTCCCGGGGAGGACGTCCTTCACGAGAGCCGTGCCGCCCGCCGTCCCGTCCGACTTCCACAGTTCGTACCCGTGGGCGGCCGTGTTCGCGTAGAAGAAGAGGGTGCCGTCGACGTCCGTAAGCCTCGTGGGCATCGACCCGACGGAGCCGGACTCGATGTCCTTCACCATGCGGGTGCCCTGAGGCGTTCCATCAGTCGTCCACAGTTCCGGGTCACTGCCATTGACCGGATTGGCGGCCGTGAAGTAGAGCAGGCCGCCGGACCGCGTGAAGCCACTGTTCGAGATCGCGTTCACCAGGAGGACCGTGCCGGCGGCGGTGCCGTCGCTGCGATAGACGCCCGACCCCTGGTCGCCCGTTCCCGACCAGTAGAGCGAGCCGTCGAACACGGTGAGGAAATTCTGGCGGCCGCCGGCGATCACGCGGTCGGTGCCGGCGGCGGTGCCGTCGCTGCGCCACAGGCCGCTCGTCTCCGCGGCGACGGCGGTGCTGCCGGTGTAGCTGAAGAACGCGTGCCCTCGGAAGGCGACCGAACTGGACGGCCCGGGACCGAGCGCGCCGGAGTGGGCGTCGGCGGCGAGGGCGGTGCCGGCTGCGGTGCCGTCGCTGCGCCACAATTCCGAGCCGCGCAGGCCGTCGTAGGCGGCGAAATAGACGCCCTGTCCGACGCGGACCAGCTCGCCGCTGAAGCTGCCGGCCGGCCCGGGGTTGATGTCCGCGACGCGGGCGGTGTTCGCGGCGGTGCCGTCGCTCGACCAGAGTTCGGCGCCGGCCGCGGCGTCGGACGCGCGGAAGAACACCCGGCCGTCGTCGCCGCCGGTCAGGCTCGCCAGGCCCGGCAGCGCCGCGACGCGCGCGGTGCCGCCGACGGTCCCGTCGGACTTCCACAGTTCCGGCGTGCCCGACGTCG
>JAUJNJ010000148.1 GCA_030448225.1 Phycisphaerae bacterium
CGAGCAACGCCGGATTGGCCGCCGTCCGGTGGGCGACGATCAGGACGCGGGTGGGCGTGGAGGACTCCATGAGCGGCTCTCCTTGAGTGGCGTGCGCTGACTCGATGGTCCCACGCCGAGCGCGCCCGCGCCAGGTCTACCCGCGCTCGATCAGCTCGAGCCGGTAGCCGTCCAGCTCGAGAACGCCTGGCCGCGATCCCGTTTCCGGATCGCTGTCATCGACGCGCATGTTGGCGGGTCGGTCGCGGACGACGCCTCCATGACCGGGTCGGCCGAGACGTCGGACCAGGGGACGGGTACGCCGATCCGGCGCGCGAACCGGGGGCGTCGTCGTCGCAGAGGCACTGCTTCGACAGCGCATCATCGCCGAGCGGATCGCCGCCGCGGCGGCCCTCGGCGTACGCGGTCAGGAGGGCGGCTTCCCGCTACTTCGCGACGACGAGCTGTACCGACTTCGTGTCGGTCAATCCGCCGCTGGTCGTTGCGGTGATGTCGAGGGTGACGCCGCTCGACGACGTGGCGGTCGCCTTGCGGCTTGCCTTCGCGGTCAGCGTCGTCGACGCCTTGCCGCCCGAATCGAGTGTGAGGGGGTTGGTCGCGAACGTGCAGCTGACGTTCTTCGGGCACCCCGACACGCTGAAGCTGACCGACGAGCCGGCATCGCCGGTCGTCGCGACCGCGACGCTGTATTGCGCCGCTGTGCCGCCGATGTAGGCAGTTGCGCTCGGCGGCGTGACGTCGAGCGTCACGGTCCGCGACGGTTCGGTCGTGTCGCCCGAAGATGACGCGGCGGTGAACGCCCACCTCTGGATGCGGTTGTTGTAGGCGTCGGTGATGAGAAGCCGTCCGTCAGCGTCGGTGGTCAAACCCCTCGGGTCGATGAGCTGCCCGAGGACGGTGCCGTTCGCGCCCCATGCCTCCCATGTGCCGGTCGCGAGATCCTGGCGGAGGATCCGGTCGCCGCCGACGTCGGAAGCGTAGAGGCGGTTGCGCGCTCGGTCGACCCACACGCCGCCCGGATGCGTCGGCGCCCCGGTGACTGAGGTCCACGCTCCCGCCTCGTAGCGGTAGACCCCGCCCGAACCGGTGGAGTCCGGCGCGTCAGCGACGTAGAGCACGTCGTTCGCACCGGCCGCGACGCCGCGCGGCGATCGGAAGCTCTGGCCGGCGATCGTGGCCCACCTCGACCCGTTGAACCGGCGGATGCGGTCGTTGCCCGTGTCCGCCACGTAGATCGTGCCTGCGGTATCGGCGGCGATGCCATAGGGCGCTGAGAACCCGGTGTAGGCGGCGACGAACGCGCCCGACGTGGTGAACTGCTGTACGCGGTTGTTCGTCGTGTCCGCCACCCAGACGTGGTTGCGCTTCGCGTCGTAGGCGACGCCACGCGGGTTGTGGAACTCGCCCTCTCCCGAGCTCGGGGCCGCGTACCCGGAGTTCGCGCTGATGTAGCCCCACTGCCCGAGATACGTTCCGTCGGGGGCGAGCTTCTGGATGCGGTGGGCGAACGTGTCGGCGATGTAGACGTCGCCAGCCGCGTCGACCGTCACACCGAACGGCCGGGTGACGTAGCCGGCTCCGCGCCCGGCGACGCCGAACGGATCGATGCTCTTGCGCCCGCCGACGTCGAAGCCTTGGATGCGGTTGTTCGCTGTGTCGGCGACGAAGACGCCGCCGTTCGGATTCTCGTCGAGCGCCGCGAGCGCCCGCGGGTACTCGAAGTTGCCGTGCTCGGAGCCGAACCTGCCCCACATGCGCTGGAAGACGTAGCTGCCTGCGTCGAACTGCTGGATGCGGTGGTTGTTGTTGTCGGCGACGTAGAGGTAGTTCGGCGAATGCCAATCCACGCCGACGTCGTACGGGAACCGGAACTGGCCCTGCCCCGTTCCGTACGACCCGATCTGTCCCGCGTACGTGACCCCGCCGCTGCCCATGTCGTTCCAGATCAGGACACGGTGATTGCGGTCATCGGCGATGTAGATGCGGCCGGTGCCGCTCGCGGTCCAGTCGCCCGGGTTCACCGAGACACCCTGGGGATAATTGAGGTGGAAGTTGTGCTCTGACGACGTGCAGTCGCTCGTCGCGTAGCAGTCGGCCAGCGAGCCGAGGACCCAGTCCGCGTCGGGGCGCGGGACGACCCTGACGCCGTCGCTCGTCGTGGACCCGGCAAGCGGCGATGGCAGGCCCGACACGGCGTCGACCGTGAAGCGCTGGACGCGGTGGTTGCGCTGATCGGCAACGTGGACGACGACGGGAGACGTCGTGCCCGGCTTCTGCCAGACGCTGATCCCGCCCGAACCCGTGTTCTCACCGAGATCGAACTGGCCCTCGCCAGTCCCGTACTCGCCGAACGCGCCGAGCCACGTGCCATCGGTCGACGCGAAGACCTGCACGCGGTCGTTCTGGCTGTCGAGCACGAAGACGTGTCCGTTGCGATCGGTCGCCACCCCGCCGATGACGCCGAGGCGGCCGTTCTGTCGCCCGTCGGCGTGGCCACCGAGGTCGAACGCCCATTTCGCGCATGGCAGCGTCCCGCCGCACTCGGACGCCGGGTGGATCGAGAACTTCTGAACCACGGAGCTGTACTGATCGCCCACGAAGACGTGGGCTCCGCCTGGACTGAAGCCGATCCCCTGCGGGAAGCGAAACACGCCGTGCCCCTGCGGCTCGGCTTGACCGAGGACGCTGCAGGCGTCAGGCGCGTCACATGGCGCCGCGGGGGTCTGTGTGTGCGTTGCCGAAGCGAGCGCGGGGACGATCGCGGCGACGACGATCGGCGCGACGGCGAGCGCGATCGCGCGCAGCGGGCGCGATCGCCGGTGGGGAACCATGGAGCGAGTATCTGCTCCGTGTCCGGCGCAGTCAAGGAGACGCGCCGATCGGCTCAGGACGGAGTCGGGCCTTCATGCATCCGCCCACGTGGCCCGACGGCCAACCGCTCAGGCCGGCGCCCGCTCGATCAGCTCGATCCGGTAGCCGTCATCGATCGGAACGACGCGCTCCAGCACATCACCCACGCCCGGAACGCCGGGATGATCGAGATCGCCGAAGGGCTCGCGGTCGACTGGGCCGACACGGTGTGCCGCCGCGCACTCGAGCGGGGCATCACGTACACCGACGACGTCGCCCCCACCTTTCCCGACAGCCCCGCCGGCCGGGACCTCGAGCTTCAGACCTACGTCAGCGTCCCGCTGCACAACAGCAACGGCGAGGTCGAAGGCACGCTGTGCGCGGCAAGCAGCAGGCAGGTGGCGCTTGGCCAGAAGCCGTCCGCGTCATGGAACGCTTCGCGCAGCTCATCACCGACGGAGTCGCCGGCGCTCGCTCCAGCGACCGATCGCGCACCAGCCCCGCCGGCAACGCACGCCTCGAGCCCCGCGGTCACTAGGGTGGCACCCCAGTCTTAGGGGGGAGGGGTTGAAGCGCGGCGCAGACGTGCCGATACGCCGCGCATGCTCCACCCGAATCCTGTGCGCCGCGGCGCTCGTGTCGCGTCCGTCTGTGCGCTCGCGACGCTTGCGCTCCCGGCATCGGCGCTGGCGACGCCCACCTGGCTGTCGCCGGCCACGCTCGGCGGCACCGCCGGATCGTCCAACCCGGACGTCGTCGTCGACGCCGCCGGCAACGTCACGTCCGTCTGGGCCGAACATCCGCACATCTACGCTGCGACGCGCGCCGCAGGCCACGAGTGGGCGCCGCCGGTGGCCATCACCCCGTCGGTGACCAGCAGCTCGCACGATCCCGCGATCGCCTCCGATGCCGAGGGCAACCTGATCGCCATCTGGGAGCGCTACAGCGGCTCGCGCTACGTCATCGAGGTCGCGACGAAACCGGCCGGCCAGACCGCGTGGTCGTCGCCCGCCGTCGTCTCGGCGACCGAGATCGGCAGCGGCGAGCAGCCCGTCATCGCCGCATCGCCGGGCGGCCGCGTCGTCGCGGCCTGGAGCGAGTACGACAGCGCCTCGAGCACATGGCAGATCCGGGCGCGGACCGGCACCACGACGACGGGTCTCACGTCCGGGGCCCGGACCGTTTCGAGCGACACGACCGGGCGCGCCTCGGACCCGAGCGTCGACGTCGCGGAGGACGGCGCGCTCATCGTCGCGTGGTCGTTCACGCCGAGTTCCGGGTCGACCAACAAGGTCAACACCGTCGTGCGCGAGGCGGGCGCCGACTGGCCTGCCTCCGTGACCACACTGGAGTCGGGGATGTACGCCGGCCGGGCCGCCGCCGCGATCGAGGGCGGCACACCACGCGTCGTCTGGCAGGGGCCGGCCGACCCGACCACGTACAAGGTCAAGGGCAGGGTCGCGCGCATGAGCGCCGGCAGCTGGACGAAGGCCGATCTCACGTCGGCGATGAGCAGCGTCGCCTTCTTCTCGCTCGACACGAACGCCGTGGGTGAGGCCGTCGCCGGCTGGCGCGCGTGCCCGAGCGCTTGCGAGTTCCACGCCGCGCTCGCCGCGCCCGGCGGCGACTTCGGCCCGGCGCACACGTTCGGCCCGGGAGGCGCCGGATCGGTGCGCATCTCCGAGTCGGGAACGGCGACCGCGACGTGGCCGGTTTCCGGCTCCGTGCCGAAGGTCTTCGCTTCCCAGTTGCGCGATGGCGCCTGGGACGCTCCCGCGGAGGTCTCCGACGGCATGCACACGAGCGAGAGCCCCGCGGTCGGTGTCGACCCCGACGGCAACGCGGCCGTCGCCTTCACCACCGACCTGCCGAAGGACGCGTTCTCGACGGTCTACAAGACGCAGACCAGGCTCCTCGACGGCGCCGGGCCGCGGCGGCACGCGGTGGAGGTGCCGGAGACGGCGAACGCCGGCACGCCCGTCTACTTCGCCGTCGACGCGTTCGATCCGTTCGCGCCGAGCGTCGCCGTCGCGTGGGGATTCAGCGACGGCGGCTCGGCGGAGGGCCGGTCCGTCTCGCACGCGTTCGCGCAGGCGGGCGCACACGTCGTCGTCGTCAAGGCGCAGGACGCCTTCGGCAACGCGTCAACCGCGACGCGGACGATCACGGTGACCGGCAGCACGTCCGGCGGTGGCGTGACCGACGCCGCACCGGCCGCACCGGCCGCGCCGTCGGACTCCCCAGTCGTCGTCCCCGGGGCGACGCCCACGCTGGAGTCGCCCGCGCCCGTGTCGGGCGCCGTGCTCGACACCGCCTTGAGGGTGGCCAGCGCGGCGGCGACCAAGGCGCTCGCGAAGGCGACCATCGCCGAGGTGACCCGTGGCAACGTCGCCTACCGCGTCAAGGCGCCGGGCCCCGGCCAGTACGTCGGCGAACTTCGCGCGCTGGTCGTGAACGGCAAGGTCGTGAGCGCCGCGCGGCGCAAGCCCGTCGTCCTGGCCCGCGCGAAGCGGACCTTCACCGCCGCCGGCACGGCGACGGTGCGGCTCAAGCCGACGAAGGCCGGGCGCAGGCTGCTGGTACGGGCGCGGAAGGTGAAGCGCAAGCTCCGTTTGACTCTGAGCACGGGGTTCACGCCGAAGGGCGGGAAGGCCGTCGTGACGAAGCGCCGGATCCGGATGCGCTGAGCAGTCGGCCCGGTCGCCGGCCGAGGAGCCCCCGCGGGGCTCCTCGGCCGCGCGTTCACGTCCGGGCCGCCTCGATCAGCTCGATCCGGTAGCCGTCCGGGTCGCGCACGAAGCAGATGCGCGCCCCGCCCTCCCGCACCTGGTACGGCGGCTTCTCCGGCTCGATGCCGCTGGAGGCGAGCGCCGCGAGCTTGCCGTCGAGGTCGTCGACGGTGACCGCGATGTGGTTGTAGCCCGTGCCGAGGTCGTACGCGTCGACGCCGAAGTTGTACGTCAGCTCCAGGCGGGCGCCGTCGCCCGGCAGGCCCATGAACACGTTGACGGCCTCGTCGCGGATCGGCATGCGCATCAGCTCCTCGAAGCCGAGGGCCTCGTAGAACGCGACGGAGCGGTCGATGTCGCCGATCCGGTAGCAGGTGTGGATGAGCTCCATGC
>JAUJNJ010000149.1 GCA_030448225.1 Phycisphaerae bacterium
CCGGCCGCGACCTTGCCCAGGAGGTCGAGCCGCCGGTTGATCTCGACCAGCTCGGGGCCGGCCTCGGCGACGACCGCCGCGTCGAGTGTCGCCCGCAGCGACCGCAGCGAGGCCAGCGAGTCGTTCAGCTCCCGCCGCCGGCGAAGGGTTGGCAGGTCGCGGTCGTAGAGGCGGTCCGCCCGGTCGACGGCGGCGAAGACAGCTTGCAGGCCGTAGTACTCCTCCTGCTTGATCGGGTCGAACTTGTGGTCGTGGCACCGCGCGCACTGCGCGGTCAGGCTGACGAACGTGTTCATCGCGGTCGCGACCATGTCGTCGCGGTCGAGGTTCCGCGTGATCGCCTTGTCGATCGTCCCCTCCCGCAGCTCGGCGTGCCCGACCCAGTCGAACGGGCCGGCCGCGATGAAGCCCAGCGAGACGACGCCGTCGGGGCTGCCGGGGTAGAAGTGGTCGCCGGCCAACTGCTCCTTCACGAACCGTGCGTACGGCTTGTCGTCGTTCAGGCTCTTGATCACGTAATCGCGGTACGGCCACGCGTTGGGGCGGACCTTGTCCTTGTCGTAGCCGTGCGTGTCGCCGTAGTGGACCGCGTCGAGCCAGTGGCGGGCCCACCGCTCGCCGTACCGCGGCGAGGCGAGCAGGCGGTCGACGAGCCGCTCGTACGCCCGCGGGTCGGCGTCGGCCAGGAACGCATCGACCTCCGCCGGCGCGGGCGGCAGCCCGGTCAGGTCGTAGCTGAGGCGTCGGATCAGCGTGCGGCGGTCGGCTTCCGTCGAGGGGGCGAGGCCCTTCTCGGCGAGCTTGGCGAGCACGAACGCGTCGACCGGGTTCCGCACGCGCGCCGCCAAGGCGGGGTCGGCGACCGCGGGCACCGGCGGGGGGGTGAGCGGCTTGTACGCCCAGTGATCGGCCTTGTCGACGACCTTGGCCTTGTCCACGCCGTCGGGCCACGTCGCGCCTTGGTCGATCCACGCGCGGAGCACGCCGATCTGGTCCGGCGTCAGCCGCGGGCCCCTCGCCGGCATCACCCGCTTAGGGTCGAGCCCGGACACGAGGTGGATCGCCAAGCTGTCCGCGCTCCGCCCGGGCACGATCGCTGCGCCGCTGTGGCCGCCGCTCAGCACGGACTGTTTCAGGTCCCAGCGGAGGTCGCCCTTCTGCCGCTCGCTGCCGTGGCACTCGTAACACGCGGCGGCCAAGACGGGCTGCACGTCCTTGACGAAGTCGACCCGTCGCGACGCTGGCGCGGGGAGCTTGCTCGTATCGACCGTCGCGGGCGGCGTGGCCGCTAGCGGCGAGGCGACCGTCGCGCCGACGAGGACGAGGATTCCGGCCTGCAATAGCCGGCGGGTCGAAGGTCGCGCCGCCGAGGGCCGGCGACCGCCAACGGTTGGGCCGGCAGACTCGGTGAGGGGGTGCAGGTTCATTTGCAGTCCTGTCGGCAATCGTGGGCGCGGCTTGCCGGCCGTCACCCGGCCCATCAAGGACGGACGGCCGCCGCTCAGGCGGGGAACGGGAGCCAGCGGCGCCGCGGCCCGAGGCTATTGGCCAGCCGGGCTGATCTCCTGCCAGCTTTCCCCGGGCTTCTGGGACTGGTTGCTGATGACGTAGTTGCCCTGGCCGTCGGTGAACTTGTACTTGCCGTGGATGGGCAGCGCCACGCGGTTGCCGTCGGCGTCCTCGTAGTCCTCGGTCTCGTAGATCCCCTGCACGCGCTTGCGCTGGGCCTCGTCGGAGCCGAGGCTCCGGCCGTAGGCCTCCTCGTCGGCCTTGGTCACGCGCATGTTCTTGATCTGCTCGCCGCGCCGGTTGATCCGGTCCCACACCTGGTCGGCCCGGCGGCGGCTGTTCTCGGCGATGATCTGCTGCGACAGCGTGAACCACCGCACCGTCTGCCGAAACGTCCCGGCGACCTGGAACAGCGTCGCGCGCTGGGCCGCGTAGGTCTCGGCCGGCGCGGACCCGATCGGGCCGTAGAAGATCGACCAGGTCTGCGAGAAGAACCCGTTCAGCCCCCGGCCCGGCGCGTACGTGACGAACGTGAGCAGCGCCTCCTCGCGGCGGCGGACGCCCGCCTCGTCGTACTCCAGGCAGATCTCCCACGCCTCCCACCGGCTCTCGGGCGAGACCACCGCTCCCGTGACACGATCGTTCTCGGCCTTCGCCTGCTCGAGCTTCTCGTTGCGTTGGCTGGAGACCAGCCGCACGTTGGTGACGGCCTTGTTGTAGCGGGGGAGGGCCTCGGCCAGCCACTCGGGGAAACGCTGCGGCGCGGGCACGCCGTCTCGCTGGCCCAGTCCGGGGGCGTTCATGTAGCTGAAGAAGGCGGCCGGCACAAACTTCACGCGCCCGCCCTGCGGGGACGACAGCGTCACCTTCGTCTGGGGGAACGGCGTGCTGCCGCCGCCGGCCTGCCACTCGATGTGCCCCTCGGCCTTCCAGTCGGCCGGGGCGACCGCGACGTACGCGACGGGCGCGCCGGTCGAGACGTCGGGGAAACTGTGCTGCCGCAGCCGAACGGTGTCGGGCAGGTCGGCCGGGCCAACGGGCACACCATCGGGCCCGCCGTCCGGCGCGGGAACCGGCACCCCGGCCGGCGGGGCGGGCGCGGCGGGGGGCCCGTCGGCGGCCAGGGGGTTGTCCCCGGCCATCTCGGGCTCGGGCTCGGGTGCCTCCCGCGCCGGGCGCAGCCGGTAGGTCTTGCCGCCGCTGGTGAACTTCACGACCTCATCGTCCGAATCCTGACGGGACGTGAACTCGAAGGACTTTTCGCCGACCTTAAACTGCCCGCGGACGACCTCGGCCTCCCCCTCCTCGCCGATCCGCCCGGCGAAGGGATACGCCTGCCCGTCGCGGACGATCTCGCCGCGCACGGTTCCCCTCGCCTCGTCCCACTCGAAGACGCGCACCGTCAACCCGTCGCCCGCGTAAATCATCTGCGGCGACGGCGGCGGGGGCGCCGCCGCCCGCGCCGCGCCGGCGGCGCCCAGCACGGCCAGTGCCACAGCCAAGAGGGTCACGACGGCAGGTCGCGGCTTTCGCATAGCGTTCTCCCTTTCCCCAGTTCAAGGACGATCTACGAAACGTGCCCCGCAGCGACTTTCCGGTAGGCCCGAAGCGGTACTTGACATAGGCGATGCTCGGGTGACTCTCACCCGCTGGCCCGCCGGCGACCACCGCCCCATTGCATCAGCCTTCGATATGCTCTCCTTCCTGGTCCCGGAGTGCGGCAGGCCTGCCGGCCTTGCGGCGTGTAGACTTGAGCACCGCGGGACTGTAATCAACGCCGTTCGTTCAGTACAGCGTATGGTACGACGATGCCCTGCGATGCTTAGCGTGAACAGCAAGGGCGGGTCGGTCGTGGCAGTGCGCCCCTCGAGGTATTCGCACCGATTGCAACGGATTACGTCGATCGCCGCCGACCCGCGTCGGGGTCGCTCAACCGCATCGCCACGAGTTTCCTGGTCCTAAGAGTTACGAGTTGTTCGACGAAGTTTGTAGGCGTGCTTCGGAACGCCGGGGAACGACGCGCATGCTCCCGGCGTGCCCGAGCGCGACGCACGAACTAGGGGCGACGCTTTCACGCGCCTCACGAAATATAAATCAATCACCCGCGCGCTTATCTCGGCAGCGACGCTGCGGTTCCACTCGCTTGTTCGGGCGCGTCGGAGGATAGAACGCGCGCGCGCCGCGTCGCCTTCGCCGAAAGGTGCTACGCTCACCGGTCTGCCATTTACCCAAAGGAACGCGAATGAGGACCTATCGCGGCAAACGCACGGACGTCGGCTGTGAAGTGACCGTGGACGGGAAGCCGCTGCCGATGCGGTCGGACCTCTCGGGGAACGCCACGACCCCGTACGACTGGGGCTACGTCGGGGCCGGGCAACTGTCGCTCGCCCTGCTGGCGACCTGACCGGCGACGACCGCCAGGCGCAGGCGGTGGCGGCGGCGTTCGAGCGGGCGGTCGTGGCCAACCTGCCACACCACGCTTGGACGTTGACCGACGCCGAGATCTACGCCGCACTGGTGCCGCTGGCTGCCGAGGTTGCCGTGGCGGAGGAGGCGACGGACGGCACGGTCGGCGCCGGTGGGCACGATTCGACGGAAGGAGCCGCGATCTGCCGTGACCTGTCGCGCCAGAGCGCCGCCGTGCTGGAGGAACCCTCGGAACTGGCGGCCCGCACGGCCTTCCAGGCCGTCCGCGCCGAGGGGTTCAGCAAAGACGCCCCCGTGGTGGAGTACGTCGCCGGCTGCATCAAGCGCGAACGGGAACGCATCGCGGCGGTGATGGAGCACCAGCACATGGACCCCGGGTTGATCGCGGGCATCCTCGGCGAGGACGAGGACCCGGCGGAGTTCCGGCGGACCCCCCGGACGCCGGCCGAGCCGGCGGGTGCCGCGCCGTCGCCCCACGTGACGTCCGCGCACGGCAAGCAGATCCTATGAACGGGACCATGCACGCCAACGCCACGGTTGAGACGCTCGGCGAAATTTGACGGCGCCCTCGGTTGCGAGCCGGCCGAGCTGCTCGTGAAGGATAAGGGGCGGAAGTCGAAGTGAGAGGAAATACGTGCGGAAGAACAGGTCAGCGATCGGTCAGTTTTTCGATCCGAACGGCGATCCCGTGACTGATCGGGTCTTGATCTCGATGTGGATCGACCCTCCGACGAGTGGAAGCACGAGTGCCTGGGGCGGCACGTTCCAGCCGACGGGGATGCGCGTGACCTCCTTGGTGGACGAGACGCTTCAGCTCCGCCTCGCCGCCGGCCGTGTCGCCAGTTGCGCCCTCAGCCACATCGGGCCGGGAAGTGACGGCGCGATCGTGGCGACGTTCGAGGGCGTCGGACAACTGCCGGATGGGCTACTCTGAGCGCAACAGTTCCTGCCCGTGATTCGGGCCCGAATTCGAATGCCTGACCGGTCCCGCTTCACGGGCCTCCCCAAATTAGACGCCGCGGTGGAACGATCAGGATGTTCCGTCCTGTTGCGGCTCCTTCTCCACCTCGAGCACCTCGTCGGCCTTGAGAAGTGCCGGGTCGCCCCCCCACCAACCGTCGCCTCCGTACACGAAGCCGCGCTCCTCCAGGTCCCGGAGCACCTGCTCGCGCAGCGGGCCGCAACCGCTCGACAGGATGGCCGACTTCGCGAGAACGCGCTTCAGGTCGATGCGGAGGCGGCGGGTGGACATGCGGTGTTGTACGGGCGACGCCGGCGGCGAATAATCACACCATTATGGAGCAAGCCCCCCGATCCCACCGTCGAAGACGATCGCCGCGTTGATCGGCGAAGCGTCGGTCCTGCTGGCCGAGCAATAAGGCCACGCCGACCGCGCAGGGCAGGGCACACCACCGAACCGCGTTCCTGTCGCCCGGGGCGGCGCAGACCGCCTCCGACCCGGCCGTCTTCGAGCGCGGCGCGAACATCCTCGTCGACCTCGCGACGGCCCGGCGCAAGCTCCGCAACTCCTTCGATATCGTCGGCGAGGGCACCTAGTGATTGCCGCGTGTGTCAAGGGAATCCCGCCACCACTTCGCCACCGCCGGCCCGATGTCGTTGTTGACGACGATTGGGCCTCCCGCGGTGTGAACGGTCCACACATCTGCCTTCTTGTGTACCGCAAGCACCGCGTTCGCCACGATGGTCAAGACCTCACCGCCGCCGTCGATGTTGAAGTAGTTGTCCATCTGCACCTCTTCCGTGGTCGTCGATTCACCGCACGCGCGCACTCGCACAAAGTCGTCCTGCTCCCGCCTCAGCCGTGCCACCGTGCTGGTAGTTCTCTGTTCTTCGTCCGTCCAGGCCCGATCGTCCAGCGGCGTCGAGCAGCGCGAGCAGGCCTGCGGCACCCGGTGTTCGCCCGTGGGCTCGCCGCTCTGCGACGACGGCCGCCGCAGCGTCATCTGACGACGCTCACAATGGGGAGTGTCGGCTGGTAACCGCTTTAGATGATGGGGCGCGGCGGGTCGGTCCGATGGCTTGTGTAGCCGCCGGGTTCTCGGACCGTACGCGATTCGACGATCGCGACCGGGAGCGACCGGCCGGCCGTCGAAAGTAGCCCCGCATGAAGTCCCGCTCGCTGTTGGTCGCCGCCGCCCTCGCCGTCCCGCTCGTGTCGGTCGTCTGGGTCGCGCAGGATCGCGAGCCGGCCGCCGCCGCCCTCGCCCCGTTGGCCGCCGTCCTCCCCGCCCCGGCGACGGTCGTCGTGCCCGCCCCGGCCGCCGCCGCCGCCGCCCCGGCCCCCGCATCGGCGCCGGTCGAGGTCGTTGCGCCGACGACGCGGGCCGCGCCGATGGTGCACGTCGACCCGTCGGGGGCCGTGCGGTACGTCGCACGTGACGGGGACACGATGTCCGAAGTGGCGATCGCGCTGCTCGGCAGCGACTCGCAGGACCACCGCGACGCGGTGGCGGCGGTCAACGTCTCCTTGCAGGCGAACCCGGACCGGGTGCTGACCGGGCAGACCTACTCGATCGACCGGACCGCGTCGGACGAAGGCAACGGCGACGTGGCCGCCGGGCCGGCCGCCGCCCCGTCGCCGGTCGTGACGGGGGCGCCGCTCCGGAAGGCGGTGGTTCCCGCCGCCGCCATCGGCCCGAAGCTGAGGTACGTCGCGCAGCAGGGCGACACGATCGCGGTGCTCGCCGGCAACCTGCTCGGCGGGGACACGGCGGTCAACCGCGAGGCGATCATCGCGGCCAATGAGTCGCTGCTGCGGGTCTACCCCAG
>JAUJNJ010000150.1 GCA_030448225.1 Phycisphaerae bacterium
CGGCAGGGGGGCGGGCTGCTCGTCGGCGTCGTCCTCCGCGGGGGCGGGTTGGTGCGTCGTCGCGATCAGCGAGTAGAAGACCGGGACGACGAACAGCGTGAAGAGCGTGCCGACGACCATGCCAGCGACGAGCACGATGCCGATGCTGTTGCGCGCCGCCGCGCCGGGGCCGGAGACGAACACGAGCGGGAGGTGGCCGAACACCGTGGCGGCCGACGTCATCAGCACGGGCCGCAGGCGGGTCGCCGACGCCTCGCGCAGCGCGTCCATCTTCGGCAGGCCGCGCTCCTGTAGCGTGTTGGCGAACTCGACGATCAGGATGCCGTTCTTGGCGATGAGTCCGACGAGCGTGATCAGCCCGACCTGCGAGTAGATGTTGATCGTCGTCAGGTCGAGGTAGCTGAACAGCAGCGCGCCGCTGATCGCCAGCGGCACGGACCCGAGCAGCACGATCAGCGGGTCGCGGAAGCTGCGGAACTGCGCGGCCAGGACGAGGTAGATCAGCACGACCGCGAACCCGAGCGTGACCGTCAGCGCCGACCCCTCGCGGCGGATCTGCCGCGACTCCCCCGCGTGGTCGATGATCACGCCCGGCCCGCCCGCCTTGGCGGCCGCGTCCTCGAGCACGGTCAGGCCCTGCTCCTTCGTGACGCCCGGCAGCACGCCGCCGAAGATCTTCACGGAGTTGCGCTGCTGGAACCGGTTGAGCGAGCGGGGCGCGGTCGACGCCTCGACGCGGACGAAGCTGGAGATCGGCACGAGCGCGCCCGACGGCGTCTTGATCTTCAGGTCGAGCAGCGGGCCGACCGTCGCGCGGTCGGCGGCGCCGATCTGCGGGATCACCTTGTAGCTGCGGTCGAAGAAGTTGAACCGGTTGACGTAGTTGCCGCCGAGCAGCGTGCCCAGTTCCTGCCCGACGCCGGCGAGGTCGAGGCCGAGGTCGGCGACCTGCTCGCGGTCGATCACGACGCGGGCCTCGGGCAGGTCGAGCTTCAGGTCGGTGTCGACGTAGAGGAACTTGCCGCTCCCGAAGCCGGCGGCGATCACCGCGTTGGCCGTCTCGACCATCTGCTCGGGCGGGCCGTCGCCCTGGAGGACGAGCTCGACGTCGTACTGCCCGGGCGTGGGCAGCGGGGGGTCGAGGCGCGGGAAGACGCGCAGCCCCGGCACGCCCGACACGACGCCGAACACCTCGCCGTACATCTCCTCGGTCGAGCGGGCGCGGGTGCGCCAGTCCTTCGTCGCCATCCCGCCGAACCCGCCCCAGTTGGCGGTCAGCGACCACATGAAGTCGGCCTCGGGGAACTGGCTCAGCGCCTGCACGACGTCGCGGGAGTGGCCGTTCACGCTCTCGATCGAGGCGTCGGGGGCCGCCTCCATGAAGAGGCTGATGTGGCTCTGGTCCTCGACGGGCGCCAGCTCGCGCCGCGACTGCTGGTAGAACGGCACGGCCGCCGCCATCACGACCGCGGCCCCGGCGACGATGCCCCACCGCATCGCCAGCGCGCCGTCGAGCAGGCGGACGTAGACGCGGCGGACCGCGTCGAACCCGCGGTTGACCAGCCGCGTGAGCCGGCCCTCCTGCCCGCCCGGCGGGATGAGCCGCGCGCTCATGACCGGCGACAGCGTGACGGCCACCACGCCGCTCAGCACGACGGCCGCCGCCAGCGTGATCGCGAACTCCAGGAACAGCGACCCGGTCAGCCCCCCCTGGAACCCGATCGGGGCGTAGACCGCGGCGAGCGTGATCGTCATGGCGATGATCGGCCCGACGAGCTCGCGCGCGCCGACGATCGCCGCCCGCCGCGGCGTCAGGCCCTCGCGAATGTGGCGGGCGACGTTCTCGACGACCACGATCGCGTCGTCGACCACCAGCCCGACCGACAGCACGATCGCCAGGATCGTCAGCAGGTTCAGGCTGAACCCCAGCGCGTACATGATGATCGCCGCGCCGATCAGCGAGACCGGCATCGCCACGAGCGGCACCAGCGCGGTGCGGAGGGAGCCCATGAACAGGAACACGACGAACCCGACGATCAGCACGGTCTCGATGAGCGTCTTAGTGATCTCCTTCAGCGCGTCGCGCATGAACATCGTGCCGTCCCAGACGAGCCGCATGTCCACGTCCTTCGGCAGCGTCGGGCGGATGCGGTCCATCTCGGCCTGCAGGCTCTTGGCGACGTCGATCTCGTTCGACCCCACGAGCGGCCAGACGCCGAGGTAGACGGCCTCGGTCTTGTTGTGCTTCGCGACGAGGTCGGCCTCTTCCGCGCCGAGCTCGACGGTGGCGACGTCGCTGAGGCGGACCGTCGCGCCGTTGCGCTGGGCGACGATCAGCTTGTTGAACTCGTCGGTCGAGCGGAGGTCGGTGTTGGCCAGGATGTTGACCTGGACGAGGTTCCCCTTCGTCTGCCCGACCGCCGCGAGGTAGTTGTTGCGCTGCAGCGCGGCCTGCACGTCGCCGGGCGAGAGGTTGAGCGCGGCGAGGCGGTCGGGGTCGATCCAGACGCGCATCGCCACCTGCCGCCCGCCCTCGATCGTCACCCGCTGCACGCCGTTGAGCGTCGCCAGCTGCGGCTGCAGGTCGCGGAGCAGCCAGTCGGTCAACTGCGGAATCGTCCGCTCGGTCGACGAGAAGCTCAGGTAGAACGACGCGTACGGCCGGTCCGCCCGCTGCACTTCCACCACCGGCGGCTCGGCCTGCTCCGGCAACTCCGCCCGCACCTGTTGCAGGCGGGCCGTCACCTCCGCCAGGGCGGCGGTGCTGCTGTGGTTGAGCTTCAGGCGGACCGTGACGATGCTGATGCCGGCCCGACTGGTCGACTCGACGTGGTCGACGCCGCTGATCTGCGACACGACCCGCTCGATCGGCGTGGTCAGGAACCCGCGCACCGTCTCGGCGCCGGCGCCGTAGTAGAGCGTCGTGATGATGACCGACGAGCTCTCGACCTGCGGGTACTGCTGCACCGGCAGCGTCGACAGCGCCCGCCACCCGACGAGCACGAGCACGATGTTCACGACGGCGGCCAGCACGGGGTGCTTGATGAAGACGTCGGTGAACGACGAGGAGGAAGGCGACGATTGCATGGCCGGGTCCTTCGCATCATCGGGGCGCGTAACGGCCCCGGGCTCGGCGCGTCGTGAGGCGGCGCCGACGGTGTGACGTTCAGTTCCAGAACTTCTCGCGCGGGTGCGCCTACTCGAGCTTCGCCCGCGCGGCGCCGGGCGCGGGGGCCGGCGGTTCGTTGGCGATCACGAGCACGGCCTCGCGGAGCTTGAACGACCCGCTCGCCGCGACGCGCTCGCCCGCCGCGAGCCCGGCGTGGATCAGCACCTCGTCGCCGACGAGTTCTCCCGCCTCGACCTTGCGGACGGCCGCCCGGTCCTTGCCGGCGGCGTCGGGGGCGACGACGAACACGTGGTCGCCCGCCGGCCCCTTGCGCAGCGCGCTGGCCGGCACCGCCACGACCTTTTTCGCCGGGCCCGACGGCACGCGGACGCGGACCGACGCGCCGGGCGCGGGCATCTTGGCGGCGTCGGCGAGGCGGGCGCGGACGGTGGCGTTGCGCGTCGTCGAATCGATCAGCGCGTCGACCGCGACGACCGCCGCCGGCACCGGCGCGGCCTCCGGGCCGGCCGCGAAGACCTCCACCACGTCGCCCGGCCGCAGCCCCGCGGCGATCCGCTGCGCGACCGTGAAGGCGACGTGCGCCGCCTCGTCGACGCCCTGGAGCGTCGTGAGCAGCGTCCCCTCCTCGAGGTACTGGCCGGGGTGCACGTCGGAGATGCCGACGCGGGCGCGGAACGGCGAAAGTGCGGATCGTCTTGCGTCGATGACGGCCTTGGGCAAGTGGGCGATCTGCGCCCGGGCGACGTCGCGCTCGGCGTGGGCGCGGTCGAGCTCGGTCGCGCTGGCGGTGCTCGACTCGATCATTTGCTTCACGCGACGCAGCAGCGCCTCGGTCGCTTCGCCGCGCCTCGTGGGCCGCCAGTTCCGCCCGTTCGACCGACACGTCCTGCTCGACAGCAGCGTGCCGGGCTCCACGATCTGGCCTGGCGTGAGGTCGACCTGCCGGACGGTCCCGGGCAGTTCGTTGCCGCGACCGACCGCGGGACCCGCCCACCCGCTGGGATGCCGGACCCGGACGCGGTGCGCCGGGTCGACGCCAGCGCCACCGTCACCGCCTCGGCCGGTTCGGGCTGGTCGGCGGCCGAGGCGTCGGCGGCCTTTTGTGCCGACGCCTTGTAGCTGACGAGCCCGATCCCGATCACGCCAAGAGTCACGAGCAGCACGCTCGAAGCCACCCAACTACGCCACTTCATGGTCCACCTTCCTTGACGGCAATACGCGTCGAAGAGGACGTTTTTCCAGCACGGGAGTTGCATCCCGGTCCATATGTCCCCTACAATTTTCAAAGCCGTCACTTTGAAAATAGTGACGTGGACGGGAATATGTCAAATGAATCCTTGGAAAATGTCAGACGGCCGTCGGGCGAACGGTTCCTGCTGGCGCTGAAGACGTGCGGGCCACAGACGGCGGCGCAGCTCGCGTGCGCGACCGGCGTGTGCGGCGAGGCGGCGCGGCAACAGTTGGTGCGCCTCGCCGCCGACGGCTTGGTGAGCGCCGCGGCCGAGCCGCGCGGCGTGGGGCGGCCGGCGCAGGTCTGGAGCCTCACCTCCGCCGGCAACTCGCGTTTCCCCGACGCCCACGCCGACCTCGCCGCCCAGTTGATCCGCCTCATCCGCGACGAGTTCGGCCAAGCCGCGCTCGACCGCCTCATCGACCTGCGGGCCGGGGAGTCGAAGCAGTGCTACGCAGAGGCCGTCCGCGGCGCAACCGACCTCGGCGACCGGGTCGCCCGCCTCGCGGCCGCCCGCACGCGCGAAGGCTATATGGCCGAGTCGCACCCGGACGGCGACGGTTTCCTGCTGGTCGAGAACCACTGCCCGATCTGCGTGGCGACGACCGCGTGCCAGTCGTTCTGTCGCGCGGAGTTGGAAACCTTCCGGGAAGTGCTCGGACCGGATGCCGCCGTCGAACGGGTCGAGCACATCGTCCGCGGCGACCGGCGGTGTGCATATCGCGTGACGCCGAGATCGCTCGCGTAGGTGCGACGCGCCGGAGCCGCATCGTGCAATCACCCGCGTCGGTAGTCGCGAAACACGGTGCGGATGCACCGGCGACGAGCGGCGGATTCGGATTGCCGTTCGCCCGACCTCCCCGTCCTCCCAATCGCGCCATACCGTCACTACCTCCCGCCCCTGTGCGGACCACCGCGCATATTTCGTCCGGGCCTGTCAACCGGGTTGGGCCGCTCGGGTATAACTCGTGTCGAGTCACATCGTCGTCAGGCGGGCCCACATAAGTCGTCGGCGCGGCCGGCGAGTCGGTCGTTCGCGACATTTCTTACGCTTTTGCCGACCCGGTGGGGCGGCGGGGGGAAGGCAGCGATGGGTTTAGATGCTGGTGCTCCCGTGACCGCGGACCGGTCCGCGGCGGGGCGGCCGCGGTGCGTGGTCGAGCCGTTGGAGGCTCGGGTGCTCCTCAGCGGCGCGCCGCCGCTGCTGGCCGACATCAACACGACGACGAACGACGCCAAGCCGACCCCGGTCGTCGCGTTCGCCGGCGAGGTGGTGTTCACCGCAACGACTCCCGACGCCGGACGTGAACTGTGGACCACCGACGCGTCCGCGCCCGGCGGCGCCCGCCTGATGGCCGACCTCCGCCCCGGCGCCGCCAGCTCCGACCCGGACATCGTCACCCCCGTCAACGGCCGCCTCGTGTTCTGGGCGAAAGACTCGGCGGGTGCGGAACGCCCGTGGGGGTACGACGGCTCGACCGGCAAGGCCACGCCGCTCTCGCCGTCGCTCACGCGCTTGTACGGGAGGATGACTCCGAACTTCGTCGTGATCGACAACGCCGTCTACTTCTTCGCCGCCGGCGGCGCGGCCAACGGCATTTACGTCAGCGACGGCACGCCCGCGGGCACCCGACTGCTGACCGCCGCGCCGTACGTCTACGATCTCGTGGCGTTCCAAGGCGCACTGGCGTTCGTCCGCGGCGGGACCAGCTACCAGACCGGCGTACTGTGGCGGCTGGAGCCGTCGAGCGGCGCCGCCACGCAGTTGACGGCCGCCGGGGTGGCCGTTCGGGCTCCGATCCTGCCGCTCGGCGACACGCTGCTGTTCACCGGCAACGACGAGCCGTGGCGCAGCGACG
>JAUJNJ010000009.1:0-50224 GCA_030448225.1 Phycisphaerae bacterium
CCGGTCCGTGTGGTGGCGGCCCCACAACGCCACGCAGGCGTCGCCACTCCTTGCCAGACGAACCGCCAGCGACGTTGCCGAACGTGCCGCTTTCGTCGCCAAGACGTCAAACGAGCGATGCCACTCATCCGTGCCCCCTCCCCGACGACCGGTGAGGGCGGGCGAATGTTCAATGCGCTTCAGGACGTGCGGCCGTTCGGAAGGAACCGCGACCGTCACCGGCCGACCCGTTACTTTGCACGAAGCCACCATGCTCGAAGAAGTACCGTCGGTACCTCCGAAAGACGAACCCCCGGCCCGCGCGAGGCGGGCCGGGGGTTCGGGATGCATGATGCGGCGCCGGTAGCGGCACCGGGACCGCGGCAGGTCTTAGGCCTTCGGCTTCTTCTCCTTCAGCTTGATCGTCACCGTCACCTCGCCGCCCGCCGAGACCGTGACCGGCCGGCGGCCGTTGCCGAGGCCCTTGCCGCCGGCGACGACGACGTAGTCGCCCGGCGCCACGTCGGCCATCGTGAAGGCGCCGTTGGCGTCGGTGGTGGCCTGCGCGATCGGCTTAGCCTTGCCGCCGGCCTGCTTCGCCGCCTTGCGCTCGGCCTTGGTCGCCGCCTTGTCGCCCTTCGCCAACTTCTCCGTCTTCGCCGCGTCGGCGTTGGCCTCGGCAGCCTTGGGTGCCTTGGCCGGCTTGGGCATGAGGCGGACCTTGACGTCGGCCGCCGGCATGCCGTCGACGCCGCTGACGGTGCCCTTGATCGTCCCGGTCGTCGCGTCTGCCGCGACGGCGGAGCCGCCGGTCAGCGACAGCATGAGCGCGACGGCCACGAGGCAAAGCGACAACTTTAACTGCAACATTTTCGTCTCCTCTGGAAGTGGAAGGTGCGGGACGGCAACGGTTGCCCGTCTCACAACGCGGCAGGCCGCCGTTTATTGCCGCGGCAGGCGGAAATCCAGATCCGGAGGATTGTTCAGCCTGAAGCGGGGACGGCCGGCGGCGGCTTATTCGCGCTCGTGGAGTTCGCGCCAGAGGACCTGCGGGTTGAAGCTGACGCGGACGTCGACGCCGTCGGACTTCCAGTTCACCTTCGAGGTTCGGACGGTGTTCAGGCTGCGCGAGACGGCGTCGCCCACCGACCGGTCCTTCTTGACCGCCTCGCCGAGCGTAAGGCCCTCGCTGAGCGGCATGCCGTAGAGTTGCTCCCGCAGTTGGCGGACGGCATCGTCCTCGGCCTTGCGGGCGGTCTTGAGGTTGCGCCCGGTGCCTTGGGCGGAGCCGCCGGCGTCCATCAACTCGTCAACCCAAGCGGGCGGCGCGTCCGGGAGCACGATCGCGTCCGGCGCGGCGGCCGGGGCCGTGTTCGGCACGAAGCTGCGCCCGACGGCGGCGGAGGCGCGCCGAAGCACCTCGCCTCGCAGGCGGTCCCATTCCGCGTTGCTCCGCGGGGCCGGGACCTCGTTCTGGGCGGCCATGGCCGCGCGGAACACGTCCCACATTTCCTCGGCGGGGGCCGAGATCGTCAGCCGGACCTCAAGGTCGTCGCCGAACTCGAGCCCGACGATCGGCCGCTGGGACAGCCAGTCCCGCAGCGCCGTTCGGACCGACGGCACCTCGAGCGCATCGGCGACGGTCTTGCCCTCGCCGAGCGGGATGCTCTTCATGCTGTCCAGCACGCGCCGCACCGCGTCGGACCGCGCCGCCGACACCGCCTCGCGGCTCTGGTCGTCCGGCACGCGCCGCCACGCCGGATTGGTGTCGCCCGGGCGGACCTCGCCGATGTATTGCGGGGCGGTGCTCGACCCGGTGGCGGAGAACGTGCGCAACCGCCAGCTATCGAGCCGCTCGGCCAACGCGTCAGCCTCGATGGCGGCGGCCTTGGGGTTGTCGCGGGCGGCCTTCACGAGCGCGCCGGCGGCGTGCTTGCCGTCGAGCTCGAAGCGGATGATGCAGGTCTGGTCGTCGATCCAGCGGGTGCCGCCGATCTGTTGGGCGGCGCCGAGGGCGGCGTCGAGGTGTTCTTCCCCGTCGGTCTTGTCGAGGAACTCGCGGACGGTCTGGTCGGCCGGCATCGGGGCGGCGAGGATCTCCCGGCGGAGCGATTCCCGCGCGTCCGACACCGCCGCCTGCACCTGGGCCCGCCGGGCATCCGGCCGGGCGTACGAGGGGGCCGCGGCGAGCACCGCCGCCAGGCCACAAGCGAACATCGAGGGAACCCACCGCATCACAAACGACTCCGGGACGTGAACCGTCGTACCTCGCTCGATGCGCCCGCCCCGGCCGGGCCGCCGGTCGGCAGGGCGCGTCACCCGCTCCACACCAAAGCAGACAGCGCGCGGGGGCGGTTCGTTAGCGGCGGGCGAGGTCAGCCGCGTTGGTAAATGGTCTCCATCGTAATCGCCGGCCGGATCGGGGCAAAAAAGGTGAGCCCCGGTTGCCCCGACACGTTATCGGACGCAACCCGCCGGGCGAAGGGGTCGTTTGATACAATCGCCGGGCGTCCTTACGATTCCACCGGGCGACGGGGTCATCCGTCGGCCGCCGCCGGGCCCTGTCCCGGGGGTGGGGGAACAATGGCCGGCAAGGGAGTGGCTGATGGTGGTTCGCGCGAAGACTCGGAAGGTGACCGTGGGCGACCGCGCCCACGGGTTCGTCGGCATCGGCGGGGACGCGCCCGTCGCGCTGCAGACGATGACGAGCACCTACACCTACGACATCGACGCCACCGTCAAGCAGATCAACGCCCTGCACGGTGCTGGGGCCGATCTCGTGCGCGTGGCCGTCCCGGACAAGCGCGACACGCAGGCGCTGAAGGAGATCCTGAACCAGGTCCGCGTGCCGCTGATCGCCGACGTGCACTTCCACTTCGAGCGGGCGATCGAGGCGATCGGGGCGGGCGTCCACAAGATCCGGCTCAACCCGGGCAACATCAAGGACCGTCCGAAGGTCGAGAAGGTGATCGCCGCCTGCCGCGAGCGTGGCATCCCGATCCGCGTCGGGGCCAACGAGGGGGGCATCGTCGAGCGCCAGGACAAGGCCGCCCGCGCGCAGGAACAGGCTGCCCTCGAGCAGGATTACAAGGGTCAGATGACCGCGATCATGGTGGAGAAGTTGGAGGAGTACCTCCGCATCTTCGCCGACAACGATTTTTACGACGTGGTGCTCTCGGCCAAGAGCGTGGACCCGGAGATCGTGCTGTCCGCCTACCGCGAGTGCAGCCGGCGGTTCGACTTCCCGCTGCACCTCGGCGTGACGCACGCGGGGCCGCCGGAGACGGGGCGGATCCGGTCGGTCGTCGCGCTGGGCGCGCTGCTGGCCGACGGCATCGGCGACACGATCCGCATCAGCTACGCGTCGGACCCGATTGACGAGATCGTCGACGGCAAGGAACTCCTCCAGGTCCTCGGCCTGCGACTCCGCACCGAACCGGAGCTCATCGCCTGCCCCACCTGCGGGCGGATCGAGATCGACCTCATCGCGATGATGGCCGAGGTGCGGAAACGGCTGGCCGAGATCCCGGTGCCGGTGAAGGTGGCGGTGATGGGCTGCGTCGTGAACGGGCCGGGCGAGGCCGAGGGGAGCGACGTCGCCGTCTTCGCCGGCAAGCACAAGGGCGTAATCTACGTGCAGGGCGAGCAGGTCGCGACGGTGAGCGAGGACAAGATGCTCGACGCCCTCTTCGACGAGGTCCGCAAGTTCGCCGCCAAGGTGCAGCGCGGCGAGGCGACGCTGAAGAACCAGAAGGTCGAGATCAAGCCCCCGGACCCGATCGGCGAACTCGGGAGCGGCTGGGGCAAGGTGAAGAAGGACGGCGGCGTCTCGCTGCCCGTGATGAAGGTCTGACGATGCCTCCTGTGATCGACGAGATCCGTGTCCGCTTGCGCCACGTTCTCCTGAACGACTGGGACCCGCACAACGTGCTCTCCAACGAGGCCGCTCATGGCAGCTACGATCACTACCTCCCCGCGCTCGCGGACCTCGTCGCGGCCGGCGCGTCCGAGGACGCGGTGATGAACTGGCTCCACGAGCGCGAGCAGGAGACGATGTGCTTCCCCTCGGCCGGGACGGAACGACTCCGACGCGTTGCGCGGAAACTGATGGCAATAGGTGGGAATTAGCGTCAGCGATCGACGACGGCATAACGGAGGCGCGCGTGTTCAAACTGATCATCCTGGCGTTGGGTCTGGCGATCGGCTTCGGCGCCGGCGTCTGGTGGGGCGTGCAGAACCCGGAGCAGGCGAAGCAACTGGCCGAGGAGGAGAAGCGGTTCCTCCAGGAACAACTCCGCATCGGCCGCGAGACCAAGGCCCGCCTCGACCAGATCGCCGCGGCCACGAAGAAAACCGCCGGCCCCGCCGGCACCTCGTCGTTCCTCGGCGGCGGCGGCGGCAGCGGCGGCGGGACGGCCAGGCCCGACCCGGAGATCAGCCGTCTGCGCGACGATCAGGAGCAGCAGATCGCCGAGTTGGAGAAACGCCTCGAACAGGTGAAGTGATCGCGGCGGCCGCGGCGGGGGCGCGGGCGGCGGATCAGCGCGGGCCCGATCGGCACGCCGCGGTCCGCCCGCCCCGCTTGCGTTTCGCGAGCAGTTCCCCGAAGTAACGCACCATGAGCATCCGAGTCGGCATCGTCGGCGTCAGCGGGTACGGCGGGGGCGAGGTCCTGCGCCTCTGCGCGACGCACCCCACGTTCGAACTCGTCTACGTCGCCGGCGAGGGCAGCGCCGGCCAGCGCCTCGTCGAGCGATTCCCCGGCGCCGGTCGCCTCGGCGAACTCGTCATCCAGAACTGGGACCCCGCCGCCCTGCCCGACCTCGACGTGCTGTTCGCCTCCCTCCCCACCGGCGAATCGAAGGCCGGCCTCGCCGCGGTGCCCGCCGCCACGAAGATCGTCGACGTCGGCGGCGACCACCGCGCCGTCGAGGGGTGGACGTACGGCCTGGCCGACGTCTGGCCCGACCGCATCAGGAACGCGACGCGCGTCGCCAATCCCGGCTGCTACCCGGCCGCCTCGCTCGCCGCGCTGGCGCCGCTCGTGGCGGGCAAGCTCGTGGACCCGACGGGGATCATCATCGACGCCAAGTCCGGCGTCAGCGGCGCCGGTCGCGGCGGCGGCACCACGCTCGGCTACGCCGAGGTCAACGAAAGCGTCTCCGCCTACGGCCTGCTGAAGCACAGCCACGTGCCGGAGATGCAGGCGACCCTCTCGACCCTCGCCGGCACGCGGGCGTCGATCACGTTCACGCCCCACCTCGTCCCGATGACGCGCGGCATCCTCTCGACCTGCTACGCCCGCGGCAAGGTCACCGCCGAGGAATGCGCCGCCGCCGCGCGAAAGTTCTACGCCGGCCGCCCCTTCGTCCGCGTCATTGACAAGCCGCCGCAGAGCAAGTGGGCGACCGGCTCGAACCTCGCCTACGTCCACTACGCCGCCGACCCCGAGCGGGAGATGGTGATCGCGATCGGCGCGGTCGACAACCTCGGCAAGGGCGCGGCCGGCCAGGCGATCCAGAACGCGAACCTCATGACCGGCCAGCCCGAAACCGCCGGCCTCGAAGGCACGCCGCTCTGGCCGTAAACGGGTCGACGATCGAGCCCGGAACGTACAGGCGGCGTGACGACATTGCCACAGCATCAGCCCGGCAATCCTCGCCGGCACGGCAGCGACGATCCGCCTCGACCCTGTCTTTGATCGAGTCGCCGGGCTGGTGCGAGGAACCGAACGTTCGGACCGGCTTCTAGCGGCGGTCCGGCCCCGCCACGTCGGGACGGAGGCGACATGTCGACCCATGTTGAGCCGCTGGCGTACGCGACGGACCGGGCGGCGGCGACGACGCGCGCCCGCGCGTTTCACGTCCTGCTCCTGCCCGCCCTCTGGCTGCCCGCGGGCGCCGCGTCCACGCGATTCTACGGCGACGAGTACGGCGTCTACGTCGTCACGAATTATCCGGCCGGGCTGCTGCTTTTCCTCACCGGAGTCCTCGACCAGATCGTTCAACTGCCGACGCCGCAATGGATGTGGATCGGCGTGACGGCCGGCTTCGCGCTCATGGCGGCGATGGGGTGGGCGATGGATCGCCTGCGGGTGCATCGCGGGGTCTATTTCCTGCTACCGTTCTTGCTCGGCCTCGTCATCGTCGCGTTGCACGCGGGCCAGTTCGACCCGCAGCGCATGCCGCGGGCCCCGTGGATGCGCAGCGACCATTACGTCGGCGAGGTCGGATCGATTGCCGCCGCGTGGTCGTGCTACGTCCTGGCCGCGGGATCGATCGTCGTCGCGCTCGGTGCGCGGGGCGTTCGACGTCTGCGCGCGAAGCCTGAAGCACCGCGCGGCATCATGTAGCTCACGCGTTCGTGTACACCGTGGGAGCAAGCTCCCACGGCGTTCGAAGAAGCTGCCGCGATCAACTTCGCCCTCATCACGGCCGCGCCGCGCGTTTCTTCGCCAGCCACGCATCCAGCGCCTTCCACGTCATGCAGTTGATCACGTTCGCCGGCGTGGCCCAAGCGCGGCGGGCGACGTGGACGCCGTACTCGACGAGTTCAAGTTCGTCGGTGCTGTGCGCGTCGGTGTTGATCGAGAGCATCACGCCGGCGCGGATGGCGCCGCGGGCGTTGAGGTCGTTGAGGTCGAGGCGCGGGTAGCTGGAGTTGATCTCCATCGCCGTCCCCGCGGCGGCCGCGGCGCGGAAGACTTTTGCCATGTCGGGCGAGAGTCCCTCGCGGCGCATGATGAGCCGGCCGGTGGGGTGGCCGATCACGCACACGTACGGGTTTTCTGCCGCGCGGACGAGCCGGTCGGTGGCCTTCGCCGGCTCCTGCTTCAGCGGCTGGTGGGGGCTGGCGACGACGAAGTCGAGTTCGGCCAGCACGGCGTCCTCGTAGTCGAGCCGGCCGTCGGCGAGGATGTCGACCTCGCTGCCGGCGAGGATCTTGATCCCCTTGATCCGCTCGTCCGCCTTGCGCACCGCCTCGACGTGTTTGATGAGCCGCTCGGCGGACAGGCCGTTGGCGATCGTCTGGCCCTTGGAGTGGTCGGTGATCGCGATGAACTGGTACCCGCGCGCCATCGCCGCCTCGGCCATCTCCTCGATCGAGTTGCTGCCGTCGGACGCGGTCGTGTGCATGTGCACGTCGCCCTTGATGTCGGCGAGCGTGATGAGCTTCGGCAGTTCGCCGGCGCGGGCGGCGTCGATCTCGCCGCGGTCCTCGCGCATCTCCGGCTCGACGAACGCGAGGCCGAGCCGCTTGTAAACGTCCGCCTCGGTGCGCGACGCCAGCGCCTTGATCTTCGGCGTCGATAGCGCCGGCTGCGCGCGCTTCGCCGACTCCGGCTGGGCCTTCTCCCATTCCTTCGCGTCGTACAGGCCCCACTCGTTGAGCGTGAGCCCCGCGTCCTGTGCGAGGCCGCGGATCTTCACGTTGTGCTCCTTCGAGCCGGTGAAGTAGAGCAGCGCCGAACCGAAGTGCTCCTCCGGCACGATCCGCAGGTCCACCTGCAACCCGCCGGCGGTGATGATGCTCGCCTTCGTCGCGCCTTGGCCGTTGATGCGGACCGTCTCCGGGAACGCGACGAACGCGGCCGACACTTCCTCGCCGGCCGCGGGATCCTTCAGCGAGCAGACGAGGTCGACGTCGCCGATCGTCTCGACGCGGCGGCGCAGGCTGCCGGCGATCTCGGCCTGCTTCACCTGCTTGAGCTTTCGCAGTCGCGCCACGAGCGCGCCGGCGATCGGCAGCGCGTCGACGATGCCGAGGCGCTGCCCGGCGGTCGACATCATCTTGATGCCGTCGCGGATGCTCTGGATCTTCTTCTCGCCGAGACCCTTCAGGCCTTTCGTGAGCCCGGAGTCGAGGAACTTCACCAGTTCCTCGAGGTTCGTCACGCCGCGCTCCTTCCAGAGCTGCGCGATCGTCTTGGGCCCGAGGTTGGGGATGCGCAACAGCGGGATGAGGCCCGGCGGCACGCTCGCGGCGACCTCCTCGTAGTCGTTGCTCCGGCCGGTGTTGACGTACTCCTCGATCACCCGCCGGCTCGCCTCGCCGATCCCCTGGATGTCCTTGATCGACCCGTCGCGCACGGCGTCGCCCACGTCGACCTGCAGTTCCCGCAGCACCCGGCTCACCTTCTGAAACGCCAGCGCCTTGAACGGGTTCTCGCTCTTGATCTCCATGACCTGCGCGAGGGAGCGAAACAGTTCCGAGAGCTCGTAGTTCAGCGACATGCGCCCGATCTTAAACGCGAAGGCGTGGGGAATGCGACGGAGGGGATTCAGCCACAGAGGCAGAGGCACAGAGGCCAACTCGTCCCGCCGCGCTGGTGTGCCAAGAAAGAGAGGTGAAAGCGCGAATGCGACCGACCGACTCGATACTCCGTCACGCGTGGAGCTTCACGAGTTGCGTCCTCCCTCTTCCCAGTACGCTGGGGAGAGGGCGGGGGAGAGGGGTTCGCGCGAGGCCGCATCGCGTCATACCGCGTCGACGGCGTGAGCCCCTCTCCCCTGCCCTCTCCCCGGCGTACCGGGAAGAGGGAGTCCGCAGTTCGCCCGTCCAGCCTTGTCACCTTACTGATCCTCACGGGCGGAAGCCGCGCGGCGGCAGACGCACGCCTCTGTGTCTCTGTGCTTCTATGGCCAATATCATCTTCCCCCCTTCTTCGCGCCCTTCGCGCCCTTCGCGGTTCAACCCCGCAAACGCCGCACGTTTGACCCCCCACCGCCGCGCCGATACAAGGAATCGCATGGAGCCGGGAACCCCTGAAGGCGGCGGCAACGGCGGCGCGCAGGCGTCGCTCGAGCCGCTGCGCAAACAGATCGACTCGATCGACGGCCGGATCGTGGAACTGCTGAACGAGCGGGCGCGGATCGTCGTCGACATCGGCAAACTCAAACAGCAGAGCAACGCGCCGATCTACGCGCCCGACCGCGAGAAGTTCGTGCTGGAGAAGGTGCGCCGGCTCAACCGCGGGCCGCTGCCCGACCGCTGCCTGGAGGCCGTTTACCGCGAGTTGATGAGCGGGTCGTTCGCGCTGGAGAAGCCGCTGAAGATCGGCTTCCTCGGCCCCGAGGGGACGTTCAGTCACGCGGCCGCCGTGCGGAAGTTCGGCGGGAGCGTTGATTACGTGCCGCTGGCGGAGATCCCGTCGGTGTTCGAGGAGGTCGTCCGCGGCCACATCGACTACGGCCTCGTCCCGGTCGAGAACAGTTTGCACGGCGGCGTGATCGACACGCTCGACTCGTTCCTCGCCAGCTCGGCCAAGATCTGCGCCGAGGTGCGCATCACCGTGCACCACAACCTCATGGCGCGCGAGCCGTGGGAGAAGGTGCGGACGATTTACTCGAAGCCCGAGGCGCTGAGCCAGTGCCGCAAGTGGCTGATGGCGACCGCGAAGGACCGCGACATCCAACCCGCCGCCAGCACCGGCAAGGCCGCCGAGATGGCGAGCCAGCAGACCGGCGTGGCGGCGATCGGCCCCGCGCTAGCGGGCGAGTTGTTCGGCCTGCACACGCTGTTCGAGAACATCGAGGACAACCCCGACAACGAGACGCGCTTCCTCGTGATCGGCCGCGAGGCCGCCCGCCGCAGCGGCGACGACAAGACGGCGATCATGTTCACCACCGCCCACAAGCCCGGCGCGCTGGCCGAGGTGCTGGACGTGTTCAAGGAGAACGGGATCAACCTGACCGACATCGAGAAGCGGCCGAGCAAGAAGGTGAACTGGGAGTACTACTTCTTCATCGACGCCCAGGGCCACGTCGACGACGACGGCATGCGCAAGGCGGTCGACGAGGCGAAGCAGCATTGCCTGCAACTCACGGTGCTCGGCAGCTACCCCCGCGCGCTGGACGTGCTTTGACCGCTTGCGATCCCCGCCGCTGGCCGCTGGCCGATGGCCAAGGGCCTGTCCGAACAACCCGTAGCGGGCCCTTCGGGCCAGCGGCGAAACCGGGGGGCGTCGGGTTGTTCGGGTCGGGCTCCGACGCGCGACCAGACGTCGGTGGTCACGTCCGCCCGAAAGGCCGTAAGCCGCCCGCGACGGTCACCGTTCCTTCCGCGACGCGGCGCCCTTCGCGCGGCCGGGGCGGGCGCTGGCGGTCGCCTCGGGGCGGCCGACGTGGGTCTTGCGGCTCTTGGGGCTGGCCGAGGAGTTGATCTTCGCCCGCCCGCCGTAGCTGTGCGACGGCCGGCGCTTGCCGCCGCCCGACTCGCCCGCCTCCTTCCACGCCATCTCCTCCGCCTGCCGCGGCGGCACCGCCTGCTTCTTCAGTTCCATCTCGATCACGGCGGCCTTGTTGCGCTGCCGGTTCGTGAACTTCGCCATGTCCAGGTTCTTTTTCGGCATCTGAAAACCTCGTCGTTTGTGACTTCGCGACCTGCGTAACCTCGTCCGTGCCGCCCGATGTCGAGCAGCCAACGCCGGACACGCTGCTGCGGGAGAGTCGCCCGAAGTGGCGCGTCCGAGAGAACCGATTTGCAAGATGCGGACCATCGCGCCACGGAAGCGGTCATCGAAATAAACGAACGAACGATCGTGAAGTCGCTTTGTGAAACGGATGACGTAGCTGGCCTCGGCGAGTTGACGAGAAGCGACATGGCGACTCGAACGGAGCGAACGTACGCGGGAACGAGCACGGCGTGCCGCCCGCCGCCGCACGCCCGCGCGGCGAGGCTGCCGGCGGAGGATCCGGCACAACGTCGTCGTGCCGGGGCCCTCGACTTATTGCCGCGCTGCAAGAGGTTCGGGACGTGGCGAGCCCGGCTGTCGGGGATGGTCCGTCGTCTATGGCCGCGATTCACCTGGCTCGATGTCGAGGTGACCGGCCGATCGGGGAGGGGCATTGGGAGCGCTCGGATTCGAACCGAGAACCAAGGGATTATGAGTCCCCTGCTCTAACCGTTGAGCTACGCTCCCGAGCGGCGGCGGCGGAGGCGGCGGCGCGCCTTGCGCCGGCGGACGGGGCGCTATTGTATCGGCCCGCGGGTGCCGCGGTAGATCAGCGGCAACGCCGTCAGCAGGCAGACGCCGCTGAAAACGCAGACTGCGAGCGCGAACATGATCTGCAGGCCCTCGTCGATCCCGCGGCTGTACTCCGCCAGCGTCACCACGCCGATCAGCAGCACCGCCGCCCCGAGCACCGCCAGGGCGAGACCGGCCATGGCGGACGTCGGCGTGTGCCGCACACGTGTCGCCGGCGTCGCGTAGCCGAGCGTGAGCGGGTCGGGCGCGGCCGGTTGCGGCGCGGCCGGCGCGGGCGCCTTGGCCGGGTCCGTCGTCTCGATCCAAGCGTGTCCGGTCGTCATGGCAACCTCCCCTGCCGCTGTCATCCGTGCGGCTTCAGTTCCCACTTCACGTCGCCGCCCACGATCGTCGCCACGGCCCGGCCGGTCACCCGCCAGCCGTGGAACGGGCAGTTGCGGCTCTTGCTGGCGAACTGCTCCTTGTCGATCGTCCACTCCATCCGCGGGTCGATGATCGTCACGTCCGCGTCGGCGCCGACGCGCAGCGTTCCCTTGTTGAGGCTAACGATCTGCGCCGGCCGCGTCGACATCAGATCGATCAGCTTCATCCAGTTGACGTGCCCCGGCTCGATCAGCGCCTTGACGTACAGCGGCAGCGCGCAGTCTAGGCCGATGATGCCGAACGGCGCGAACGGGAACTCCAGTTCCTTCTCCTCCGCCAGGTGCGGCGCGTGGTCGGTGGCGAGGATGTCGATCGTGCCGTCGACGATCCCCTCGATGCACGCCCGCACGTCGTGGGCCGTGCGCAGGGGCGGGTTCATCTTGTAGTTCGTGTCGTAGCCGCGGCACGACTCGTCGGTGAGCAGCAGGTGGTGCGGCGCGGCCTCGGCGGTGACGGGCTGGCCGTCGCGCTTCCCGCGGCGGATCAGTTCCACGCTGCCGGCCGTGCTGATGTGCTGGACGTGGTACTTGCAGCCGATCGTGCGGTTCAGCAGCAAATCGCGGCCGATCATGAGCTGCTCGGCCTCGGCGGGGATGCCGCCGAGGCCGAGCGTGGCCGACATCACGCCCGCGTGCATCGAGCCGCCGGTGAGGCTCGGGTCCTCGCAGTGCTGCATGAGGACCGCGTCGAACATCTTCATGTACTGCAGCGCCTTGCGCATGACCGACGCGTCGGCGACGCCCACGCCGTCGTCGCTGAACGCGATCGCGCCGCGCTGCCGCATCGACCCGATCTCGGCCAGTTCCTTCCCCTCGCGCCCCTTCGTGACCGCGCCGACCGGGTAGACGTTGGCGAGCCCCGCCCGCTGCCCTTGGCGGAGGATGAAGTCGACCTGCCCCTCGTTGTCGAGCGACGGCTTCGTGTTCGGCATGCAGCAGACGGTCGTGAACCCGCCCGCGACCGCCGACGCCGAGCCGGACGCCACGTCCTCCTCCTCCTCGTCGCCGGGCTCGCGGAAGTGGACGTGGATGTCGAGCAACCCCGGCGTGACGAGCCGCCCCTTCGCGTCGATGACGCGGTCGGCCCTGCCGAGGTCGGAGCCGACGGCGGCGATCTTACCGTCGCGAACGAGGACGTCCGCCTCGCGCTCGAGCGACTGCGACGGGTCGATCACTCTGCCGTTCTGGATGAGAAGTGAAGCCATGTGTCTGTGTTGCCGGCGAGGTCGTGCGCCCCGCTCCGGTCACTCGATCGGGTCGAAGTAGTGGAGGTCCGTGCCGAAATGCTCCATCGCGACCACGGCGTCGCCGCGGAGGCGGACGCGGATGTCGTGCGTGCGGTGACGCAGCACCAGTTCCCGCGCGGGCAGGTCGAACTTCACCTCCACCGCGTGGCCGGGCGGACAATCCGTGAGGACGAGGTAGCCGTTCTGCCACTGCGGCGGGTGCGGAGCGCCACGTAGCACGACACGCGACCGCTCGACCCACGCCGGCAGGCGAACCAGCAGTGGCCCCGCCTTCTTCGGCATAACGCTGAGGACGTCGTGCGTGTAGGGCGACTCGACCTTGACATCGGCCGTCTCGTGATCGAACAGCAGGTTCACGCGCCCGGCCGGTCCCGCGACGGCGGCGTACGCGGCGCAGAGGGAGTCGACCGCCCCGCCGACGATGTCCATGTTGAAGCTGATGTGGTCGGCGCCGAGCGGCTGATGGCCGTACGGCGCGGGGAAGCCGAACGCGCCGAGGTGGCGCTCGGCCACGCTCGGGCCGTCGCCGACGGGCGGGCCCTTCGGGATGAACGACGTGTCGCGCAGCTGGCACGGCAGCAGGTGCGCGCGGAGGATCAACTCGGCGCGATCGAAGTAGTCGGCGTGTCCCCACCGGCCGAGGATGAGCGCCGTCTCGAGGATGTCGCCGGTGTTGTTCGCCTCGCCGCGGTCGGGGCTGGCGTTGGGGGAACTGCTCTCGATCGACCAGCCGATCGCGTCGCTGACTTGCCGCAGGCCGTTGTCGAAGAAGCGCCTCACGCGCTCCATCAGCGGCGCGTCGCGCGTCAGCTCGGCGAGTTGCGCGAGCGAGGACATCGTGCACGTCGTGGAGTGCGTGTGCGTGCCGAACCGGCCGGAGTCGTACGAGCCGTCGGCGAAGAACGCGTCGGCCAGTACCTTGTCCTTCAGCACGAGCGCGAGGCGCAACGCGGGCTGGTGGCCGGTGGCGGCGTAGTACTTCACGAGCGGCCCGATCGCCCGCGCCAGGCCGAACATGAACGGGTGGACGACCTCCACGAGCTGAAGGCCGAGCGTCCCCTCGATGTGTTTCCGGTTCCACCCCTTGTCCGGGTCCCACAGTTCAAAGATGGCGGCGATGCTCCGCTCGGCCGTATCGCGCGCCTTCGCAGAGTCGCGGTAACGGGCGAGCGCGTAGAGCGCGTGAAACCCCTCGCGGACGTTGTGCGGCACGAACCGGACGAGTCGGCCGCCGACGCGGTCGCGGTTCAGCGGCAGCGGGATCTTCCCGCCGAAGGAGAAGAACGCGGCCCGCGCGTGCTTGTCGATCACCGCCGGGTCGACCTTCACGCCCGCTACCGCCTCGGCGTGGAGCAGCGCGTTGAGGTGCCGGCCGGGGACGTGGGACTCGGAGTGCGTGTCGTTGAACGCGAGGAAGACGTTGGGGCGGACCTGCGACCCGAAGAACGGGATGTCGTTGTCGGCCGGGTCGAAGACGCTCGCCATCGTGCGACAGCCCAGCGCGACCGCGGCGCGGATGTCGGTCGTGTTCACGTCGGCCAACTTCCCCGGCGCGGCGGTCGGGACGGTCGAGGGCGACGCAGCGTTCGCATGGGAGGATCGCCCGCGCGTCGCCAACGCCAGCGACGCCGCGCCGGCCGCCGCGAGCAACGCGCGGCGCGAGGGCTCTGGATTCGTCGTCTCGTCTCGCACTGCGCCCTCTCGGTTTGTCCGGTCCGCGCGCCTCGCCCGGCCCGCGTACGTGCGGACGCTCGACGGTCGAGTTGCATTCCCGCTGAAGCGGGCACGCCGCGCTTGGGATCGCGCGGGGTCGGCTTACCGATGACGCGCGGGGGCATCACCCGTCTGACGCTCTCGCGACCCGCACGCGCGTTTGGGGTTCGAGGTCAGCCACCGCCGCCACTGTTACCGCCGGACGCCTGCGTCACGAGGTAGAGCACGGCCATGCGGACGGCCAAGCCGTTCGTCACTTGTTGGAGGATGCCGCTCTGCGGGCCGTCGGCGATGTCGGACTGGATCTCCACGCCGCGGTTCATCGGGCCGGGGTGCATGACGAACACGTTGGGCTTGCAGCGGAAGCGGTCCCACGTCAGGCCGAAGAAGCGGGTGAACTCGCGCACGCTGGGGAACTGGCTGCTCTTGATCCGCTCGAACTGCACGCGGAGCATGTTGATCACGTCGACCTGCCCGATCACTGAGTCGAAGTCGTGCACGACCCGCGCCGAGCTGCTCGAACGACCGCGGCAGCAGCGTCGGCGGGCCGACGAGGACCACCTCCGCCCCGAGCTTCGTCAGCGCGAACAGGTTCGACCGCGCCACCCGGCTGTTCGCCACGTCGCCGACGATCGCCACCCGCAGCCCCTCGATCCGCCCGAACCGCTCGCGCATCGTGTACAGGTCGAGCAGGCCCTGCGTCGGGTGCTCGTGCGCGCCGTCGCCGGCGTTGACGACGCTGCACTTCACGGTCCGCGACAACAGCTCCGCGGCCCCGGCCGCCTGGTGGCGGATCACGATCACGTCGACGCCCATCGCCTCGATGTTGCGGGCCGTGTCGATGAGCGTCTCGCCCTTGGAGACGCTGCTCCCCTTCTCCGAGAAATCGATCACGTCGGCTGAGGCGGCACGGGCGGCGAGCTCGAAGCTCGTGCGCGTCCGCGTGCTCGCCTCCCAGAACGCGTTGACGACGACCCGCCCCCGCAGTGCCGGCACCTTCTTCACGCTGCGGGTCGACACCTCCTTGAACGTGTCGGCGGTGTCGAGCACGAAGCGGATCTCGTCGGCCGATAGCTCCTCGAGCCCGAGCAGGTGCTTGCGCGTCCAGCGGATGTCGGGGGCGGGTTCTCGGGCATGCGCGGTCGTTCTCGTGCGGTCGATTGCGGGCTTTCCCGTACCGGTTCATCGTTCGAGCGGTCGAGGAGCGGCTCTCGCTTGCCTCACCGTTCTTCGCGTCGCGCTGCGCCCCCGTTTAGCCGGCGGCTCGAAGAGCGGCGCCTCGTCCGGGATCGGAGCGTCTCGTCCCCGTGCGTCGCGTCCGATCGCGCGCGACGCGCGCGCTCTGCGAGCGGCGGCTAAACGTCGGGCGTCACGGCGCGTTGCGCGGTTCCACGATGATGCCATCCGGGCCCTCGTCGGTCTCGTGGAACTTCACCTTCACCCGGTGCGTCCGCGGCACCTCCGGCAGCCGCAGGCCGACGTAGTCGGGCTGGATCGGCAGCTCGCGCCCGCCCCGGTCGACGAGGACGGCCAGGCGGAACACGCTCGGGCGGCCGACGCCGCGGATCGCGACGCGCGCGGCGCCGACGCTGCGGCCGGTCACCAGCCCGTCGTCGACGAGCAGCAGCGGGTTGCCGTCGACCCGCAGGTCGAGCCGCGTCGGCCGCACGAGCGGCCGCGGGCCGATCTCCGAGAGGTCGTCGCGGTAGAGCGTGATGTCGAGCACGCCGCGCCCGAGGTGCGCGTGGCCGTGCCGCTCGAGCATCGGCGCCAGGCGGTGCGCCAGCGTCTCGCCGCGCGTGCGGATCCCGACGACGTTCAGCGGCTGCGCGGGCGCGAAGTCGGCCCGGATCGACGCGACGAGGTCGTCGATCATGCGCCCCACGGCGGCCCGGTCGTACTCGTCATGCATCGGCGGCGGAAGGTATGCGAGACGCGGCCGAAAGACAATCGCCGTCCCAGTTCAACGACATGCCCCGCCCGCACAATAAATGTCAAGATATTGCCATAACGGCGGGTTGGGGCGAAGAGTGTCTAAGCGTACCGCCGCCGGCAGGGTGTCATCCTGAGGTACCCCGAAAGATCTCCCGCGGATCTCGCCGGAACCACGGGAGATCCTTCCCTGCGCTCGGGATGACGTGCTCCGCGAACCGGCACTTTTGGAAGTCCTAAGGCGACAGGCGCCGGAGCGTCCAGCCGGCGTCGGTCTGCGTGTAGAGCAGGCGGTCATGGAGCCGCGACGGGCGGCCCTGCCAGAACTCGACGCGCTGCGGCACGACGCGGTAGCCGCCCCAGAAGTCCGGCAGCGGTACGGGGCCGTCGGCGAAGCGGGCCGTCAGCTCCGCCTCGCGCCGCTCGAGCGCGTCGCGGCCGGTGATCATCTCGCTCTGGCGCGACACCCACGCCCCCACCTGCGCCGACACCGGCCGCGAGCGGAAGTACGCCTCGCTCTCGGCCCGGCTCGTCCGCTCGACGCGCCCCTCGACCCGCACCTGCCGCTCGAGCGGCTGCCAGTAGAAGCAGATCGACGCGCGCGGGTTGGCGTCGAGCTCCCGCCCCTTGCGGCTGTCGTAGTTCGTGAAGAACGCGAACCCCCGCGCGTCGAACCCCTTCAGCAGCACGACCCGCGCCGAGGGCATCCCCGTCGCGTCGGCCGTCGCCACCGTCATCGCGTTCGCCTCGGGCACGCCCGCCGCCTGCGCGTCGGCGAACCACCGCGCGAACTGCTCGACCGGGTCCGCCAAGACGTCCCCCTCTTCGAGGTGCCCGCGGCCGTAGTCGATGCGAAGGTCCTGCGAGACGAGCGGGAGGATGGGATCGTTCGGCGTGTCAGACATAAGTGGCGGCGATCGCCATTACGATGGCCGGCCCCATTCTACGGACTTCCGCCGCCGTTACTCCAACCCGACTGGCGAAGGACGTAGGGAACGGGGTCGCCCTTCCGGCGCCGACGGCCGCGGCATCCGTTGCCGATGATCCGCGTCCGCGTCGGCCAGGAGGTGCCGATCGTGACGGCCGCCGAGGTGGTCCGGCAGCAGCCGGACGTTCCCCCAGTCCCGGTGGCGGGCTGGGTCGGGCGTGCGGCCGAACGGGAGGAAGTCGTATCCGTGCCGCCGCGCGTACGCCCGCCACGCCGGGCCCGACAGCCGCCCGACCGCCGCGACGGCGGGCGTGGCGAGGGTGATCAGGGCGACGCGCATTGCAGATGCGACAGATTGCAGTCTTTGCGACTATGCAAGGGAAGACGATCACAAATCGCCAGCCTCCGCTCAGGGGCTCAACAAACTCCGTTCAGTGGTCGCACGGCAATGCTGCTCATCCGCGAAGCTCGTGGTCAATCTTCTCATTTAGATCTGTGAAGACGCTCTGAGATTGCCCCGAGTATGTCCATAGCTGTGGCTCATCATCGTCAGCCCTCCAGACAAGATAGGTGATGCTATCCGACGGGTCTTCTCCGATGGCAAATACCGACAGTTGATCATCGCGATAACGCTTTGGGGCCGAGCCTTCCCAATCTCCGCGTAGCGCCTTGTGGTAGCGTCGGACCGAGGTCATTCTTACAGCCTTCTTGATCGAATCCCCTCCGAGCCAAGTTTCGGTTCCGAGAGAAATGTCCGACGCGAACTCGAAGCGATCCCGCAACTGCGGTGACGCTGGTCTTCGTCGCTTCGTATCGAAAGTGGCGATGTCGCTGATACGAGTGGGGGGCTCAATTCCGAACTTGATGCCTAGGAGCGAAAGCTCCATGCCGAGTTCAGCGGCCAGGTCGCGCCCCATTTTCGGGAAATGTGCATTTAGTGCGATCAATCGTGCTTTAGTTGTTGCCATGGTTCGCCGGTCAGTTTCTCGTCAACTCTACCTTGTGGTAATCAGCACCCACCGACATATAGCTTGCAGTGCCCCACCAAAGCAGTGCGTTTACGCCGGGGTCTAGTGCCATCGCCCTGCCACCCGCAATTCTGCCTCCGGCTGCCGCGTCGAGCAGATGCCCCGCCCGTCCCGCGGCGTCCGCACCCGAAGGGCGAACGCCGTCCGCGGGTAGGTCCGGCTGACCCGCCGCCGGACCAGCGGGGCGTGCGGGTCATGCTCGTCGCGGCTGCGGACGAACGGCCGCCGTTTCGCGGCGTCGCGCCGGCTCCGTAGGGCGCCGCTCGAAGGCGGCGCCTACGCCTTCGGCTTGTAGATGGCGGCGTCGATGATCGACCAGAGGTGGACGGCCCAGCCCAAGAGGATGATCCAGAGGACGGCGGCCAGCACGAAGTGGACGAGGGCCGCCAGCACCCGGCCCTGGACGAGTTGCCCGAGCCCGGGGATGAAGAAGCTGCACACCGCCGCGATCACGTTGCCCGTCGAACCTTGTCCGGCCACTTCGCTGCTCCTTTCGCGCGCCCGATGCCGGCGCACGTCATCTACTGCGGCTGTGACGCCCGCGGGTTACGGGGCCTTCCCCACTCGCGCGTGCGTGTGCCCGAGGCGGCGCGCTGCGACGGGGCGGGGGGTGCGCCGCTCCCCCGCCGGTCCCGCCCACGCAGGCGGCCGCGGCGCGCGGTGCGCCGCGGCCGCCTGCCATGTCGTTCCGTCTGATCGAAGTTCGCGCCGCCGCGCGGCCCTTGTTGTAGTGGGCGGGCATCGGGCGGCCGAGCTTTTCCCAGTGCTTGTTGATCACGTCGGCCTTGCCGGCGCTGTTGAGCACGTGGAGCTTGCGCTGGACCATCTTCGTGATGGCGTCGCGGGCGGGGCCGAGGTAATTGCGGGGGTCGAACTCGGCGGCCTTGGTGGCGAAGACCTCGCGGATCTTGGCGGTCATGGCCAGGCGCAGGTCGGTGTCGATGTTCACCTTGCACACGCCGTACTTCTGGACCGCCATGGCGATCTGGTCCTCGGGCACGCCCTTGGCGTTGGGCATCGCGCCGCCGTACTTGTTGACGAGGTCGATGAACTCCTGCGGCACCGAACTGCTGCCGTGCATCACCAGCGGCAGGCCGGGGCAGGTCTTCATGATCTGCTCGATGCGGTCGAACGCGAGCTTCGCCTCGTGCTTGAACTTGAACGCGCCGTGGCTCGTGCCGATCGCGACGGCGAGCGAGTCGCACTTCGTGCGGTCGTAAAACTCGCGGGCCTGCGTGGGCTCGGTCAGGAACTTCTGGATGTTCTTCTCGTACTCCTCGGCGTCGAGGCCCACCACGTCTTCCTCGATGCCCCCGAGCATGCCGAGTTCGGCCTCGACGACCACGCCCGCGGCGTGGGCGACCTTCACGGCGTCGGCCGTCAGCTTCACGTTGTGCTCGAACTCGTGGTGGCTGCCGTCGATCATCACCGAGGTGTAGCCGTCGTTGATGCAGGTCTGGATCAGCTCGATCGTGTCGCCGTGGTCGCAGTGGACGGCGATCGGGATCGTCGGGTTCTCGGCGATGCCGGCGTCGATGATCGCCTTGAGGTAGCGGATGTTGGCGTACTTCCGGGCGCCCTTGCTGATCTGCAGGATGCACGGCGAGCTCTCCTTCACGCAGGCGTCGATGATCGACTGCGCGAGCTCCATGTTGTTGACGTTAAACGCGCCGACCGCGAACCCGCCGTCGTAGGCGAGGTCGAACATCGGCTTGGTGGTCATCAGCGGCATGGCGTGCCGTCCTTTCGGGAGTATCGGTAAGCGACCGGGCGTGCCGCCCTTGCGCGGCGGCCGGGCAAACAGTGTAGGGAAGAGGCGGGCGTTTTCAATGTCGGGGCGGACTCAGCCTTATGGAGACGAGGAGAAGATTTACCACGGAGACACGGAGACACGGAGGGAAGACGGAGTCGAAGATGAAGATGGGAATGGAAGTGGAGGAAGATCAAATCGCGTGGTGCCCGAAACCCCGCATCTACCATCCTCGTCTTCTCCTCCTACCTCCGTGTCTCCGTGTCTCCGTGGTGAGATTTGTTTTTAGAGCCGTTCCGCTCACACCCCCGTCACCGTCAGCTCGAGGAACCGCCGAAATGCGGCGGGGTTGGGCAGGCGATAGCGGGCCTGGGTGTGGCCGTCGCCGACCTTGATCGACAGGAGGTTGCTCACGTTGAGGCGGAACATGCTCTCATCGGTCGTGTCGTCGCCGGCGGCGAGGACGAGGTCGCGGGCGGCCTCGTCGATGATCCGCATGACGGCGGCGCCCTTGTTGATCTCGGCGGCGGTGACCTCGACGATCTTCTTGCCCTGCCGCACGGTCACCGGCTGGTTCGCCAGCGCCGCGCCGAGCTCCGACGCGAGCTGCTTGGCCTTCCACTCGCCGAACTCCGGGTCGGCCTTGCGGTAGTGCCACACGAGGCTCGTGCGCTTGTCCTCGACGAAGCTGCCGGGCGTCTGCGCGCCGTGCTGCTTGAGGATCTTCATCACCTCGTCCTTCCACGCGTAGCTGACGTTGCGCGACAGCTCCTCCCACTCGTTGAACCGCGGGCGGCGGAAGCTCGCGCCGTGCTCGGCGATCAGCCCGAACTCCGGGAACGGCGCCATGTACGACTCGAGGTCGGCCGGCGTGCGGCCGCTGATGATGATCACCTCGACGTTGTTGCGGTTGCGCAGCCGCTCGAGCAGCCCGACGACCGCGCTGTTCGGGCGGGCGGCGGCGGGCGTGGACTCGATCTCCCGGAGCGTGCCGTCGTAGTCCAGGAACAGCGCGACCTTCTGCCGCCGCGACAGCGCGTCGCGCAGGATCAGCCGCGCCTCGTCGGCCGTGTGCTCCACCTCATCCGCGTCGCGGCGGGCGGCGAGGTCGTCGATGAACCCGCGGGCCCAGGCGGCGGCGTCGACCTCCATCACGCGCTGCCGCATCCCGTGCATCCGCGTCGCCCGCTCGTCCGGCGGCATCGCCAGCGCCTCGCGCAGGCACCCGGCGACCGCCTGCGCGTCGTACGGGTTGACGATCAGCGAGTGGTACAGCTCCTCGGCCGCCCCGGCGAACTCGCTCAGCACGAGCACGCCCGGCTCGTCGCGCTGGCACGCGACGTACTCCTTGGCCACGAGGTTCATCCCGTCGATCAGCGGCGTGACGAGCGCGACCTCGGCGATCGCGTAGAGCGCGGTCAGCTCGGTCGGGCTGACGCTGCCGTGGATGAAGTGGATCGGGCTGTTCCGCAGCGTCGTGTACTTGCCGTTCAGCCGCCCGACGCGGGCCTCGACGTCCTCGCGCAGCTCCTGGTACTGCTCGACGCCCTCGCGCGACGGCACGCTGACGAAGATGAACTTGATGTGGTCCCGCGTCGCCTCGTCCGTCGACCCGAGGAACAAATCGATCGCGTCGAGCCGCTGCGTCAGGCCCTTCGTGTAGTCCATCCGCTCGACCGACAGCACGATCCGCTTGTCGCCGAACGTGTCGCGGAACTTGGCGACCTGCTCCCGGACGGCGACGGTGCCGAGGTCGTGCTCGAACCGGGGCGCGTTGATGCCGATCGGGTAGACGCCCAGCGCGCTCGTGCGGCCGTGGTGCGGGATGGCGGTGATGTCCGACTCGATCCCCAGCAGCCGCAGCACCGAGCTGCGGAAGTGGCGCAAATAGCCGAACGTGTGGAAGCCCACGAGGTCGGCGCCGAGCAGCCCGGCCATCAGCTCCTCGCGGCGCGGGTGGCAGCGGAACACCTCGTACGACGGGAACGGCGTGTGGAGGAAGAACCCCACCCGCAGCGACGGCCGCGCCTCCTTCAGCATCTGCGGCAGGAGCATCAACTGGTAATCGTGCACCCACACGAGGTCGCCCGGGCCGGCGAGCGACAGGATCTGGTCGGCGAAGCGCTGGTTCACGGCGCGGTAATGGTCCCACCACCCCGGCTCGTAGCGGAAGCGGCTGGGGAAGTAGTGCAGCAGCGGCCAGAGGCTGGAGTTGGCGAACCCCTCGTAGTGGGCCGTCGCCTCCTCGTCGGAAAGGAAGACCGGCGTGCAGCCGAAGTCGCGCTCGAGCGTCTCGGCGACCTCGCGGCGGCGGTCGGGGTCGTCGATCGCGCCGCCGGGCCAGCCGAGCCACTTCACCGCGTACCGGCTGCGGCCGAGCCCCTCCAGCGCGGCGACGAGCCCGCCGGACGACTTGGTGATGCCGTCGTCGCTCACGGTGACGGGCAGGCGGTTGGAGACGTTGATCAGCTTCTGCGGCATCGTGGTCGGTTCCGGTTGTGTCACAAAGGTAGTAGAGCCCGCCCTTTCGGCCAAGGTCTAATACGATCGAGAGAATCAACCGGCATGCCGCGCCGCACCGCCGCCGCACGCCGGCACGGTCGCGGCGGGCGCTCGCGCGCGGGATTCCGGCGCTGGAAGCGATCGGCCGCCCGCGCATATGCTAGGCCGCATGACCCGAGAGGCCGACCTGCCCCTGAGATACCAGACGGCCCCCGCCTGGGCCGCCGCGGTGCTCGACGAGCCGCTGGCGAACGCTGAACGACCGCACCTGGAGAAGAAGGCGGCGAGCAACGCGCTGGAGTTGCTCAACCGCTGGCCCGAGCCCAACCCGCCGGAGAACTGGGTGGCGGCGATGACCGCCGTCGCGCGCGACGAGGTGGAGCACTTGTCGGTCGTGTCGCGCTGCTCGCGCGGCGCGGCGGGCGCTGACGCGCCAGCACGGCAACCCGTACGCCGCCGATTTGCACAAGCTCGTCCGCCGCGCGGCGGCAAGCGGTGAACTGATCGACCGGCTGATGATCTCCGCCCTCATCGAGGCGCGCTCGTGCGAGCGGTTCAAACTGCTGGCCGAGGTGTGCGACGACAAGGAACTGGCCAAGCTCTACCGCGGCCTGTGGGCGAGCGAGCACGGCCACTACCGCACGTTCATCCAACTCGCCGAGAACATCGAGCCGGCCGACGTGGTGGCGAAGCGGCACGGAACGAGATGCTCGACCAGGAGTCCCGCATCATCCAACACCAACCCCCGGCCCACGCATGCACAGCGGCATCGGCGCGTGAGCGGGCCGAGGCGAATCCTTTCGAGCAGCGCACGGCAAGGCCTTGGCTTTTCCGAGTAAACGACCCCCACGCCGGCTCAGAGCGTGAGCGCCGGGCCGGATGATTCGCGAGATCCCGGCCCGGCGAGTACGCTCTGGGCCGGCGTGAGAACGCGATGAGCGTGCGACACGCAATTGCGGGGAAGCGTGGGTTGTTGCAGTGAACTTCCGAGTTTCGATGAACCTTATCGACGTCTCGACGACTTCACCGTCATGACCGCCGCCACGATCGCGACAACGGAGGGTCGGGCCGCGGCGCGCCGGGTTCATCTCGAGCCTGATCGCCGTCGCCGGTGTCGCCGCCGTCGGCTGCACGCCGATCCCGCAGGGCGTCGCCCGCGGGCGACGGTGGATGGTCCGGTGGACGGGCGCGCTGCACTGCACGGCTCGAAGCGGACGCCGCGGTGGCGAACGTGCGGGTGAACCCCCATCACGCGCAAGACGGCTCCCGCCGCGGCCGCGCGCCGCCGGACGACTACCGCTTCGACGTGCCGGCGTACGCCGAGGCGTGGGGCGCCTCTCCGCGGCCGCCGGCCCGCGGCCGCGCGACGCACGTCACCGGCGCGCGTGAGTTGGCCGCACGTCGGGATGCCGAGCTACCGGCAAAAGGCGGAGATGGAGGACCTCGTCCGTCGCCTCGTCGGCCGCGCCCTGCTGACGCCGACCGGCCCGGCCGCATCACCCGCGGCCGCCCCCGTCGGCCCGAGTTACTGGTCTGGAGGACGTTAGAGAATCGCGCGGAAGGTCAGGCGCGGGGACGAACGCAACGATCGAGCAGCGACAGAGCCACTCTCGCGCGCGCCGGCGTGGCCACCTCAGGTGGCCACGCCACCAATCACTTTCCGCGAATCCCGGTTTCCTCCGCGTTTTCGTGCGTGCCTGCGCGTCTGCGTGCGTCCGTGCGTCCGTGCGTCCGTGCGTCCGTGCGTCCGTGCGTCCGTGCCTCCGTGCCTCCGTGCCTCCGTGCCTCGATGCCTCCGTTGGTGAAACCACCTGCGCCGAGTTCACAGTCCCAGCTTCGCCCACAGCGGCGGGCCGAGGATGAGCAGCCCGACCGCCACCGAGGCAATTGCCGCGATCAGCACCATCCCCGCGCCGAGGTCCTTCGCGACCTTCGCCAGCGGGTGGATCTGCGGCGACGCCAGGTCGATCGCGGCCTCGATCGCAGTGTTGAAACCCTCGAGGATCAGCACGAGCGCGATCGTGAACGCCAGCACCGCCCACTCCACCCGGCCGATCCCCAGCCACGCCGCTACGGCGCACGCGATCGCGCCGACGAGCAGGTGGATGCGCGCGTTGCGCTGCGTGCGGAACAGGTAGCCCAGCCCGGCGAACGCGTACCGAAACGACCGGACGATCTTCACCGACGTGACCCGCGTTCGGCGCCGGAGCCGGATGGATGTCATGCGGCAGATCATGGGGGGAAGCGCGCGGAGTGACAAGGCGGGCGGGAGGGAGGAGGTGGTCGGGCGATGGAGTGGTGGTGTGGTGGAGAAAGGATCGCGCCCGGCGGGGAACTGGCGCAGAAACACAGATGTTCAGCCGCGGAGACGCGGAGGGCGCGGAGGTGGATCAACGTCGCTTTTGCCTTCTCCGCGCTCTCCGCGCCTCCGCGGTGCATCCGTTCGCTCGGATGCGAAGCAGTGATTACTGCTTCTCGACGAACCGCCGCATGGGGACTTTCTTGCCCTTGATGAGGGCCTTGCGCATCGCCTGGAGGACGTCCTCGATCACGTCGTCCTCCAGTTCGACGATCGAGTAGCGGTCGGAGATCTCGATCGCGCCGATCTGGTTCCCCTTGATGCCCGACTCGCCGGTGATTGCGCCCACGAGGTTCTGCGGCAGGATGCCGGCGGTGCGGCCGGCGCCTACGAAGATGCGCGCCATCTTGGCGCCCGTGCCGCGGGGGCGGCGCTCCTCGCGGCCGCCGGGGTTGGCGTCCTCGTCCTCGTCGCCGGCGCCGTCGCCCCCCGCCGCCTGGTGCGCGAGCTTCACGGCGGCCAGCGCGATGTCCATTAAGTCGTGCTCCTGCGCGAGCGACTCGACGGCCACGCGGAACCCGTCGAGCCCCCCCGCCAGGATCGCCTCGTGCAGGGCGGCCCGCGTGAGTTCCAGCCGCTTCGCCCGCAGGTCGGCCACCGTCGGCACCTGCGCGATCTCGATCTTCCCCTTCGTCTGCTGCTCGAACTGCCGCAGCAGGCGCGACTCGCGCGGGTCGGCCAGCGTGATCGCCACCCCCTCGCGCCCGGCCCGGCCCACGCGGCCGATGCGGTGGACGTAGGAGTCGGGCGACGTCGGCACGTCGTAGTTCACGACGAGCTCGAGGTTCTCGATGTCCAGCCCGCGCGCCGCGACGTCCGTGGCGACGACGACGTCGATCGCGCCCTCGCGCAGGCGCTTGATCACGCGCGTGCGGTGCTCCTGCAGAATCCCGCCGTGCAGCGCCTGCGCGCGGTAGCCGTGCGCGCTGAGGCGTTCGGTGAGCGTGTCGACGTCGGTGCGCATCCGGCAGAAGACCAGCGCCGACGCCGGGTTCTCGAGATCCAGGACTCGCCCGAGCACCTCGAGCTTGCGGGCGCGGGGGATGAGGTAGGCCGTCTGCCGCACCTTCGGCGACGTGCCCTTGGCGACCGCCTCCTTGGCGATCTGGATGCGCTGCGGGTCGCGCAGGTGGCGCTTCACCATGCCGGCGATGCGCGGCGGGAGCGTGGCGGAGAACAGGACCGTCTGCCGCTCGGGCGGCGTCTCGGAGAGGATCGCCTCCAGGTCGTCGGCGAAGCCCATGTCGAGCATCTCGTCGGCCTCGTCGAGCGTGAGGATCGAGATGCCGCTGAGGTCCATCGTCTTGCGGCGGATGTGGTCGAGCGCGCGGCCGGGCGTGGCGACGACGACGTCGACGCCGCGGTCGAGCATCCGCTGCTGCTGGCCGAACGACTGCCCGCCGTAGATCGGGATCGTGGTGAGCTTGAGCTTCTGCCCGTACTTGTGCATCGCCTCGGCGACCTGCATCGCAAGTTCGCGGGTCGGCACGAGGATCAGCGCCGACGGCTTCGCCCGCTCCTTCCCCGCCGCCGCCACCCGCTGCAACATCGGCAGCGCGAACGCGGCGGTCTTGCCGGTGCCGGTGGCGGCCTGGCCGATCACGTCGCGCCCGGTCAGCAGCGGCGGGATCGCCTCGCGCTGGATCGGCGTCGGCTCCTCGTACCCCAGTTCGCCCAGCGTCTGCACGAGTTTCGGGTCGAGCCCGAGGTTCGCGAACCCGGCCGAATCGTCCGTCGTTTCCGTCTTGTCCATCTCGAACCTCGAAGCCCTTCGTCACCCGAACCTCATCCCGATCCGGCGTCGCCACCCACAACGGGTGCGCTCGACCGCGCGTGCCCCGAACGCTACACGGTCCGGCGGAACGCCCGCGCCTCGGGAATTGGGAGCTTTTACGCGGTTTGTTCCCCGAATGCACAATTCCCGCAGCGACCGGCGCGCGGATTCCGCGTCCGCCGCGTCAAAGCGGTATGTAATTCGGTGCCCCGTCTCCCGTCGACGCGTGAGCCGCCGTTTAGCCGCCGCTCGAAGAGCGGCGCGCCTCGGTGCGCACCGGGCACCAAGCATCTGTAGCGCAAAGCCCGCGCGTCGCGTCGGCGACGACGACGGCAATCGTCGTCGCCAACCTCGAGGATGACGTTCGCGACGGGGCACGTATCAAGAGAGTAGTCGCATCTGACGGGAATTCCGCGCCGGTTCAGTTCGTCGACCACTGCCCGCCGATCTCGCGGACGACGATGCGATCATCGTCACCCGCGACCGCCAACAATCGCTCCATCGGCTCGGCGACGGGTTCGTGGCTGAGGCGGAACGTGCTGTGGTGCATCGGCAGGACCGCGTCGGCGCGGACGTGGTCGGCCATCCGCCAGGCCTGCTCGGGCGTGGCGTGGGCGGCGACGTAGGGGTTGTAGGCGCCGATGCCGAGGACGGCGAGGTCGACCCGGCCGACGTCGCGGAACCCCTCGTGGTAGGCCGTGTCGCCGCCGTAGAGCACCCGGCGGTTGCCCGCCTCCATCAGGTAGGCGTTGTAGCCGCGGTGGTGGTCGAAGAACGTGCGGGCGCCCCAGTGGGCCGCCTCGCGGGCGGTGAGCGTGACGGGGCCGAACTTCAGCGACTCGCCCCACCGCAGTTCGGACACGCGGCGGAAGCCGAGGTCGCGAATCAGGTCGCTCGTGTGCCCGGCCGTGACGACCGGCGTGCGCTTCGGCAGTCGCGCGAGGGTCGGGCGGTCGAGGTGGTCGAAGTGGGCGTGCGAGACGAGGATCAGGTCGACCTTCGGCAACTGCGCCACCGACAGCGCCGGCCCCGCCAGCCGCCGCGGCCCGCCGGTGAAGAGTCCGAGGCCGACGCCGACGCGGTTGGACAGCACCGGGTCGGTCAGGAGCGTCATCCCGCCGACGCGGAGCAGCACGGTGGCGTGGCCGAGCCAGACGGCGGCGAGGTCGTGCTGATCCCAGCGCGACAGGTCGGGCCGCACGCGCGGCGGCGCGGGCGGGTAGAAGTCCTCGAACATGCGCAGCCGCCCCCGGCTACGGCCGAGGCGGTCGGCGAGGCGCAGCATGAGTTGCCGCCGCTTCGCGAAGTCCGCATAGGTCCGCCAACTCAATTCAGGTCTCCCGTGTCAGCCCGCGATCCCCTCGAACGTCACCGTACGCGTCCGATCTCGACCGAATGATACGCCTCGACATCGACGCCGTTCGCGGAGCGGGTGGCGGCGGCGTGCGGCGACGGTCCGGCGGCTGCTCGGATCTCGCTCCGTTCGCGAGATTGTCGTCCCATCGTGTGCGCCGCGAACACCGCAGAAGATTCCCGTCAGGCGCAACGGTCCGATTGAAAACGCGACGACACCGCTGTTAAGCGATTCCGCGGTGCCAATCGCGCGTCAGTTGCCGATAGAACGCGTGCCACGTCGTCCGGCAGATCGATCAGTCAACGCGGTTCTGAGTGAGCGTTCGTCAAGCGGGTTGAATCGTCGTGGCGCGGGCGGCTCGCCCGTGTCCCCGACAGTCCCTGACGAAGAACGTGGGCGAGCCGACCATCCCACGATTGGGCCCACCCGTATTGAACACTGTCGCACGCGAGCGATGGGTTGACGACCCAATAGCCGCATCATCCCGACGCGCCTGCCGACGTTCGCCGGTTCCGCGGCGGTGGCGGTCTTCTTCGATCGGGGCACTTCATGTCACGCCATTTCGAGCCCGACCGGGAAATGATCGCTCGCCGACCGCGCGGCGTCGTCGTGAACCACCCACGCCGCGTTGATGCGGGACGAGTCGAACCCGTACGCGAAGACGTAGTCGACGCGCTGGCCGGGGAACTCGGTGGAGAACGTGCCGACGGTCTCGGCGGCGGCGGGGTCGGCCTCGCGGAGCGTGTCGCGGTAGCCGGCGTCGAGCAGGCGCTGCACGACGCGCCGGGGCAGCCCGCCGCCGTTGGCGCGCCACGCTTCGCGGGTGCTCGGCTTGCAGCGCTGCGGGTCGATCCGCTGGTACGGCGCGTTCGCGTTGAAGTCGCCGCAGAGCAGGTGCGGCCGGCCGGCGGCGCGGCGGGCGGCGAAGACGTCGAGCACGACGTCGAGTTCCGCCTCGCGCCGCGCCTCGTCCGCGTCGGCGGCGCGGGCGTGCAGGTGGAGCACGCCGATCGCCCACTCGCCCCCCGCCGGGGCGGCGACGATCACGTCGAGCAGCGACTTCGACATCGCCGGCCGCAGCGGCGCGTGGTTGACCGACGCACGGATCGGCCAACGGCTCAGCAGCGCCGACGCGTGCGCGTTCCCCGGCGCGTGGGCGAAGTCCATCCCGAGCCGGCGGGCGAATCGGTCGACGACGGCGGCGTCGTCCGCCTCGACGAGCGCGACGACGTCCGGCCGCTGCGACGCGATGACGCCCGCGATCGCGTCCGCCCGTCCGCCGCCGCCGTCGAGGATGTTGTAAGTGAGGAGCCTCATCGTGCGTCTCGCGAACGGCCCGCCGATCTTATCGGACGTGCCGGGCCCGCGCCGTCGCGCCGGGCGCGCGGCCCGACTTTTGCCTCGGGAAACAACGTATCGTAGGTTCGTCGGTGGAAGGAATTCACCCGCTCGCGACCGCCGCCGCCGGCCGGGTCCGCGGGGCGCGGTGGAGGAGAGACTGCCATGAATGGAACGCGTTTCGGTGAATGCCTCGGCCAAGTCGTGAACCTGAGCGAGCACGACGTCGCGGAGATTCTCGAGGACCAGAGCAGCTCGCACCGCCGGTTCGGCGAGATCGCGATGGCGTGGGGCCTGTGCCGCCCGGAGGACGTGTGGCACGCCTGGTGCCACCAGCTCGCCCGGCTGACGCCGGAGGTGAACCTCGCGACGATCGGGATCGACTCGCAGGCGATCGCCCACCTGCCAGCGAGCCTCGCCCGGGAGTTCGGCGTGGTGCCGATCCGCTCGTTCGGCGGCCAACTCGTCGTCGCGACCGACGCGCTCGGCGCCGCCCGCGCGGCCCAGGAGCTGCCCCGGCTGCTGCCCGCGTCGATCAAGTTCGTCGTCGCCAGCCGCGAGTCGATTGCGGCGGCGATCGAACGGTATTATTCGGTGCCGGCGGTGAACCGATCGATCGCGAGTTAGTCGATACGGCTACCTTCTCAGTGCGAGCGCACCGGTCGCCTGCGGTGGCACGTTGCCCCGTGCTGCGGAAGACCGCGTTCTGTTCTGCGGCTATCAGGTGCGATCGAACGCGGTCGTCTCTTCCGAAAACGGATTGGTGCGTTCTGCCGTTTCATTGGCAGCGATGGGCGCCCGCCCGCGCGAGTCGTAGCTGCGGGCGGAACTTTTCGATCCTTTCACGTCGCGGGCACAAAAGGCTGCCGCGAGATGGCCCCGACGGCTCCGCGCCTACGCGTCGCCCGGCTGCGGCGCCAGCACGACCTGCGGGCGGATCGAGCGGATGCGATCGGCGAGTTGCGTTTGCTGGGAGAAGATCTCGCGGTTGACCGAGCTGATCGCGCGGTCGTCGGCGCGGTAGATGTCGCCGGTGAGCGTGCGGGCGATCGCGCTCTCGACGTACTCGCAGCGCGCGGTCTCCTGCCAGTCTGGGCGGACGACGACGCTGATCCCCCCCTCGCCGTACGACAGCAGGCCCCAGCGCGGCGGCAGGTCCTTCTTCTGCACGACGCCCGACGGCGCCAGGATGTAGTGGATGTTCGCCATCGGCTGCATGAGGCACGCCTCGAACTTCGCGAGCCCCACGGTCTGCCGGAGTCGCTTGGCGTACTTGCGCCGCCTGTTGGCCTTGCGGTTGCCGGCGCGTTCCATGAGGCAGAGCGACAGTTGCCCGTCGCGGCTGCAGTCGGAGAGGAAGTCGCTGCGCGACGCCTTGCACTCGATGAAGCAGACCTGCGGCAGTTCGCGCGGGATGAACAGGTAGTTGTGGAACGGTCGGAACACGCCGGTGCCGACGGCGTCGATGATCCCCAGCGGCTTGAGCCGCACCTCGGCCGCGATGCAGCGGTACCCGTTGCGGTACAGCCACCGACACGCTTCTTTCTTCAACGTCTTGTGAAGGTCGGTTTCCCCGGCCACTGGCACTCCTTTGCCGCGAGAGGGTGAGATCGTTCAGGAGGCGACCCGCCGGCCCGGGTCACGTCGCCCCGGCGAACCCGCGCGACGAACACGAGGCTCCTTCCGCCCGCTCGTCGACCCCGAATGGTAATCTCGATGCCCGGCCGCGAGCGAGCCCGTCGCCCCGCGTCCGTACCGAACATCATACGCACCTGTAGACGCCGTCACAATCGGAGACGGCGGTCTGTGCGAGAGTTAGAACTTTCGATAACGTCGAAACGAATGGGCACGGCAACGGAAGAAGCGGAGGGCTACTTTCTGTGCGGAGAACTGCCCACCGGGAAAGCGCTGCCGTGTTGCTGCCGCTGTTTTGTCGCGTTCAGCAACAGCCCGTCCGGCGCCAGGCGGTGAGGGGTGACGGACCGGCCGGCGATCGGCAATAGCCGCTGGTCTGCCATGGGTTTAGCGCCCACACGGGCCCCATCCGTTCGACTTTTTTTCGCGAGAGGATTGACACCGCCCGCCTGATCGCTATCATCGTGCATGCACAGTTCGAGACGGGTTTCGGCCCGAATCGGACTGATGCACAAGGCCGCGCTGTAGAGCAGAGGCAGCTCGCCAGGCTCATAACCTGGAGGTCGCAGGTTCGAATCCTGTCAGCGCTACTTAGAAGTCGGTCCCGAGAAATCGAGACCTGCCGGTTAAGACGAAACGCCGAGGCCACAAGCCTCGGCGTTTTCGTTTCGTAAGTGCGCGTGGCGGAGCAGTGCTGGTTGATGACAGTTGGGGTACTCGGCATGGTTGTAGTTGCGACGCCCGCGTCGCGATCGACGCGAAGCGGGCAATCGTTTTGTAGCTCGCGCTACAACCGCGACGCAGGCGTCGAAGCTGCACGTCGGACGACGCGTCGTCGACCAGTAGACCTCAACGGGACGCGCCCCTATACGTCCGGATCGGCGGCCGCGGGTTGAGTGGTGACCTCGAAGAGTTCGCCGTGCGCCAGCGCGGTGATCTGGCCGAACTCCTGAATTAGTTTCCGGTACTCCGCCGCCACCGGTCGAGGGCGGCGGTCGAGGTCGTAGAGGCCGCAGGCGTTCACGCGGCCGTGGCGCTCGGCGAGTTGCGTGTCCCAGTCGACCTGGTCGGTCAGGCTGTACCACGTGAACCCCAGCACCGGGATGCCGTCCCGCCGCATGCGCAGCACGTTCGCCCACTGCTTCCACAGCCACCGCGGGTTCAGGTCCGGGAACGGCGTGCTCGTCTCGGTGTGCATGACCGGCTTGTAGTACCGGCGGTAGTACCGCAACGTCACCTGGTACCAGCCGAGCACGTCTTCCCCGTACATCACGGTGCCGTCGGGCAGCAGCAGCTTTTCGTTGTGCCCGTAGTAGTCGTTGCCCATCACCTGATAGCCGGCCGGCCGCGACCGCATGAACCACATGAACTCCTCGCGCGTGAGGCCGTTGTCCTGGGCGAACATCAGCACGTCCGCGTCGGGCGACTTGGAGTAGAGCAGGTCGAGCGGGAGGAAGATCAGCTTGTTCGCAGCTTCACGTCGTGCGACGGCGCGGCCACCACGTGGTGCGTGTACTCCGCCGACTCGCTCTGGACGAAGATCGCGTCGGGGCGGTGCCGCACGATCGCGGCGTCGGCGAGCAGGTTGGCGGCGACGAGGTGCTTCAGCGCCGTGACGAACCCGCGCTCGGTCCGCAGCCGCTCGTTCCACAGCCCGTCCCACCCGCTGTTGCGCGACGACACGAACACCTCGTTGACCGTCGTGTAGGCCCGCACCCACGGGTAGCGGGCTGCGCGACGGCGGCGGCGTACTCTGCGAAGTGGATCGGCAGTTCCGGGTTCTGGAAGTCGCCGAGCCAGTCGCGCACGCCGAAGTGCAGCAGGTCGAGGATCGGCGTGATGCCGAGCCGCCTGATCTCGTTCATCGCCTCGTCGGCGAACGACCAGTCGTAACGGCCCGGGCCGCGGTGGACGAGGTGGTTGGGCAGGCCGTACCGCAGGACGGGGATGCCCAAATCCTTCACGAGCCGCCAGGTCTTCGCGGACGTACCGGTAGTGCCCGCACTCGGCGAGCAGGTCGCGGCGGATGCGGCCGCCGGGGTTGGCGGGGTCGGCGACAGCGGGGTTGGAGCACTCGATGCCGGTGGCGAACGCGAAGTCCCACCCCGCGGCCGCCGGCGCCGGCGGGGCGAACGCCCTGCGCGCCGGCCCGCCGCGGTCGGGCCGCGGAAGCATCGCGTCGTGGCCGCCCCGCCGCAGCAAGTCCAAGAACGTTTCCGGCATCATTCCTCGACGTTACGAGACCCGCGATGCGCGGGCGTTCCACATGGCGGGGTGACAGTCGTAGGCCGGCCCCCGTGGATCGAGCTTAGAGCAAGCCGCCCGCCCGTACAGCGTCTCGCCCGCCGCCTCGCGCCGCGGCACGTGCCGGCAGGCGTGCGGCTGGTAAGCGTGGAGCCGGCGCGTCGCCAATCCATCGCACCACGAATGACGCGCAGCGGCATCTCTCATTCTTGGGTTATCCCGTGGTGGGACGCCGGGTTTGCGCGATCGCCGCGGCCGCGGATGTGAAGTCGGCCCACGATCCCCACTCGGCGGGCGTCTCTCCGGGGTTCTACAAACCGGGGACGCAACTCGCCAACGTGACCTTCTCGAAATGCGAGTTCGCGCCGCGGCGGCCGACGATCGGCGCGTGCCCGACGGTGTTGCCCCGGTCGCGACACGCCGCGCGTCCCCGCGGGCCGCGGGTAAGATCTTGGTCATGCGAAAGGTGCGGCTGCCGTGGCGGGAGGAGTTGGCGATCGTCGACCGGACGATGCGGGCGATCTCCGGCGTGACCGACCCGGAGGAACTCGTCAGCGTCTACTGGGAGAACATCAGCGACCTCGTCGACGTCGAACTTCGTCGCCGTCTCCCGGCGGGGCGTGGAGTCGCCGTTCTACCTCGTCACGCGGTCGTCGCGGTTCACCGAGGACATCAACCCTTGGACGCAGCGCGACCGGCTCCCCAAGCGCGCGGCGGGGTGCTCGGCGAGGTGGCGTACGCGAACCGACCGATCTTCATCGACGACCTGCCGGGCGGCTGGCGGCCGACGACCCGGCGGTTCTTCCTCGAGGGGTTCGCGTCGATGATCGCGATGCCGCAGTACGACGGCGGCGAGGGGCTGAACGTGACGGCCCTGCTCTTCCCGCCGGGCGACGACGGCCTCGACCCCGCGATGATCCCGATGCTCCACTGGCAGTCGGGCCTGTTCGGCCGCGGCACGCAGAACCTCGTGCTGCGGCAACCAGCTCGCCTCGGCGCTGGGCGCGCTCGACCGCGAGTTGCAGGCCGTCGGGCAGATCCAGCGGTCGCTGCTGCCCGAGTCGCTGCCGTCGATCCCCGGCTTCGAGCTCGCCGCCTACTACCAGACGAGCTGCCCGCGCCGGCGGCGATTACTACGACTTCTTCCCGCTCGACGGCGGCGGGTGGGGCCTGTTCATCGCCGACGTCTCCGGCCACGGCACGCCGGCGGCCGTGCTGATGGCGATCACGCACGCCGTCGCCCACGCGCACCCCGGCACCCGCGCGCGCCCGCGATGCTCCTCCAGTACCTCAACGACCGGCTGACCCGGTCCTACACGCGCGGCGGCACGTTCGTCACCGCGTTCTACGCGGTCCTCGACCCGGCGGCGCGGACGCTCACCTACGCGCCGGGCCGGGCACAGCCGCCGCGCCTCGTCCGCGGCGCGCGGTCCTCGCGCGCTCGACGTGCGGCGGGTTGCCGATGGGAATCCTCGACGCCCAGGTTTACGAACAGTCGACGATCGCGTTCGACCGCGGGGACTTGCTGCTGCTGTACACCGACGGCATCACCGAGGCGGCCGCGCGCCCCTGCGCGCGCGGACGAACGCCAGTTGTTCGGCGTCGAACGGCTCGACGAGCTGCTGCTCGACAGCGGCGGGAACAACGCCGATGAATGCATCGCGCGTCCGCACCGACGTCGCCGCTTTCTGTGAGAACGCCCCGCCGACCGATGACCAGACGTTGATCGCGATCCGGTGCGTGTGATCGTCCCCTCGTCTTGATCCGTCGGAGAATGCATCCGCTGGTTTGACGCTGCGAAACCGCAAGCCGCTGCCGCGCGCGTCTCCGCGGGCGGACCGAAGCGGGCGTCGGCGGGTGCGTCTTGCGTTCGCACGACGGGGTTCGCGATGACGCGGCAGTGATTTCTGTATCGACGACGTGAGGGGCACTTCGTGCTGAGGGGTCATCGCCTGAAGGTGCGGCGGATACCACTCTGCTCGTCCCAAACGTAGGTGCCGGATTCGAGGCCGTCGGCGGTTTGCGTTAACAGGTGTTCCAGGATGGCGCGACGACTCGGCTCGTTCGTGTCGTGCCGCCATTCGATCACCTGGCCGATGCGGCCGCCGCGGGCGAGGGCAAAGTCGAGGAGCAGGAAGTCGCCGCGGTCGAGCGTCGCGGCGAACGGGATCCAGTTCGGGTGCCAGAACTCCGGGCGCACGCCCGGGTCGGCCTCGAACTCCTCCTCCGGCTCGCCGCGGCGCCGCCGGCCGCGGGGCTCGTCCTCGTCGGGCTCGAGAAACTCGATCTCGTCGAGCGGCAGCGGCCCGAAGGCGGACTGCTCGGCGTCGAGGGCGGGGAAGACGGCGAACGCCGTCGTGCCGTTCTGCAGGCCGTAGAACGCGCGCGCCGCCGGGAGCCGCATCGACAGCCGCCGTTCCGCCTCGGCGAGGTCCGCGCGGTCGGCCGCCGGCTCGAGGAAGTCGAGCAGGTCGGGCGCGTGGGCCTCGACCCACGCGAGGATGCGCTGCCAGGGGTCGTTCACCTTGCGGTTACCCCGTCGCTTAGAGCCGAATTGCGACGGATACTCCGGCGCTCGATGTCGTTGCGATGCGCGCTCCTGACACTTGCCGAGCGACCGGCAGCGAGCCCTTCGGGCGTGCGGCTAAAGGGCGTGGCAGACCTGTCGTCGCGTTCCCAAGCTCCGCACTATCGCGACGCAGGTTGACGCTTCGACGGTCGCGGCGCGTCCGTGCGTACGCCGTCGCCGCACCGCAATCACGCCGCCGGGTCGAGGACGACCTTGATGCAGCCGTCCTTCTTCTCGCGGAAGAGGCCGTAAGCCTCGGCGGCCTGGGTGAGCGGCATGCGGTGGGTGACGACGAAGCTCGGGTCGATCTTGCCCTGGCGGATCAGTTCGAGCAGGCGCGGGACGTACTGGTGCACTTGCGTCTGGCCGGTCTTGATCGTCAGGCCCTTGTTCATCAACGCGCCGATCGGGATCTTGTCCGACGCCCCGCCGTACACGCCTGCGATGGAGACGGTGCCCGCCTTGCGGCAGCACTCCAGCGCCTGGCGGATCACGGCCGGCCGCTCGCTCTCGCCGAGCAGCATCGTCTTGGCCTTGTCGTACGCGTGCTCGACGGCGTTGCTGCCGTGCGCCTCCATGCCGACCGCGTCGATGCAGACGTCGGGGCCGATGCCGCCGGTCAGCTCGAGCAGGCGCTGGTAGACGTCGTCGGTGCTGTTGTCGATCGTGGTCGCGCCGGCGTCGCGGGCCATCTTCAGCCGCTCCGGGACCATCTTGCCGTTGTCGATCGCCACGACCTTGCCGGCGTTGAGGAGCATCGCGCTGCGGATCGTGAACTGCCCGACCGGCCCGCAGCCCCACACCGCCACCGTGTCGTCCGGCTGGAAGTTGCAGTGCTCGGCCGCCATCCACCCGGTGGGGAAGACGTCTGACAGCAGCACGAGCTGGTGGTCGGTCAGGTCCTCGGGCATCTTCTGGCAGTTGACGTCCGCGTACGGCACGCGGAGGTACTCGGCCTGCCCGCCCGCGTAGCCGCCGGTTAAGTGGGAGTAGCCGAAAATACCCGAAGTGGCCTGACCGTACGCCTTCTCGGCGAGGTACGCCTTGGGGTTGGAGTTGTCGCAGCAGCTCCAGAGCTGGCGGCGGCAGAAGAAGCACTCGCCGCACCCGATCGGGAACGGCACGACGACGCGGTCGCCGACCTTGAGCTTGTTCCCGTCGACGTCGGGGCCGACCTCCTGCACGATGCCCATCGGCTCGTGGCCGAGGATGTCGCCGGGCTTCATGAACGGGATGAAGCCGTCGACGAGGTGCAGGTCCGACCCGCAGATGCAGGTCGAGGTCATCTTCACGATCGCGTCCCGCCGGTTGATGATCTTCGCGTCGGGCACGCGTTCGACCTTCACCTTGTAGGGGGCGCACCAGATAAGAGCGTTCATCATTACGTGGTCCTTCTCCCCTGAGCGGGAGGGTCAAAAGCCGACGCGAGTCATCGCAGCCGGCGAAAGTCGCGCGAGACGTCGCGACCAACGGATGTGGTCGCACGAGCGGGCGCGATCGCGGCCGCCCCCCGCGGCTCGCGCCCATTCCCGTCGATGATCCCGCCGCGCCACGCGAGCCTGCGCCGACGTCGACGGCTGGCGCGGCCTCCCCCGCTCCGCCGTCAAACGGCGTGCCCGACGGACGGGAACCGGGCGATCTGAGGTCGTATGACCAATGGCGGAAAAAGCGGCAGCGCGGATTGTTCAGGCTGATCTGACCTCAAGCGCGGGGAAATCTGTAACGAGCCGACGTTGTTGACCGAGGCGGCGGCGGTGCTTGCAGCATCATTTGACGTAGCGGCACCGAACACTTGTCGCCGTGCCGCCAGCGATGACGGGAGGCCGCCGAAAGGCCGCTTGGTCAGTCCGGCACGCTTTTAGTCGCGTCCAATGCTGGGTCCGGCGTCGGCCACCCTCGCATTCCCCGCGGTCCATCCAGACCGTGTTCGTCAGTTCCTCTATGATGGACCTCATCGACTCCGCCGCATCCTCGGGTGCCGGGGGCTTGGCCGCGGACCGTGATCGTGCGAGAACTGCGGCTTCTGCGTTGAAGGGTTCCTATCGTCCGGGAGATGATGGCCGGCGAGCGAAAGAAGGTGGTGGTCGCCATGAGCGGCGGCGTCGACTCCTCGGTCGCCGCCGCCCTCCTGATGCGCGAGGGGTATGACGTTGTCGGCGTGTTCATGCGGCTCGGGTCGCCGCCGGGCGTGGCCGAGGTCGAAGAAGCGTGCGAGACGAACCCCGCGGCCGGCGGCAGCGGCGGCGGGAAGAACAAGCAGGGGTGCTGCTCGGTCCTCGATGCCGCCGACGCCCGCCGCGTCGCCGGGATGCTCGGCATCCCGTTCTACGTGCTGAATTTCCAGGAGGACTTCGGCCGGGTGATCGACTACTTCGTGGACGAGTACAACCGCGGCCGCACGCCCAACCCGTGCGTGCGGTGCAACGACTGGCTGAAGTTCGGCAAGCTCGCGAAGTACGCGCACGCCGTCGGCGCCGACTTCGTCGCCAGCGGCCACTACGCCCGCACCGCCGTCGACCCCGCCACCGGCCGCAAGCGACTCCTGCGGGGCCTCGACGCGCGCAAGGACCAGAGCTACGTGCTGTTCGGCGTCACGCCCGCCGCGCTGGAGCACACGCTGCTGCCGATCGGCGACATGGAGAAGCACGCCGTGCGGGCGCTGGCTGCGGAGTGGAACCTGCCGGTGTTCAACAAGCCCGACTCGCAGGAGATCTGCTTCGTCCCCAACAACGATTACGCCGGCCTCGTGCGCCGCCGCACGCCCGAGCGGTTCCGCGCCGGCGAGTTCGTCACGCCCGCGGGGGAGGTGGTCGGGCGGCACGAGGGGCACCAGCACTTCACGATCGGCCAGCGCAAGGGCCTCGGCGTCGCCCGCGGCCATCCGCTCTACGTCCTCGACATCGACGCCGCCGCGAACCGCGTGGTGCTCGGCGACCGAGACGCGCTGCTGAAGACGAGCCTCGTCGCGCGGCAGATCAACGTCCTGTCCCCCGCCCTGGCCGACGCGGCCGGCGGCGGCGAAGTCCGCTGCGCCGCGAAGATCCGGTACAACCACCACCCGCAGCCGGCGGTCGCCCGCCGCACGGGTGAGGACGAGATCGTCGTCACCTACGACGAGCCGCAGAGCGCCGTGACGCCCCGCCAGGCGGTCGTGCTGTACGACGAGGACGTCGTCCTCGGCGGCGGCGGGATCGCCTCGCCGAGGCGTGAGCCGGACGCGGGAGGTAAGACGCGGCACTCGTTCGCACCGCTCCTCCTTTCGGCCGCAGCGATGAAGCGGCCGATGCCGGTACCTCCAGAAGTCGGAAGCGATCGACCTCGATACCTGACCGACGCCGCGCCTCTCCGAAACCGTGGCCAGTGGAAGCCGCCGCCGTCCGCCTGCTACGATGTCGCATCCGCGGGGCGGGTTTCGTCATGGCTGTGGGTCGCAACATCCTCATCTTCATGTGGGCGCCTCGGCGACTTCATCGTCACTGGCTGCTGGCGCGCGACGCTGGCCCGGCTCTACCCGCAGAGCCGGGTCTTTTACGTCACGCAGGCGGGAAGGGGGCGCTGGCGGAGAAGGTTCTGCGCGTCGAGTCGCTCGACGTGGAGGCGGGATGGCATCACCTGTTCTCGGAGACGCCTGCCCTGCCCGAACCATCGGCGAACGACTGGCCGAAGCGCGCACACGGTGGTGACCTTCGTCGCCGCGACGCCGACCCGTGGGTGCACGTCCGCGTGATCTGCCCGGCGGCGGACGTGCTGACGCTGACGTCGGGCGCGCCGCCGGACGACCACGCGGGCCACGTGTCGGAGTTCATCCTCGGTCACTCCCCGCCGGCTCCGCCGCCCACACCGTCGCCGCAGATCCTGCGGTCGATCGCCACCCGCGGCGTCGCTCCGCTCGCCCTGCCAGGTCGGCGGGCCCCGTCGTGATTCATCCAGCGCGCGGCGGCGCAAGTGCTGGCCGAACGATTCCTCGACTGGATCGAACGCCTCCGGGCCGACGGCGCCGGAAAGCGCGTCCTGCTCGGCGAGGTCGAGCGCGACATCGGCCGAAGGAGCAACTCGATCGCGTCGCCGCGACGGCCGCCGACGTGGCGAGCCCGGCGTCGCTCCTCGAACTCCTTACGTGCGCGACGCGAGATGCTTCGTCGGCAACGACAGCGGCCCCGGCCACCTCGCCGGCATCCTCGGCGGCCGGACCGTCTCGATCTTCGGCCCCGGCTGACCCGACCCGCCAGCGCCCGCTCGGCCCGCAGGTCGACGTCGTGACCGGCCCTTCGCTCGATGCCATCACGATCGACGAGGTATGGAAGGTGACTCGCACGCTCGCCGTCTGATTCTGATGCGGTTGCTTCTCGCATGCGGTGAAACCGCAATGCCCACCACGCCCTATACGCCCACTGACTAATGCCGAACCGTATGAGCGGCTAGCAATGAAAAGAGCCGTCGGCGATGAACGTCGACGGCCCGGGTGAATCATCCTTCAGACGCTGCTCGTCACCAGTTCCAATCGAGGCCGCCGCGCAGCTCGGGTCGCTTTTTCTTCTTGGCGGCGGCTCGCGCGCCGACCGGTTCTGCGACCGGTGCGGCCGGGGCGGCGGCCGGTTCGCTGGGCGCGGCGGAGGGAGAGCGACACCCGCCGCGCGTCCTTGTCGACCTCCAGCACCCGCACCTTCACCTCTTGGCCTTCCTTCACCACGTCGCCCGCCGTCCGCACGCGGTTGTCGAGCTCCGAGATGTGGATGAGCCCTTCGAGGCCCGGCTCCAGCTCCACGAACGCGCCGAAGTCGACGAGGCGGGTCACCTTGCCGCTCACCACCGTGTCGACCGCGAAGCGATCCTTCACCGTCGCCCACGGGTCGGGCCCGCCTGCTTCAGGTTGAAGCTGAGCCGCTTGGCGGCCGGGTCGATCGAGAGGACGACGAGGCGGAGCGTGTCACCTTCCTTCGCAACGTCGGCCGGGTGGCGGATGCGCTGCCAGCTCATTTCGCTGACGGGGAGAAGGCCTTCGATTCCCTCCTCCACCTCGATGAACGCGCCGAATGACTCGACCCGCGCCACCCGGCCGGTCACGGTCGAGCCGACCGCGTAGCGGTCCTCGATGCCGATCCACGGGTCGAAGCGCCTGCTTCAGGCTGAGGCTGAGCTTCCCGGTCTCCTTGTCGAACTTCACGATCTTGACGTCGACGAGGTCCCCTCCTTCACGAACTCGCTCGGGTGGCGGCCGCGGCGGAAGCTCATCTCGCTGACGTGCAGCAGCCCGTCGACGCCGCCGAGGTCGACGAACGCGCCGAAGTCCATCACGCTGCGGACCGTCCCTGGCTGCATCTGCCCGACCTCGAGCTGCGTCATCATCTCCTGACGCTTCACTTCCTTCTCGCGCGCTCGAGGATCACCCGGCGGCTCAGGACGAGGTCCTTGCCGTGCGCGCGTCGAACTTCGTCACCTCGGCCTGGAACTTCTGGCCGATCAGGACCGACAGGTCCTTGTGGAAGACGACGTCGACCTGGCCGGCGGGCATGAACGCGCGCATGCCCTTCACCTCGAGCTCGAGGCCGCCCTTGTTCATGCCGGTGACGGTCCCCTCGACGAGCTGGCCGACCTCGAGGTTCTCCCAGGTGACCTTCGTGTTGACGCCCCTTGCGGTTGAGGATCAGCAGGCCCGCGCGGGTCGTAGCGGTCGACGTGGAACTCGTACTCCTCGCCGACCTTCGGCTCGGCCTCGAACTGATCATCGGGCAGATGCCCTGGCTCTTGCCGCCGAGGTCGACGAACGCGTCGTCCTTGTTGATCGAGATGATCCGCCCCCGCGCGCCCCGCCCAGCGCCCGGCGCCGCCGCCGCCCTCCCCTGCTGCGCGTCGCCCCCGGGCTTGTCGAAGCCGTACAGGTCGTCGAGCGACACGCCCACGCGGAGTTGCCGCCTCGACCTCCTGGTCCAGCCGCGGTCTGGTCGGGTCGGAACTTTTCCTTGTACTCGTCCGCTTTGATTTCGTCGGCCATCGCTAATCTCACTCCTGGAGTCGAGCCGGGCATGTTAATCGGGGAAAGCAGTTTTCCATAGGGGTCGCGCGCCCCGTCCGGAGAATGACATCCCGCACGGGGGAGCGAGTTCGGCCGACGCTACCCGAATGGGCCGGCACGCGAATAGTCGCCCGGCGACTCGGCCAGCCGCTCGCGTCTTCGCGGCCGCCCTTCCTGATCGTGTCCAGACCGCACGCGTGTCGACACGAAGGGTCGCAATGATCCAATCCCGCCTATGACGGACGCGCAATGGGCGACGACGCGCTGCTCACCGAACTGCGGGAGATCAACCTGCTGTCGTCGGTCGGGTCGGTGCTGGATGGGACGAGCGGACGCAGATGCCGTCGCGCAAGCGCGGAGCACCGCGCGGCGCAGACGTCGTTGCCGGGCGCGGATGATCCACGAGCGGTTCACGTCGCCGCGCCTCGGGGACCTGATCGAGGTCTCGGGCGGCCTGACGACGGGCCGGCCGGACGACGACGACGTCGTGACGAACCTGCGGGAGACGCGCCGCCTGTACGAGCGGAGCCGCAAGCTGCCCCCGGCGCTGGTCGAGGAACTGTCCAGGACGTCGGTACTGTCGGAGCAGGCGGGGGGAGTGCGCAGCGGACTACGCGATGTTCCGGCCGTGGATGGCCAAGATCGTGGACCTCAAGCGGCAGGAGGCCGCGTGCGTCGGGTACGACTCGGCAACCTGTACGACGCGCTGCTCGACGAGTACGAGCCCGGCGAGACGCGGGCGGTGCGGCGGGTGTTCGACGCGCTGAGGGCCGCCGCTCGTCGACCTGATCCGCCGGATCGGCGAGTCGTCGCGCGGCGCGCGCTGGCCGAGATCCTTCGCCGTTTCACCCCGGTTCGCGTAGCAGAGAGGCCTTTCTCGCGGGGCGGCGGCGGCGATCGCCTCTGACTTCGCCGGCGGGGCCCGACGTCAGCGTCCACCCGTTCTGCACGACGCTCGGCCCCGGCGACACCCGCATGACCACGCGCTACGACGAGTCGAACTTCGCCGACGCGTTCTTCGGCGTGCTCCACGAGACCGGCCACGCGCTCTACGGCTGCGGGCCTGCCGCCCGAGCACTACGGCACGCGCGGCGAGTACGTGTCGCTCGGCATCCACGAGTCGCAGTCGCGCACGTGGGGGAGAACCTCGTCGGCCGCAACCGCGCGTTCTGGCAGTACTTCCTCCCCGCGCGCGGCCTGTTCCCCAACGCTACTCGGCGTGAGCGACGACGACTGGTACGCCGCCGTCAACGATGCGCCCGTCGCTCGTGCGCACCGACGCCGACGAGGCGACCTACAACCTTCACGTCCTGCCCGCTTCGAGCCTGAACAGCGCTGATGACCGGCGACCTGACGGCCGACGACGCCCTGCAAGCGCGTGGAACGAGAAGGTGCGCTACTACCTTCGGCCTCACGCCGCCGGACGACGCCCGCGGGTGTCTGCAGGACGTCCACTGGAGCGGCGGGGCGATCGGCTACTTCCCGACCTACACGCTCGGCAACCTCTACGCCGCCCAGTTCTTCGAGGCCGCCCGCCGCGACCTCGGCGACCTCGACGCGATGTTCGCCCGCGGCGAGTTCCGCCCGCTGCTCGACTGGCTCCGCCGGAACATCCACGCCCACGGCAGCGCTACACCGGCCTGGAACTCGCCCGCCGAGTGACCGGCGAGGAGTTGTCCGCGGCACCGCTGCTGCGATACCTGTCCGGCAAAGCGTCGGAGATCTACGGCGTGTAGAACGGTCCAAGAGCGGGACCGCGAAGCACACGAAGGACGCGAAGTAGACGATCAATCATTCATCGCGCTGATACTGAATCGGCTGGGACGTCGCTGAGCGGGGGTTCCTAAACCCGCGTCAATTGCGACATTTTTTAGTTCCTTCGCCTCGGTCTGGGCGACTTTTTCGCTTGCGAATCGGAGTTCCTTCACGTGATGAGACCCCCGCCACCCGTGTCTGACCTGCCGCGGTTCCCAATCGTCGGCGGCACCGCTCTGCTGGCGATCGGGGTGACGATCGCGTACCACTTCCGAGCGGGTCGACGTCTCGCCGCTGCTGGAGAACGCGCTCGTCCGCCGGGGCGAGATCTGGCGGTTCGTCACGTCGATCCTGCTGCACGGCGGGCCGGTTCACCTCCTGTTCAACGTCTACTGGCTCTGGATCCTCGGCACGGTGCTGGAGGCGGCGTACGGCCACGTCCGGACGCTGGCGATCATTCTGGTGATGGCGATGGGGTCCGCGCCGCCCAGTACGCGCTCGACGACGGCGGCATCGGGTTGTCCGGCGTCGTCTACATGGATGTGGGCAATGCTCTACGTCCTCGGCCGCCGCGACCCGCGGTTCGCCGCGCGGTCGACTACAACACGAACGTCGTCTTCGTCGTCTGGTTCTTCCTCTGCATCGCCGGCACGGCGGCCGGCTCGATCAACATCGGCAACGTGGCCCATGGTTCGGGGCGCGGCCGTCGGCGCGCTGCTCGGCCTCGCCGCGCCTGGCCGGGGCCGACCTGCGTACGCGGCCGCCACCGCGGTGGTCGTGATCGCGTCCGTCGTCGCCGCCGTCTTCTTCCGGCCGGCCGTGAACCTGTGGGGAAGCGGCCGCGAGGAGGCGGGGCTCGCGTACGACCATCTGGAAAAGGGCGCGGACCAAGGAGGCGATCACCCTGTACCGGACGCGCTGCGGATCGACGAGAAGAACGCCAACGCCTGGTACAACCTCGGCGTCGCCTACGACCGCGTCGGCCGGAAACAGGAGGCGGAGACGGCGTTCAAGCGCGCGCTCGAACTCGACCCGGGCCAGAAGCGATATCGCGGCGGTGCAGGAAGACGCCGGAGCGGATGGGGAGCAAGACAGCAGTCAAAACTGAGAGCGTGGACCAAGATTCGAAGCCGGATTTATAGGCCGGCAGTGGAGCGAGGTTTTTCGTATCGCAGTCACGGCGGGCAAGCCCGCCGGCTAAGAGCCCACCCGAAAAGCACGACGTCCCCCGTTTCGCCACAGGCCCGCAGGGCCCGCTCCGGGTTATTCGGATAAGCTCTAAACGGAGGGCGGCACCTGCAGCACGCGTGATGTGAAATCCGCGCAGTGGCATGCGGTGTCGCGGCATTCCCCAGTTGTCGGTCGTCCAAGAGCCACCCACTTGCCCCCACGCGTTCACTTCGCAGCGATCACCTCGTCCGCCTTCTGCCGAAGGACCTGCTCGTGAGCCGCGTGCTCCGCCATCTGCGCTTTCAGCAGGTCGACGACGTCGGGCGCGGCCACGTCGCGGATCGCGCGGAGCGTGTTCTCGTAGCGACGGATCGTCAGCCCCTTCTCTTCCACGAGCTTCGGCAGCAGGAACTTCAGCGACAGGTAGGCGAGGTACTGCTCGTCGGCGCGGATCGCCGGCGACGGCGGCGGGTAGCCCCCGAGGTGCTCGATCGCCGCGGCGAGTTGCGCCCCGTGCCGCGCGTTGGCCTCGACCATCTCCGCCAGCGGCCGGCGCACGTCCGCCGTCGCCTTGTTGAGGTAGGGCGAGCCGTCGCCCATGAACCGGAAGACGCTGCCCTGCTCGCTCTCGAGCAGGCTGGCGAGGGCATCGACGACGGCGACGGGTACGGACATCGTCGGCCGACTGTATCGGAAGTGGCCCGGCCACGGCACCCGCGATCGGCCGAAATGTACTTGCCCCCGCCCTACCGCAACCCGTAAGCTGCGCCGCCGCCAATTGTTCGCCAAGCGATAGCAGGAGCACCCGGGACATGAAGGACGCCGTTGCCGCCGCCGCCCGAGAACGGGATCGGGTGCGCAAGATCTTACTTTTGGCGGCTTTCGGCTGCGTCCTTCCCGCCGGCGCGTCCGCCGCCGTCCCCGCCCGATTGACGGTTGACGTCGTCGATGCGAACAGCACCGGCACCGTGCTATTTAACGACATCGACATCGAGACGGACTACCTCCCGAACGTGGTGCAGGCCGAGAATGGGGCTGCCAGTTTCGAGGCGCTCAAGGCACAGGCGGTCGCGGCGCGGACGTTCCTTTACTACAAGCTGGAAAGCCAGGGCTACATCCGCAACGGTCAGGCGGACCAGGTTTACGAGGCGAACGCGTCCAGCCCGAACGCCCCCTCCGCCGCCCACGTCGCGGCCGCGGCCGTCACCGAGCGCGAGATCCTCCGCTTCGACAACGTGACCATCGCCGGCTTCTACGTCGCCGGCCTGCGGCCCGCCACCACCGGCGCCGCGCCGTTCGGGGTCGCCGAGCCCGCGATCGACTCGGCCGGGCATTCGGGGACCGAGCAGTACGTCACCTACAACCGCAACCTCACGCGTGACGCGATCGACCAGACGTCGCTCGGCTTCCAGACGACGCCGCCGAGCAACTTCCCCCGGAACCGTGGCGGGATGAGTCAGAACGGCGCCGACTTCCTCTCCGACAACGCTTGGGACTACCTCGACATCCTCCGCTACTACTACGGCGCCGACATCCGCCTGGAGATGGCGACGACGCCTTCGACCGGCCCGCGGGCGGCGAACGTGAAGACGCTCGCGTCGTTCGAGGTCGCAGGCCCCAACGGTTCCCCCACCGCGTTCAACACCACCTACGATGCCGGGATCTTCAACAGCAGTTCGCGGACGGCCTCGGGGTCGAACCGGAACCTGACGTCGCTCGCGGTGCAGTCCGCCCCCGGCGCGAACGGCTCTCGGTTCGGCCAGCAGATCACGATCAACTACGACGAGACCAACCCCGACCGGGACCGCGTCGGCTATCGCCTGCGTTACATCTCGGGGCTCGGCCCCAACACCGCCCCGGCCGTCGGCGCCGACGCGCAGCGCGCGACGGCGGTCACGAACCTCTCGATCGAGACGACCGGTTCCGTCGGCCTGTGGCTGAAGGCGACGTCGACGGCGCTGAACCCGGCCCTGCGGGTGTCGATCGTGCTCGACGACCTGAACGGCGCGACGAACGAGACCGAGCAGGGCCGCTCCCAACTCGTCGTGACCGACGGCACGTGGCGCAAGTACGAGTGGTTCCTCGACGCGCCCGCCGGCTCATCGGAGTGGCTCAACTTCTTCGCCGGCGATGGCAAGGTCGACGGCGAGCTTTTCTCGCTCGACTCGATCCTCTTCGAGGGCCTCGCCGACGCCACCGTCACGATCGACGACGTCTTCTACAACCCCGACGGCACCGCCCCCATCCCCGAACCCGCGGGCCTGCTGGCGTTGGCCGTCGCCCTCCCCTGCTCCGCCGCCGCCGCGCGCCCGTCGGGCGTGAGGCGAATTGATCGTCCGCAAACGCGGCGGCCGAACAGCTTATTTAACGTGGTTCGATGCTGCTCTACGGCGTCACCGCGCCGACGCGGCGGGCTGCGTGGCGATGGGCCGTGGCGATGGCTGCGTGGCGGTGGGCAGGGTCGCGCCGGGCCGAGTCGCGACGGGCTGCGCGGCGGGCTGCGTGGAGGCGGGCGCGACGGGGGCCGCGGGATGTGTCAGTTCGCTGTAGCTCGTGGTCAGCCGCCCCAGCGGCCCGAAGCCGAAGAACATCAGGACGAGCACGATCGCCGCACGCGACGCTCGTGCCGCGAGCCCGAGCGGGTGGACGGCGACCGGCCGCTCGGGGCCTCTTCCAGGTACATCACCTTCACGACGCGCAGGTAGTAGTACAGGCTCAGGACCGTGTTCAGGCCGATGACCACGACGAGCGCCCACCACGGGCCGCCGTTCTGCATCAGGACCCACATCAAGTTCACCTTCGCGACGAACCCGGCCAGCGGCGGCAGGCCGACGAGGCTGAACAGGAACGCCGCCATGCACGCCGCCAGCACCGGCGCTCGACGGCCGAGACCCGCGTAGTCGTCGATGTTTTCACTGCCCGTCTCGCGGCGTACGAGGCCGGCCACCGTGAAGGCGCCGAGGTTCATGAACAGGTAAACGGCCAGGTAGAGCAGCACGGCCTGCGCAACCGCCGCTGCCGGGTTGGTAAATTCGGCGGACGCGCCGCCGCCGATCATGATGAGCGACAGGGCGCAGAGCATGTAGCCCGCGTGTGCGATCGAGCTGTAGGCGAGCAGTCGCTTGACGTTCCTCTGCGCGAAGGCGGCGGTGTTGCCGACGGTGGCGGTGATCGCGCCGAGCGTGCCAACCGCAGCGGCGAGGGCCGTCAGTTCCGCGGAACGGGCGTAGTCGGCGGCCTCGGCGAGCGCCATGAGCACGCGGAGCGTCAGCACGAGGGCGGCCCCTTTGCTCGCCACGGACAGGAACGCACTGACGTCGATCGCGGCGCCCTCGAACACGTCCGGGCACCAGAAGTGGAAGGGGACGGCCGAGATCTTGAAGCCTACGCCGACGATGAAGCCGAACAGCGCCACCGCCAGCAGCGCCGACCCGCCCCCCGCGCCCCGCGCCACGAGTTCCGCCAGCCCGGCAACGGGCGTGCCGTCGGCGGCGGTCGTGCCGTAAAGCTGGAGCGTGCCGTACAGGCCGTAGAGCATCGACAGGCCGTACACCATCACCGCGCTGGAGGCGGCGCCGAACAGGACGTACTTCAGGCTCGCCTCGGCGCCGACGCGGTCGGTCTTGCGGAAGCCCGCCAGCACGTAGCTGGGCAGGCTCGCCATCTCGACGGCCATGAACAGCATCAGCAGGTTCGACGCCGACGCCATGAGCGACATGCCGAGCGTGGCGCCGATCAGCAGCGTGAAGAACTCGGGCCCGTCCCCCTCGTGCAATTCCTCGGCCGCCGTCCCGAACCGCATCAGCACCACGCCGGCCGTGAAGAGCAGCAGCAGGATCTTCCAGAAGGACGCGACGCCGTCGCTGACGAGCATCGGCCGGAACCGCACCGCCGACTCCCCCGCGTCCGCCCCGACGGCGACGAGCGACACGAGTGCCAGGGCCAACCCCGCGAGCGCAACGTACGCGCACGCCACGTTCGCCCGGCGGGCGAAGAACGGCGTCAGCAGCAGCGCGACGATCGTGGCGACAAGCCACAGATCGGCGACGAACGCGCCGAGCTCGGCCCACCCCGGGATGTAGGGGACGGTACTGGAGGCAGCGAGAAGATGCATTGATTCTTAGCCGTGGTGCCGCGGGCTCAACAAACTGATCGGAGGCTGACCCGCGACGACGTCACGAACTCCTACGGATCGGCCCTACAACCGCGTGGCCGCTCTCCGTCGACTTGAAGCCCGCGCACCAGTCCGGCGCAGCGTGACACCTGCGGCGGCGGCGCCTCCTTCCGACATCACGTTCCCGCCCGGAAGAGGCCGAACAGCGCGTCGACGGTGTGATTCGTGAACGCGAAGAAGAAGACCGTCGGCAGGATGCCCAGGAGGATCGCCATCACGGTAAGCGGCGTGAGGACGAGCACCTCGCGGCCGTCGACCTCGGGGAAGCCGGCGTGCTCGGCGCGCTCGGGGCCGAGGAAGACGCGCTGGATCGTCCAGAGCATGTACGCCGCCGCCAGCACCACGCCGAAGCAGGCGATGACGGCCAGCGTGTAGACCTGCCCCGTCGTCGCATGGCCGCCCGCCAGCAGGATCGAGCCCCCCTGCTCCGGCGGACCGCCGCGGGCGGCCTGGAACGTGCCGAGCAGGACCATCACCTCGCCGACGAACCCGCACAGCCCCGGCAGCCCGAGGTTGGCGAAGCAGGCGACGGTCGAGAACCCGGCGTAGACCGGCATCGTCGTGGCGAGCCCGCCGAAGCGCGACATCTCGCGGTGGTGCGCCCGGTCGTAGATCACGCCGACGACGAAGAACATCATCGCGCTCGTGATGCCGTGCGCCACCATCATGAACAGCGCGCCGTTCACGCCCGCCGTCGTCATCACGGCCGCCCCGAGCACGACGAAGCCCATGTGCGACACGCTGCTGTAGGCGACGAGCTTCTTGAAGTCCGTCTGGCTCATCGCGCAGAGCGCGCCGTAGATGATGCTGACGACGCCGACGGTCGCGATCAGCAGCCACCACGTTTTCGCGGCGTCGGGCAGGAGCGGGTAGGCGACGCGGAAGATGCCGTAGCCCCCCATCTTCAACAGCACGGCGGCGAGGATCATGCTGACCGGCGTCGGCGCCTCGACGTGCGCGTCGGGCAGCCACGTGTGCAGCGGGACGGCCGGCACCTTGATGAGAAAGCCGAGCATCAGCAGGAGGAAGAAGATTTGCGCCATGCCGAACAGATTGCCGCCGGACGCGAAGCCGGCGTCGCGGAGCAGGCCGGGGAGCACGACGAGGTCGAAGCTCCTCGCGTGGAGGTAGGTGCCGATCAGGACGATCAGCAGCGCGATCGAGCCGACCAGCGTGTAGAGGAAGAACTTGATCGCCGCGTACTCCTTCCGCGGCCCGCCCCAGATGCCGATCAGGAAGTACATCGGCAGGAGCGAGACCTCGAAGAAGACGTAGAACAGGAAGAAGTCGAGCGAAAGGAAGACGCCGAGGATGCCGGTCTCGAGGAACAGCAGCAGCGCCATGTACCCCT